>DNGI01000070.1 GCA_003486645.1 Cyanobacteria bacterium UBA11370 | reverse complement strand
ATGGGGGGATGGGAGGATGGGGGGAGTGGTTAGGAACTCGCCGTTTAATAATAGACCAATCCGTTTTTAGTTGTTTTGTTGAGGTATAGCCAATCTCAATCAGTTCGGAAAGTAAACCACAAGAATAGAAGTATCTGGATGAGTACGTGCGATCGCTTCGGGTTCCATTCCTAATGTTGGCATTCTCAACAAATAACTCGAATGAGTACTTACTGTTAAAATCAACAGGTCATC
The DNA here is from genome assembly GCA_003486645.1 of Cyanobacteria bacterium UBA11370. Classification (GTDB taxonomy): domain Bacteria; phylum Cyanobacteriota; class Cyanobacteriia; order Cyanobacteriales; family Coleofasciculaceae; genus UBA11370. The sequence goes on along the minus strand of DNGI01000070.1, from coordinate 29,262 downwards.
TTGTCGTAGCAAACGCGATACATTTTTAATAAAGTTTCCCCGTACTTGTTGAATAGAACTACCAGCACTTAAACCGACGGATTCGGGTCTTAGTTGCAAGCTACCAGAGTGCGTTATAACGATGACTAATTGGAGAGTTGCTTTAAGTTCAACTCCAATCGTTTCCGCTAAGGCGAGAGTTTGTTTGAATGTTTCTGATTGGAGTTCACGATCAGTTGTTGCCAAAAGAACTCGACGGGTATTGTTAAGCGGCTGTCCAAAGCGTGCAATTAAAACGGGGACATGAGAACGACGGATAACATTATCAATCACACTCCCAAAAAAATTCTCACGAGTGGTTGAATATCCCTTCCATCCACAAATAATTAAACTTGCATCTCGTTCAGCGGCGGTGCGAGTAATTCCTCGGTCAATTGCATCATCAACACGACCAATACGTTCTACATTTGTTACGGCTGCATGAGCAACGGTTTCTGCGGCGGCTAATAGCTGATTTTGCAGTATCTTACCCTCCGGTAAAACAGGCCCAGTCTTATCAGAAAGTACATGAAGAGGGAGTAAGGTTCCTCCCGCTGTTTTAGCTAGAATTAATGCTAATTGAAGCAGATTATCCTCTGTATTCGGATTAGCAACAGGAACTAAAACTCGGTGGGCTAACGGTTGAGTATTACTGGATTCAGAAATATGAGACTGACCTTGAGGTTTCATCTGTTTACCCCAACGTTCCGTAATCCAGGGTGATGCCACACAGGTGACTAAAATCATGGCAATAATACCATTAACTGTTAACTGATCCACCAGTTTAATTTCATAAGCAACTGTAATTGCTGCGAGAGTAGAAGCTGCTTGAGCGACAGAAAGACCAAACATGAGCATAATGCTTGGAAATTGAAATCCAAATAGTTTTCCAGGCCCCCACGCGGCGACAAACTTACTCACAACTTCCGCTGCAATCATCACAAATGCTACGAGTAGAGATTTTGGTTCCTTAACTAAAATCAATGGATCAATCAACATCCCGACTGAAATCAGAAAAAATGGCACAAATAACGTATTCCCAATAAACTGAATCCGATTCATCAACGGACTCAATTGAGGAATAATTTGAGTAATCGCAATTCCCGCTAAAAACGCGCCAATAATCGGCTCAATTTCAATCAGACCCGCTACATAAGACACCACAAATAATGTAGCGAGAACAAAAATAAATTCTGCACTTTCATCATGCCCAAATTTGCGAAAAAACCAGCGACCGAGTTTTGGCAAACCCCATAAGGTCGCAAAGGTATAAATTGCCAGTGCTGGAATCAGAAATAACCAGAAACTTAGACTAAGATTTCCCCCATGAGCTTTAACCACCACGGCAAGAACTAACAGTCCCAACACGTTAGTAATCAGAGTTCCGCCTAATGTCGTCGTTACGGTTTGAGTTCGCATCAACCCCAACTTGGTGAGGATTGGTAAGGCTAAAAGGGTATGAGTTGCAAAACAAGATGCGACCAGAATAGAGGCTAACCAACTATATCCTAATACCAACATGGAAACTGTACCCAAAATCATTGGTACAGAAAACGTGGCTAACCCAAAAATTGCCGCTTTATCGGCATTATATTTGAGGTCATCAAGGCTCGTTTCCAGCCCTGCCATAAACATTAAAAACAGCAATCCTACCGTACCCAGTAAAATAATCGTACTGTCCCGCTCTAACAAACCCAGAACATTTGGACCAACAATTACACCAGCAAGAATTAAACCTACAATACCCGGAAGCCGCAACCGTTCAAACAGTAAAGGTGCGACTAACATAATTGCCAAAATGGTTAGGAATACCGCTACCGGATCGGTAATCGGACTGGAGAATAACACCAAACCAATCAGCCCAGAGGGTTGAATGAGTGTGAATAATCCCGAATTGATAACGGTCAAGAGTATGTCCACAGTAGTTGTCTCATCAATAGGTTATTAAACCTTCTTGACTCTATCCGTTCACTACATCTTTAGATAGAGATTTCCTGCTTGATCAAGGGTTTCACCCCTTCGGGAGATGATCCAAAGCCTCATAAACAACGATTCTTCTATTAAGGACTAGAAGAGTTTGGCTCTGAATAGAGGCGATCGCTATTCAGGAATCTGTAGACTTACGCACCATAAAAATTATAAGAGGACGATATGATGGTTCAGAGTGGGAGAATAATACTAGAACTCGGCGGCTGGATTGCAGGGTTAGCACAGGTTCCAGTCGATCCAACCGTTACTACCGCTGAGGAAGCAGCTTTAGTGTTTAGTGGTCCCCAATTTGTTACAGCCTTAATTTCTGGGGTGGTGCTGGCGTTTGGGTTCCAATTATTATTAACAAATCTCAGTGTGGCTACTGGAATTTCGCTTATAGGGGGTGGGTCTTCCGATAAAGATGAGGACAAACACGAAAGCGTTGGCGGTACAATTCGTAAGATTGGTGTTGCTCTAGGACTAGTAACGCTGATTACTGTCACCCTAGCTTTATTTTTTGCTTCTTTATTTGCCGTAAAACTTAGCTTGGTGGCTTCATCAGGTTTGGGTGCAATTGTTGGTTTAGTGATTTGGGCGGCATACTTTTCGCTGTTAGTTTGGGCAAGTTCTACAACCGTAGGTTCTCTAATTGGTTCGGTTGTGAATACCGCAACCTCTGGCTTTCAAGCCATTGTGGGAACAGCAGCGGCAGCGATTGGAAGTAAAGCGGCGAGTTCACAAATTGTGGCTACAGCGGAAGCGGCGGCTTCTGCGGTTCGTCGTGAATTAACGTCAGGAATTGATCCGGTTACAATTCGAGAAAATCTTGAGGATTATCTTCAAGCCCTGCGCCCTCCCCAATTAGATCTAAAAACCATTCGTTCTGAATTTGAAAGCTTACTCAATGACCCCAATTTAAGAGAAATTGCGAGTAGTGGAAATCTTAGCAACATTGACCGACAAACATTTGTAGATTTAGTCAGTAGCCGTAGTGATTTATCCAAACAGGATGTTAATCGAATTGCTGATCAATTAGAAGCCGCTTGGAAGAAAACGGTCAAGCAACTCCCACCTCAAAGAGATGCAATGGGAGAACTAGTTGATTATCTCAAATCTGCAACAGGTGATCAGTTATTAGGAAAAGATTTTACTCAACGGTTGGATGATTTGATTGGAGAATTACGTCAGAATCGTCAGCCCCAAGACCAATCTCAACAGACGGCTGGGCCACTAGCTCAAACATTAGCTATGGGTATGAATGGTCTAATTGGAATTGTGATGGGGCGCTCGGATCTTTCTGACTTTGATGTTGAGAAAGTGGTAGGTCAACTCAAAAAAGTTAAAGACCAAGTAGGCGAACAAACGAATAAAATTGCAGCTCAAGTTAGTGGTGAAACTCCTCCTTACAGCACGGTACGGGCGGATGTCGAAAATTACTTGCTTAATAAATATTCCTGGCAAATGAATCGGCAAACTATTGAGCGAGAATTCCGAGATGTGTTGTATGATCCGGAAGCTGATCCGGGAGTGGTTGCGGATGAATTAGAGCAACTCAATCGCTCAGATTTTGCGGATTTACTGCAACAACGGGGTGTTTTTACTCAACAGAAAATTCAAGACATTTCTACCACTCTAGATACGATTCGTTTGGAAGTGTTAAATGAAGCCAGAGCGGCTGAAGAACGAGGACGTTCCCTCGCTTTATTCCATGAAGTAGAACAATATCTACTCCTCGCTCCTAAAGAAGGCCTAACTCCCGAAAAAATCCAGCTCAATTTCAGACCTATTCTCGAAGATTCTGATGCCGATTATGCCCAATTAAGTAACCGTTTCGCTCAATTTGATCGCGCTACGTTTGCTCGGATTTTAAACCAGCGTGCAGACCTAACTGAACCAGAAATTGAATTAACGATTAATGAGCTAGAGCGAGCCAGAGATCGAGTTTTGATGGAGGCTCAAGAACTGCAAGAAGCCGTTAAAGCCAAAGTTGAAGCGCAATGGTTTAAAGTTCAATCCTACCTCCGGGATACGGGGAAAAACGAACTCGATCCTCAAGCCATTGAACGCGAACTAAAACTCCTTTTAGATGACCCTCAAGCTGGATTATTATTACTCCGCAGACGGGCACAAAGTTTTGATCGGGATACTTTAGTCCAGTTATTAAGTCAGCGTCAAGACTTAAGTGAAGAGCAAATTAATCACACGCTTGATCGCGTTGAAGGCATCTGGACTCGTGTAACTCACACCCCTCAAAAAATTGCAGAGAAAGCGAAGGATCAGTACGATCACACGATGTCTTCTATTGCTGATTATCTGCGATCTACGGGTAAATCAGAACTTAATCCTGAAGGAATCAAGCGTGATTTAACCACACTTTTGAGCCATCCTAAAGCCGGAAGTTTGGCAATCCGAGGACGTTTAGCGGCAATGGATCGGGATACTTTAGTTAAGTTACTTTCTCAACGGAAAGACTTGAGTGAGGAGCAAGTTAATCAGATTATTGACCAAGTACAAGGTACGATTCGTAGTATTGCTAAAGCACCCCGACGCTTTGCAGTTCGGACTCAACAAACAGTACAGGATTTTCAAAGTACAGTAGCCGATTACCTGCGTTCTACGGGTAAGGAAGAACTGAATCCTGATGCAATTAAGCGAGATGTCCAGTTACTGCTTCACGATCCTCGTGCTGGGATATCCAGTTTGAGCGATCGCCTCTCTCACTTTGATCGTTCTACCTTAGTCGCTTTATTATCGCAACGGGAGGATATTTCTGAAGCAGAAGTCAATCACATTATTGATCAAATTCAAGCGGTGCGTGACCAAGCGATCGCCCAAATGCGAAGTGTTCAATATCGCATACAGTCGATTATTGATAGTATTTTTGAGCGAATTCGCAATTACCTGAATAGCTTGGAGCGTCCTGAACTCAATTATGATGGAATTAAGGCGGATATGCGCCAGTTGTTTCATGATCCAGAAGCGGGTTTTGAGGCATTGCGCGATCGCCTCTCTCAATTTGATCGGAATACGTTGGTTGCGCTTCTGAGTTCTCGTCCTGATATTTCTGAAGCAGATGCTAATCGATTAATTGATCAAATTGAGCGTACTCGTAATAGTGTATTGCAACGAGCCGAACGCATTCAACGGGATGCTCAACTGCGCCTCGAAGAAATTAAGCACCAAGCGCAGCATCAAGCTGAAGAAACCCGGAAAGCGGCGGCAACAGCTTCGTGGTGGCTATTTTTCACAGCGCTTGTTTCTGCACTTGCTTCCGCAGCAGGTGGGGCGATCGGTGTAATCGATTAAGGGTGATAAATAGAAAGCAGGTTTTTGCTAATGGCTAACGGCTAATAGTTAATAGCAATTAGCCATTAGCTAGTAGCAATGCCTGGGTTTATAACTACCAAGAACTGAGCCTTTACAGGTAAGATTAAAAACAAAAACTTGAAATCCAAAGCGTCTAGTCTAGTTTCAAAGCATTAACTGGCACTTCGTCCCAAGAACTAACGGTTCTCAAACGCGCCACCCAACCCGCTGATTTTTGTTCGTTGGTCAAATTTTCCTCAAACGATTCGTGACAGTCTTTCGCTTGCTCTTCATTGCTACAAGCAATACAAGAATAAATCAAACCTGATGGATCGATCTGTTCGTTTACCCAAATAGCCATTATCCCACTCCTCTTAACGTTAAGTGCCTTCCTTGAAATCTTGGGTAGATGTACTTAATTAGTAAAGTGTAGAGACTACTTTCTGCAAGAGGAAAAACACAGTTTTTGATAATTGATCAGTATTTGCAATCAAAGTTCATGGTTCCACAAACTTCATTGATGTCTTTGCCGCTAACTGCTGGAAGGAATTACCCGTCACTCGACAAATTCGCCAGTCGGGTAAGACGGATGCTCCCAAACGTTCATAGAACGCGATCGCCGCTTCGTTCCAGTCTAAAACACTCCACTCCAAACGCCCGCAGCCACGGCTAACGGCTAACTCAGCAATGTAGGCTAGCATTGCCTTACCGATACCCTTGCGCCTCCATTCTGGAAGAACGAATAAGTCTTCCACATAAATTCCCGGTTTCGTCAAAAATGTAGAATAGTTAGGAAAAAATAACCCAAATCCAACAGCTTGTCCAGAACACTCTACTAAAATTGCTTCAGCATAAGGTTTAGCACCGAACAAGTGTTCTTTTAGGGCATTGGCATTACCACTAACTGTATGGGAAAGTTGCTCATAGTTTGCTAATGCCTGAATCAATTCAAATAGTACGGGTACATCTGTTGGAGTTGCTGGTCGTATGGTGAAGTCATTAGTCATTGCTTGGGTTGTTTGATGTTAGTTGCTTGTCGTTTGTGGTTTACTCATAACAAATAACTAACCACAAATTACAAATTACAAACAACCAACAACAAACAACTAATAACTAACTTAACCAACCTTGCAAGCGTCGAGCAACTTGAGGACGGCGTAGCTTCCGCATCGCTTTACTTTGAATCTGACGCACGCGTTCCCGGGAGAGATTGAACATACTGCCCACTTCTTCTAGGGTATAGGCTTCTGTACCGACTAGACCGTAGCGCAGAGAAATGATATCCTTTTCTCGTTCAGTGAGAACGTCTGTCAAAACATCCCAAATCTCCTGACGCATCATGGTTTCGCTCATCTGATCTTCAGGCAAAGCTAACTCATTGTCTTCGAGCAAATCAACTAATTCTGTATCTTCGCCTTTCCCCACACGATGGTTCAGTGAGAGCGATCGCCGACGCAACTGTAGTAACTGACGCAAATGCGATCGGGTAATCTCTAAGGCTTCAGCCAGTTCGGCTTCACTAGGATTGCGTTGCAGTTGTTGCTTGAGTTCCCGTTGAGCTTTTTTGAGTTTATTAAGCTTTTCAACAATATGAATGGGTAAGCGAATGGTTCGGGCATCATTAGCAATGGTGCGGGTAATCGCCTGACGAATCCACCAGTAGGCGTAAGTTGAGAATTTATAGCCTTTATCTGGATCAAACTTCTCGGCCGCACGATTTAATCCTAATGCTCCTTCTTGGATTAAATCTAGGAAAGGAACGCCCCGGTTAAGGTATCGTTTAGCAATTGAAACGACTAAACGTAAGTTAGACCGAATCATTTTACGCTTAGATACCCGACCGCGATAGAGGCGATGTTCCAACTGACGTTCTGTGAGATTCAAGACTTGAGCCAGTTCTGCCTGGGTTGGCTTACGACCCAACTGTTTGTACAAGCGATGCTGAAGTTGATCCGTTTCCACTAAGAACTGGACGTGATTTGCCAATTCTACCTCTTCTTCTGGCTTGAGGAGTGGGTAACGCGCCATTTCTTTAAAGAAAGCACCGACTGTATCATCAGAGCTAGTTTTTTGGTATCCTGACGAACGGCTTGCCGATAGATGCTCTTCTGGTTCTGAAAACTCGACTGCCACCCGATTCAATTCGGTTTCCTCGATCTCAATGGTATTCGGTTCAGCAAAATCAGTATAGTCTGTCAAATTGTGCGTATCACTTTGGTTCAATTGAGCAGTATTCATAGTAAGGTTTGAGTGGTGAGTGTTATGAGGGATTGTGATAAAGTTGTCCTGATTGGGTTGAACTGACAGGATGAAAATAAACGGATGTTGAGCTTTCAAGAAGGGTTGAGGCTACTTGGCTGGAAGTGCAGAGCTAACAGAAGGCTTACCAGAAGAGCTGATCGCCCTATAACCCTCATCAATTAATGTTCAACCTTTAGGATTAGAAAATACTGATTTTAAGGCTACCAGAACCCATTTGGCTAGTTGTTGCCCGGATTACAAAATGCTAAACGGTCTTGGTGTATGAATCATGGTTGGGAATCAAGTCAAGTATAAACCCAGGATCTCATAGAGCCTAACACTTTCCTCTCTACCGATAGTGAGAAAAATTAGTCATTAGTCATTAGACATGGGTCATTGGTCGCTCAAGACTGGGAAAGATCGCCTCCGCCGTGGCTCAGTGAGCAGGCTACTATATTGGAGTTTTAAGCAAGACAGTCGTTTTTTTTAGGATTCCGGTTACTATTTGCAGATGAGCAACAAAAAATAACAAAACCCCAGTTTTTAAGAATTCCGGTTAATATTTGCAGATCAAGAGCAATACTTTAGGAGAACAAGCCAGTGACGTTAGAAACTCTCGTTGAGAATCCCTCCATCCCAGAAGAATCAACATCAGCCCTCTCTACCCCCTATGACCCAACGGACTTTGATGCTAATGTAATGACCACCTACGGACGCTTTCCCATTGCCTTAGAACGGGGAGAGGGTTGCCGGGTTTGGGATACTTCCGGGCGCGACTATCTTGACTTTGTGGCTGGCATTGCGACTTGTACTTTGGGTCACGCTCACCCTGCCCTGATTGAAACCGTAACTCAGCAAATTAAAACGCTGCACCATGTTTCTAATTTGTACTACATCCCCCAACAAGGGGAATTAGCCAAGTGGATTGTACAACATTCCTGTGCGGATCGAGTATTCTTCTGTAACTCTGGAGCTGAAGCCAACGAAGGGGCAATCAAATTAGCCCGGAAATATGCCCATACGGTCTTAGAAATTGACAAACCCGTGATTTTGACGGCGAAAGCCAGTTTTCATGGACGGACGCTAGCGACGATTACCGCCACGGGTCAGCCGAAGTATCAGAAGCATTTTAATCCATTAGTACCTGGGTTCGCCTATATCCCTTACAACGATATTCAAGCCGTTGAAGAGGCAGTGACGGAACTTGATGAGGGCGACCAACGAGTAGCAGCGATTATGCTAGAACCGTTGCAGGGTGAAGGGGGTGTCCGTCCCGGAGAACTTGATTACTTCCTGCGGGTGCGAAAAATCTGCGATGAAACAGGCATCCTGCTGATTCTAGATGAAGTGCAGGTGGGGATGGGTCGCACAGGCAAGTATTGGGGATATGAGAATTTAGGAATTGAGCCGGATATTTTTACCAGCGCGAAGGGATTAGCAGGTGGTATTCCGATTGGGGCGATGATGTGTAAGACGTTCTGTAATGTTTTTGAGCCTGGGGATCATGCTAGCACGTTTGGTGGTAATCCCTTTGCTTGTGCAGCCGCCCTGAGTGTCGCTCAGACTTTGGAACGTGAGCATATTTTACACAATGTTCAGGAACGGGGCGAACAGTTGCGGACTCGATTGAGAGCGATCGCCCATCGCTATCCCAATTTGGTTTCGGAAGTGCGCGGTTGGGGTTTAATTAATGGGATGGAACTTAACGCTGATATTGATCTAACGGCAATCGATGTGGTAAAAGCCGCGATGGATCAAGGCTTGCTACTGGTTCCAGCCGGACCTAAAGTTGTTCGTTTTGTACCCCCGTTGATTGTTTCAGCAGAGGAGGTGGAGGAAGCGGTTCAAGTGGTGGAAAGAGCGATCGCAACGTTGTCAGCTTAAGCGTACAGCACAATTAAGGGTATCTATACGAGAATCCTTAGTTGTGCTAGTTTCAGAAGTTATGGGTCATTAGTCAAAACCATTCAAAATTCAAAATTATCAATTAAAACTTAAGAAACCCACGGATAAATCCGGAGGCTTGTATTCTCAATTCATCAATTAAAAATAGTTTCAAAAAAACAATGATTAATAACTTATAACCAATGAAAACTATAAAGCCCTACTTACGCTGGGTGATTCTTGGCGGAACGCTATTTTTTTTAGTAAAAACATTTAAAGACCATTGGCACGAGGTTGCAGGAACTCGAATTAATGCCCATGGATGGACAATGCTAGCAACAGCTCTTATCATGACTCTACTTGCTCACATTTGGTCTGGCTGGGTATGGACATGGATTCTAAAAATGTTTAAGCAACCTGTTAGCAATAAATGGGCACTACAAGTTTACCTCAAAACAAATATTGCTAAATATTTACCAGGGAATGTTTGGCATTTTTATGGTCGGATTTCAGCCGTTACCCGTGCGGGGGGTTCTCTCGGTGCTGCTAGTATCAGCGTATTGCTAGAACCGTTGTTGATGGCGGCAGCGGCATTAGCGATCGCGTTGAGTAGCAGTGGGTTAGGTTGGGTAACAACCGCTTCAACTATTCGGATTTGGGGATTACAAATTCTGAGTTTAGCTGTGGTTTTGTTAGGAATTCATCCCAAAGTTCTTAATGCTGTAGTTCAACGTTTAAGCCGATCTAAGGGAAATTTTACTGACACAGGTTCAGTTCAGATTGAACACTATCCCCTGTTACCGTTATTTGGTGAAATGGGTTTTTTAGTCCTGCGAGGTACGGGATTTTTGTTGACGTTACTCGCCTTAATGCCAGTAAATTTTGCTCAAATTCCTCCGTTACTGAGTGCCTTTAGTTTTGCTTGGTTAATGGGATTAGTTGTTCCGGGCGCACCAGGGGGGTTGGGGGTGTTTGAAGCAACTGCGATCGCACTATTAGATCAACAGTTTTCTGCTGGTTTGATTCTAACGGTTGTCGCACTATTTCGGGTAGTGAGTATTTTGGCAGAAGTAGGGGCGGCTGGGATGGCTGTTGGGAGTGAACGTTTTTAGAGTCAATTTATAGCAGAAGGCAGAGGGCAGAAGGTAAAAGCTTATAAAATCAATAGTTTCAGCAATTAAGGATGTCCTAACCTCAATGCGTAGTGCTATATTTTAATGGGTTAGGAAAACTTAAACTAGAGTGATTATCTTTTGAATTCATTTTCTTTTGCCTCAACTTCATGCTTTATATCTTGAACTAACTTCACTTCATCAGGATTATTTCTTGCCCATACTTCCCGATCAGCACGAATTTTAGCTAGGTGAGATTCAATATTCTCTGGAGTTATTAATATGCCAAAATCTGACGGAACGCTCTCTTGTTGATAAGATAAAATACGGTCGAGTACTAAATTGCCTGTTTGCCGACTGTAATGTGAACTATCTATATAATTTTTCATATCATCACTGATTGGTTCTGTTGTAACGCTGTTATAACCTGAAAAGTCCCAGATTGGTACAATTTTTACAAGTTCCCGTTTCCACTGTTCAAAAATTGACCACAGCCCACCTACACGAATAGCTTCATGCTGGGTGGCGTGTATGGGTGAAATAAATACCTTAACATCTATATTATTTTTACGGCATATATCAATTATTGTTCTGATATGATTTAATCTCTCAGGTGAGAAAGAGTAGTTTTTGTAGAGTTCTTCGTTACTCAAAAAACCACCTAGCCAAAATTTAAACCTATCTATTTTTTTACTAACGCGATTAGGGGATTGATGAGTTAAATTTATGAGGAGCGTATTTTTACTAGAAACAAAAGCGTCTAGAGATAGAGAAGTATTTAAAATATCCTGTGTTGGTATTTTGTTTTTTAATCTTTCTTCACTAAAATCTACTCTATTCTTTAAATGCTCGTTAAACATAAAAAAATCAATACCTACTATTAGTTGTTCTAACTTCGGCTGCTGAACAAGTGCATGGTTAAAATACTGCCTTAATTCGTAGGTATTAGCAGCTTCAAGTCCTAGGTTATAAGTAATTTTTTTATCTTTGAAAGCAGGATGTTCTATATCTAAACCTGTCTCTACTCGTGAGGAGCCTAACAAAATTATTCTTGGTTTAATCCGTATGATATCCATGGCTTTGTATAGCCGCGAATGTTTTTGTTGTTCGGGTTTCGTCTGATTTATACTTGCAAACTTTGGACTATTAAAAACTCCGTATGGATCGATAACAATATTGAATAGACCAACGGCTAACAAGGGAAATAAAGCTGATGCAAAAAAAATACAATTAAATTGATAGTAATTTTTAAATTGTCGATCCTTTAATGTATTAGGATAAACTTTTCTATAAGATGTATTATCTGAAATTTTCATAGTTTGAGAGGGTCGTTATTTTTTAGTAATTATCGGGCTGTTCTAAGCGATGCTTTATATCTTTAACTAACTTCACTTCATCAGGATTATTTCTTGCCCATACTTCCCGGTCAGCACGAGTTTTAGCTAGGTGAGATTCAATATTTTCTGGAGTTATTAATATGCCAAAATCTGACGGAACCTGGTCATCTTGGTAAGATAAAATACGGTCAAGTACCAAGTTGCCAATTTGTGGGGTGTAATGAGAATTATCAGCATAATTTTTCATCTTATTACTGATAGGTTCCGTCGTAATACTGTTATAGTAATAAAAATCCCAAACAGGTACAATTTTGACGATTTCACGTTTCCATTGTTCTAGGATTTGCCAACGCCCGGTAGCGCGAATTGCTTCTAAATCGGTAGCGTGGGATGGAGATATAAATACTTTTAATTTGATATCATGTTCTTTGCATAGCTGAACAATTTTTTTGAAATCCGATAGATAGGGTTTGGAGAGTTGATAATTTGAATGTAATTCAAAATAGAGTTTTATTCCTCCATTAAATCTCCATTCAGTTTGATTGTTATCAAGATTACGATTTGGCATAAAGCCGTTTTCGCCATAAGTATCATCTTTATTAGGCTGATTTAGGCTATCAATAATTGTTTCTCGGCTGGCATATAAAGTATCTATAGAAAAAGTAGAATTAATAGCGTCTTGCCAGGTTATATGTCGCTTTTCTAATCTGCTTTCTGAAAAACTGGGTTGATTCATCAAGGATGAATTAAACATAAAAAAATCAACGCCGAATATAACCTCTTTTAAGTTTTTCTGATTAGCGATAGCGTGTTCTAAATAACGGCGTATCTCATACACATTAGGACCATTAAGTGCTAAATTATAAACTGGCGGATCAGTGGCTAAAGCAGGATGTGTGGGATCTAAACCTTGTTTTGTTCTAGACGAACCCAGTAAAACGGTGACAGGTTGAATCCGGATAATGTCGAGAGCTTTGTATAGTCTGTCATTATTATCTTTATCCGGTTTTGAATGATTCACGCCCAAAAAGTTTGGGGTATCAAAAGCGTCGTATGGGTCAACAATAATATTGAATAAACCCACAGCTATCATAGGGATAGAGGTAGCTACCAAGAAAGCCAAATTAAATCTACGGTATTTTTTTAAACCTACTTTCCTGATTTTATCCTTATGTAAAATTTTAGAGGAGATTGAATTGACTTTAGGGGATGTACTCATAGTTCTTAAATATGATCAGAATTGGAAGTAAAGAAATTCAGAAACGCGATTGAGCGATAGTAAACAAAAGCTAGCTAGTACGCCAACCCATGCAGCCCACCACCACGTTGGTTTAAGCTTCTGTAAGATTTGTTGTGTATTAGGAAGTAAAGTAGCGCATAAGGTTAGCCCGACTAAAACCACCATACTCAAAAACTTGCTACCATTTACCTCTGGTAGGTAAACAAAATCTTTCCAAGACTGAAGTTGCAATCCAAATTTGGTTAGTACGGCTAACTTACCTTGAGCTTCACCAGGTATTACGATTCCTTTCATCCCTACCATTGCCTGTAAAATTTCCATACCATCAGGCAAAGTTTTAGCCCTAAATAATACCCAACCAACGACAACAGCAATAAACGTAACACTCCATGCCAATAGTTTAGGTAATGGAATATTCAACTTACGCCACCAATGATTAATAGATAAATATATGCCGTGCAATCCACCCCATATGACATAAGTCCAACCTGCACCATGCCACAGTCCACCTAACAACATGGTGAGCAAAAGGTTGATATAGCGGCGTAGTTCTCCCCGACGACTACCACCGAGAGGAATATAAAGATAATCTCGCAGAAAATTAGACAACGTGATATGCCAGCGTCGCCAGAAGTCAGTAATAGAAATGGCTTTGTAGGGTGAATCAAAATTAATCGGTAGGCGGATATTGAACATTAACCCTAAACCAATAGCCATATCTGAATAGCCAGAAAAATCAAAATAAAGTTGAAACGTATAGCTCAGTGCCCCAACCCATGCTTCAATAAAACTGACAGCTTCAGCATTGTTAAAGACGGGTGCAACCCAGGATGATAGGTTATCTGCTATCAACACTTTCTTAGATAGCCCTAGACTAAACATGGTTAAACCCAGTGCCATATTTTTATGAGAAAATACAAAACTCCTTAGCTGACGAAATTGCAAAATGAGTTCATCATGACGTAGAATAGGGCCAGCAACTAACTGCGGAAAAAAAGTAACGAATAAGCTGTAGGTCAGAAGATCGTACTTATACCCTTTTGTTTCTCCTCGATAAGCATCAACCAAATAAGCAATTTGGGTAAACGTGTAAAAAGAAATCCCTAAAGGCAATATAATTTCAGGACTTGTTATAGTAGTACTTAAAACGCTGTTAAGTGAAGAGATGAAAAAATTAGCATATTTATAGTAAGAGATTATTAATAAATTAACAATTATTCCTATCCAAAGTAATGTTTTGGCTTGGTTAGTTTTTGGATCAACATTATCTATAGCCCTATCTATAGCTCTCCCCATCTGATGGTTAAAAACTACAGAAATGAGCATTAAAGCTAAGTAAGGAATACTCCAGTAACCATAGAAATAAAATGAAGTAATTGTTAACCAAACTACCGCTACCTTGGTCAAACGGAATCGAGCTAAACCGAAGAATACCAGTAGAGTAATCGGTAAAAAAACAAAGATAAAAATGTAAGAATTAAACAGCATAGTTTCTTAGGATTGCCTCAGTAATTTACTTACCTTTTTTAGAGTTTTCATAACAAGATTGCTGCCAAGAGCTTTTCTGTTCGATACCCTGAGTTTGACCAGGTGGCGCAGTTCTTTCACTCATAAAGTAAACCTCAAAACTTTCCACTTGTTTGTTTCCCTGATGGCGTTCATTCCAATCTCGACAGAGATATTCTCCATAGTAGGGATAAAGTTTCTGACCTATAGCACGATTGAGATTAATAAAGTAAGTGCGCCATTGCATATTCGGATAGATAGAATTTCGCATTCTAATAGTCGGCTTGTCCCAGTTTACAGCACCACCATCCCTTAATAAATCAACCTCAGTACCATCTTTAAGTTTGCCGACTATCACATGCCAACCATCATCTCTTGGGGGAGCAGGGGCAAAAATACTCCATGATTGATCCAATCTCAAGAGGCGGCTAATCCAATCGATTGAGTTTAGAGTTTTTGATTTAAAAATTCTCTCGGCTGGTTTAACAAAACTTGATTTTAGAGTACCTCGACTAGACGTTAATTCTACAAAACCTCGCAAATTCCAGACCGTAACATAAGCAAACAAAAGCAAGGTTACAACATTCATCAACCCTGAAGAATGAACTTCAAGAGGACGGAATTTCAACGGTGCAGTGAATTTTCCTGCTGCTCTGCGGTTAGAAGCAATAGTTTGGTAAAATTTCGTTCCCACCGACATCACTGGATTCCATCTCATCACCGATGCGAGTATTCCAAACACTGGAGAAAGGCTAATCACATAAGCTAGCGCCTCCCATTTAAAATGCCGATTTTCTTGCCAATCGACAACCACCCAGGAATTTTGGGCTTGCATATCTGCAAAAATTGAAGGGTCATCCTGAGCCAAAAGTAAGGGTGTTTTTGGCAAAATAGCAAACGTGCGAATTAGGTGGACGACTTTCTTACAAAAACCACACTCTGCATCATAATAAATTCTAAGTCCGGCTCGTTCTGGAGTATAGATTCGTTTGTAAAGTGCGTCCCAAATATCACTAGGAATAAAAACTAACCAGGTAAATATACCAAGAGCGGGAAACAACCCGATATGTAACGTTAAGCCAAATCCAATATGTAAGAGGATAAAAGTAATAATAGTAGCGCAGCGGAAAAAAGTTGTTTTGAAAGGAACCAAAAGAAATAAAGGTCCGATCCACTCTAAAACTAAAGTAATAAAGGTAGAAATAGGTAATAGAACTGGAAAATTAAGTAAAAATTGACCTAATGAAGCCGCATACTGATCAAAATGTAAGGCATAATAAACAGCATTTAATTCTGGCCACCAAATCTCACTAGTCGTCTTAAACAGTGCCGAAAATGCGTAAATGTAGTAAACCTGCAATGTGAGTGCAAATGTAGCACCAGAAAGGATACGTTTGGGTAAAGGATTCGTCGATGAATTAAGGGCACTATCTACTGAATAACAAGCGCCTAATGGTAAAAACATCGCCCAAAACATTAGGGCGCGAAGCATATCATCGCCAGCAAAAAGCAAGGCTTGATTCCGATTTTGCAGAGATATTAAGAGTGCCCAAGATGCGATCGCCGCTAACCTCGTTCGATATCCCACCAGCAACGCTACGGCAATCAATCCCGCCGACAAAAATAGTAGGGTTTGAACGAGAGGTTGACCACTAATCAGATGTACTGACCAATACCAGGGATTGAGAATTTGGTCAATTAGGGCTGTGCGAGGTAATACACCCAAATCTGAATAGAGTGCCTTAATATCCTTAGAACGGATGATTAAATCGGCAATAATAATAATTGCTAAACCAATTCGGAATACGGCTAGTGCCCGCAAATCTAATCCGAACAATTCTTCTAGTTTTTTATCCCAAATGGTTTGATTTTTTTGCTCCCTGGAATCCATAAATCTTTTAACCTTGTACAATTTTAGTCTAATATCACTAATTAATTAAAGATTGCCCTCCTATGAGAATTAACAATAAACGAAAAACAAACAACAAACAACAAATAACTATAACTCATCCCTTTCTTCGCCTTCGGCGACCGAAGCTGAACTTCGTTAGTTGCTGCCAAAAACTGGCTAGCCATTGCCTGATCCAATGCTTCAAAACTTGAAGGCGATGGGGTAAAGTTGGCAACCGTTGGAGGTAGACAAACTGCCGAATGATGCTCGCTAAACGACCCTCTATCTTAAGTGCAAAACTCGATACCACGGCTGCACCTTTTCCCAAGGTTAGCATCTCTCCTAAATGTAAATAGTGGAAAGCTTTTAACGGTTTCCCTCCAATTGCACGAGCAATATTATGAGCGGCACAATCAGCCTGTTGGTAAGCGGCTTGAGCCGTTGCGGGGACATTTTTACGTCTAGGATATTCGATTTCTGCTAAATCCCCCAAGGCAAAAACTTCTGGATAATCAACTACTTGTAAAGTAGGAAGAATAATTAGCTGACCTTGGCTATTTTGCCGACAAGGTAAGTTTCGTACCCAATCAATTGAGCGAGTACCCACTGTCCAAAGTACGAGATCAACAGGTAGATTAGTTGTCCCATCTTTATTGACTACAATAATTTGATCAGCTTCAACCGCCTCAATACTGGTTTCAAAATCAATCTGAACGTGGCGTGCTTTTAAAGCGCGATAAGCTGCTACTCGACTATAGCGGGAAAAGGTTTTTAGCAGTTCGGTTCCTCTCTCAATCAGCCGCACCTGTCCCCGTCTCCCCAATCGATCCGCCACTTTACACGCTAACTCTACCCCGCTTGGGCCACCACCCACAACCGCAACCTGAATGGTTTGGCGATCGCTATTTTCCAACTCTCTCAGCCGTGCCTTCAGGCGTTCCGCATCAGCCACGGTTCGGAAGGAATAGGCGTAAGTAGCAGCACCAGGAATCCCATCCAAACGCATCTCGGCACCTACCGCTAATACTAGATAATCATAAGTCAGTAGATCGGGGTTTTGCTCAACAACATCCTCACGTTTAACTTTAATTTGGCGCGTTTCTAAATCCACACCCTGAACTATTCCTTGACAAAATTGAATAGTTGTGTGTTTTAGTAATTTTTTAAAAGAAGGGCCAATCTCCCAAGCTTGCAATTCATCAGTAACAAGTTCGTAGAGTAAGGGAGTAAATACTAAATGATCTTTGCGATCAACGAGGGTAATTTGACTATTTTTTAATCGGGACGAGCAAAAACGTTGCAGGTACAACGCTGTATAAAGCCCTCCAAAACCACCACCGAGAATACAAATGCGAATAGGAGTTGCATGAGTATGAGTATCAGAAGTAGATCTGACATTTTTTCGGAGCCTATGGCTATCTAGTTTGTAGTCCATCCTTGTCTAACTCCTATCCTGTTAATCTAACAGGTATTCGCGGTCAGCTTTTTAAAAATTAACGAGCAATTGAATAACTCTTTGATTCATCTTTTTTCAGTAAGTTCTGACCCTAAAACGTCTTTTAACTCTTCAACTAATTGCTTGGCTCTGAGTTCCCTCGCTTCCGGTTTTAAGTGATAGTGAGTATCGGCAAATAAGTTAGAATTTGTCTGCATATTCAATGTCTTTTGGTCATATAGTAACGGTGCAATTTTAGATAATTCCTCTGCTGTTTTTTCAACATTACGAACTGACTTTTCATCAGTGCGAGCATAGACCCACGGCAATGAAAGTATTAATGTTCCACCCTTGGCTTCTACCTCCTGCTTAAATTGAGCGATCCGTTTGACAGCGTGTTTGGTTATTGGTTGATTAATGGGAAGTTCCCACCATTCACCCGTTCGTTCTTTGGTTACTGTAGGATCTCCGCGTTCATCTACTGGATCGGAGTAGTAACCCGTCAATTTTCCTTTTTCAATCAGATCCAAGGTGGATTTAGTGACTCCTCGGAGAGTCGGTGTACCAAGCAACAAAGTATCTTGCGCCAACCGCTTGGGTGGTACTCCTCCCAAACCCGGACGGCCAATTGCTAGACCAAAATTAGCCGAGCGATCGCCCAATCCATCCTCAGACCACAAAATTAAATACTCAGGAATTAATAGAACAATATCACCCTTACGAACTTCACCTAAAATACTAGGTAAAATTACATCTAAACCAACTGGACCATCAATTCCCAGATTTAATACTGGAATGCCCAACTCCTGTTCCATCAGCTTGGAATTAATCGTATAATGCGCCCCCGAACCGCCAGTAATCAGCAACCGTCTCGGTGCATCAACCTCAGCCGCCAGCGCCATTTTCCGTTCGTACATCATCCGCAACCAGCTTAATTCTCCGCCGTAGTGGGCATTGTAAACATACCCAATCGACCAGGCTACAGCAATAACACCAAACCAACTAGCAAGTTTTAAAGGTTTCCACATTAGAACTCAAAGTAAATAAACTTAGACGGAGTATTGGCGGCTAACAAGAAGGTTAAAAACACCAAAACTTTTGATACCCAAGGCAATAGGAGCAATTCATATTCCAACTTTCGTTTCTGCCAAACTCCCATATGTTCTAGAAGTAATACTCCATTGGCAAGTACGAGAGTAAAAATTAAGGCACTACCTTCATTTAGGGTATAAGAACCAAAGAATTCACCCAAGTTAGAAATCGAATAAGCCCAAGGGGTAATAATCGCTTGTAACTTCAAAAGCAATCGATTAATGTCCGTTTCCATAAAGAACAGACAACCCAATGTTACTGAAGCAAACGTCAGCGCCCAAGAGACAAAATCGGCACTCGGAAAATATTTTCCAACAAAACGCTGAAACGGTCTACCCGCATATCGCAACACGAGCAATAAAGCACCGTGGTAAGCCCCCCAAAAGATGAAATTCCACGCCGCACCGTGCCAGAAACCAGAGAGCGTAAACGTAATAAATAGATAAAAGGGAGCTAACTGCTTCTTGGAACCCATTAGCGGCAGGAATACATAATCCCGAAACCAGTTATTCAGGGTAATGTGCCACCGTCGCCAAAATTCTTGAATACTAACTGAAGTGTAGGGAGCTAAAAAATTCAGAGTTAGGTTAATTCCCAAAATTTTTCCTAAGCCAACCGCCATGAAACTGTAGCCACCAAAATCAAAGTAAATTCTGAGGGTAAACAAGTAAGCGTGGAACCACACAATCCAGGGATTTCCTGTCACTTTTAAATCAATGAATGGCGCTAAGTTTTCCGCTAACACCAATTTCATGAAGAATCCCAAGGCTAACCATCGGAACCCTTCTTCAAAGTTATCTACCGTAAATCTAAAGCGAAACGATTGAATTTGGGGCAACAAATCCGCACGGCGTTCAATTGGTCCTGCAACGATTTGAGGGAAGAATGAAATAAAATTAATGTAATCGAGAAATCCAATTGGTTTTTTATATTTTGGTCGCAGAGAATCGACCACAAATGCAACCATCTGGAAGGTATAAAACGAAACCCCTGGAGGAATCTGCTGAAAAATTGGTAGAGGAAACTTCTGCTCCCAATTATTAATTGCTCCCCCCGCCACGAGTCCCAACACATCTTCTACAAAAAATGTCAAGTACTTGAGATAAGCAAGGATGGCAATGTCAATAACAATAGTAATCGTCGCAATTAGCTTCGCTTGGGCACCTTGGCGCTGCTGCATCAACCGCACCATCAGGTAGTTGAAAATAACATCAACAGCAAAGATGATGAAGCTAGATTTACTCGCGTTGATAAATAGGATCAGCGACATTGCCGCCAAGCCAATCGTATCAAAGGAGTCTTGCCAAAACTTCAGCGACTTGCCGATGTAGCGAAGTGTAAAGAAGGGAACGCAGTAGAGTAGCAGTACCCACCAGAAGGAAAAGTCAGAAAAATTCAATTAACGGTTTCCTCCGCTGTCTTAATCAATTTTGGATTCTGGTGGAGTGAACCCATCCAAAATCCAAAATCTTTGCATCCAAAATTTGACCGGGACTCTATTTCTTCCCCCAAAAACCACCCCAACCTCCTTTAGAAGATTTTTCGGTAGTCGGTTTCTGAGTTTCGGTTTTTGCCGCAGGTTCAGCTTTATTCAATGCGCTGGCAATATCAAATTCTTCAACCAAATATTGAGCCGATTTCTCAATCGTCGGATAGTCCCAGAATAGGGTTGAAGGTAACTCTAGTTCAAGCCAATCTTCCAGTTCCCCAACAATCGTTACTGCATCAATTGAATCCAAACCATAGCGCGTTAAAGGTTCCTTCACATCAATGGTTTTCGCATCAAGAGAGAGTTGTTCACAGAGCTGATTAACCATCCAAGTTTCAAGAGCTTGTACGGAATCTACACTCTTGCCATTGGTTTCTAAATCGCTCTGAATTGTAGCATCATCAAGCTTGGAGCTGGAGTTCTGCAATTGCATTGGTTTTTTCCTCCTGTGTTGGGTGGGTAGCGAGTTGAAAAGGGACAATGGAAAACATTTTATTTTCCCGGTGCAGCTTAAGTAGTTCTTGGGCTACGTTTTCACTGTACACCGGAGAGAATACCCCTGGCATCATTCGCCAAGGACTCAAAAGGCGATGGAGGCAAAGTACCAACCATTCACCCTTAGCAAAAAAGTCACCTAAGATCTTGCGGTTGTAAATCCACATATGGACGCAAGCAGCGGCTGTATGCAAGGTGCAATACTTCTTCGCCAATTCAAATAACTCCGGTGACTGGTCGTGACCAAATTCAAATTTTGAATTCCCAATGATTTGATCAAAAGCATCAAGTTCTTCTAGGATAACGCTAGTTAGAGTCCCAATCTTATCCAGAACTTCTGCATCAATCTCAGACTCATCTTTCAAATCTGCTAACTGTCCCAGAGCAATTTCTAAACCTTGTAAAACATCATCCGCTCCTCGACCGAAAAGTTCCAGTTTCTCCGGTTCAAAACGTGGTACTGGTTTTTCCAGAGAAAAAATAGTTTCCAGCCTAGATTGTATCCCATCCATGATTTTGTCCGTTCGTCTTGCCCGATATTTAGCAATCTGGCGAAACTGGAGAATTAGGGCGTGTAAATTAACAATACTACTGCCATCAAACATACTGATAATGGAATTATCCCGGAGCGTCTTTTGGAAAATTCCCCAGTCATGTTCTTCCCGAAAGTAAAACCGCGCTCCCAGCACAACCGAAACATTGTTAACAACACTTTCCAAGCGCGTAGTGACAAAATATTTAACCACCGCCGCCCAGACTGAAAATTGCTCTGGGATAACGTGAAATCCTCTAGCTGACCCAATCGTTTCGCAATCACAAAGTAAGATATCTAAAAAGGCATCAACTAAGGTTTGGCGAGGTTGGGGAATATCAAGTACTGTTTTGTTATACAGGACGCGAGAATTGACAAAATTTAATGTGGTTCTCATCGCTGTATCCGCTGCGCCATGAGAAAATGCCGCACATAACATCCGCGTAATTTGAAATCCCTTGAGGGCTATTTCCAAACCCGATCCCTCTTCTCCCAAGCGCATTTCTTCGGGAATAAAGCAATCATTAAACCCAATCCCACTCATATCAGACCCACGAATTCCGTGAGTTAGAATCTTGGGTAAGTTGTAATAGTCAGAGGGGTTGAGTTGACTTTTGTCAAGCATGAACAGCGAAAGACATCTCGCTCCTGGGTCATCGCTCGTTTTAGCTAAAACAAAGGTAATATGCGATCGCGTCGCTCGGTTAATCGGCCACTTTTCCCCATTCAGGAGATACCCTCCCGGTACTTTAGTAGCACGGACATCCCCCGCAATCAAATCGCTGCCATGCGCCCGTTCCGAATAGGCAAGACACATGGTTCCATTGCGATCTTTCATCCAACTTGCCAGGTGCTGCTTTTGAGCATCTGTCCCCGCCATCCATGTTAGAAATGACCAGAACATGGTGGTAAACGCGATTCCCGCCGTCTGATCTCGCCGTGACAAGGATCTGACAAACGCGACAAATTCTTCAAGCGAGGTGAACTTTCCTCCACAATGATCGGGAATGTAATAATGTTGAAGCTTCCAGTTGTAGAGCCAATTCACTTCGTCTTCAGGAAACGCCTCCTGCTCATCCAACTCAACTACTCGTTTGAATGACAGGACGCTATCTGGATTGCTAGGATCTCCTAAATCCCGCTCTAACGCTTCAGCAACCTGATACTGCTTTAATTGAGGCATTGACCTTCTCCATGATGTTTGTTGTTTTTTGTTGTTTGTTTTTTGTTGTTTGTTTTTTGTTGATGACTACTCACAAACAACTAACGACCAACAACCAACAACTAAGGTTTAATTGCTTGGACTTGCTGTGCCAAAAAATCTACTTCTCCCTGAAGTTCTCGGAATTTGGCAGTGAGTGTCGGATTTTCACTCCAATCTGCTATCACTTCTAGTTCTCCTGCTAAGAAACTCGCTTTTCCAGCGCGGCGTTGAATCTTGCCACTAGAGGTTTTTAGAATATTTCCAGGCTTGACTAAGGCTACCGCATAAGCATGGAGTTCATGCTCCTCGGCTACCGCTTGACGAATATCAGCTAAGGCTTGCTCATAGTCTAAATCTTGAGTGCGGCGTTCGACTTCCTGGAGAATCACCAATCGTTCCTCACCTCCAGCTTCAATAGAAAACGCCGCACCGTAATCTGGACGTAAGGCGGAATGAACTTGCTGCACTGTCCATTCAATATCTTGAGGATAATGGTTAGTACCTCGGATGATAATCAAGTCTTTAATCCGACCCGTGATAAATAATTCACCATCTTTTAAAAAGCCCAAATCCCCAGTCCGCAGAAAAGGCCCTTCACCCGTTGTCAGGTAAGCTTGGAAGGTTTCTTTTGTTTCTTCCGGACGCTGCCAGTATCCTTGAGCTACACTCGGATCTTTCACCCAAATCTCACCCACTTCATCAGGCGCACATTTTGTTAGTTTTTCCGGATCAGCTATCACAACTTGTGTATCACATACTAAGCGACCACAACCGGGTAGGGTTCGCACTCCTTCTTCTTGCGGTTTGGTGACAGGAACGACCCGATTTTTTTCTAGTGCGGCGGCATCAAGTACACACAGAACTGGCGGTTCCTCTATCGGAGTCGTGGAAACTAATAGGGTGTCTTCAGCCAGTCCATAGGCAGGGGCAAAGGTGTTCCACCGGAAACCGCAGGGTTCAAAGGTCTCGAAGAAACGCTCCATCACTTTGGGGTTAATGGGTTCAGCCGCATTTCCTGCTGCCCTCCAACTGCTTAAATCCAGGGTTTGGAGTTGTTTGGGTTTGGCTCGACGAACACACAAATCATAAGCAAAATTAGGCGCTTGGCTATGAGTTGCCTTGTAGTGAGAAATTGCCTCTAACCAGCGCAGCGGCTGTTTAATAAAGGCAAAGGGCGACATCACATAACAAGGAGTGCCGTTGTACAAGGGTTGCATCAGTCCTTCCACCAGCCCATAGTCGTGGAAGTAAGGCATCCAGGTGACAGTCGCGCTGTCTGGCTCATACCCACACGCCTTATTCAGATAGGCAGAATGGAACATGAGGTTTTTATAACTGAGCATTACCCCTTTGGGTGTGGAGGTAGAGCCGGAGGTGTACTGAAGGTAAGCTAGGTTATCACTATTGACCTCTGGATCTTGCCATTGGTCGGCTAATTGGAGATCGATGTGTTCCGTGTCAAGCCACTTCATCTCCTCAAATTCAGGAAAATCCTCACGCACCTCTTCCAGAAGGGAAAGAATTCGACCTGTGGTTAGGACTACGGAGGCTTGGGCATCCTGGACAATGGAGCGCAATCGGGGTAAAGTACGCTTCATCCGTCCCCCATCGGGCGGAGGCACAGGGATGGCAATTGCGCCACTATAGAGACAACCACAAAAGGCGGCGATCACTTCCAACCCTTGCGGGTAGAGTAATAAGGCTCGTTCCCCTTTGGTCGTATGCTGTTGCAGCCAAGCGCCAATGGCTCTAGCTTGACCGTCAAGTTCAGCATAGGTTAAAGATGGACCTTCAGGTTTCCCATCAACCAGAAATTTATAGGCGAGGTTTTCCGGGTGCTGAAGTGCCCTCCAGCGTAGGAGTTCGATGAGCGTAGAAAATTTAGCTGTCGGAACAGTTGAACTACCAGGATTTTGGAGCATTTTTACAACGTTCTCAAGGAATTTTCAATAATTGCGTGCGGAGTAGGTGGCGCGATCGCTCTACTGTAAGTATCAGTAATTTGCCGCATTCTGGCATATTCTCTGTAAGAATGGCTAGTCTTTCTTGTGGCTCTGTTGACCTATCTACGTTTGGAATGGCTACACCTTTCCCTGCTGCTAGATCAAACAAACACTTAACTAATCTTAAAAATTGATAGTAAAAAGCAACATGATTATTCTTTTTGAGGCACTTTACATAATTATGGCTTAAGATTTTTCAGTAGTAATGTTAATCTATGAAGTTTTCGTAAAGTTTCGGTCTTTCCAGCGCCCCTCAGCATCGATAAGGATAAGTACTTAAAAGTGAGTGAAGTGAGGGGATCTACCCACGAATATCTCACGGAGAAATCCCCTCTAGTTCCTTTTAACAAAAAAGAACTAAAGAACTCTAAACGCCTTAGCTATAACCTTGTAACACTAAGGACAAGAAAATTCTGGACCTAGGTTGCCGTCGGGAAAACCGCTAGAAATCCATCCCGCCTTGGGTGCTGTAATCTGTATCCAAGTGCGTCCCTGGCTATCTTTTTGAGATTGTTTCGGATTGGCTAGCTTAACGGTATTCCCAGAAAGTACTCCCCCAACAAGTGCCGCAGAAGGGCTGGCACTTTGGCGAATGGTTAGACCCTGTGCTACTGTCACTTTACGGCAAACACCTGCTCCTGAGCCAGGATCGGGCTGATTCCCACCTTTACAGGGTTTCAGATCTCGCGCCTGTACATAGCCTGTTGCCGGGGAACTGATGGCGATCCAACCTGCACTACCGCTGTCAGCTAACGTCACTTCTTCATCTAATCCTATGGTTCTTACCGTTTGACTAGTGGCTGAACGTTCTGTATAAACGAAGATTCGTTGTTTGGCAGCACGACATTGACCCACAAGCCCCTGTGCGAGTTGAATGTTACTTGGAGACTCAGTGGTGTTATCGGTTGGTAGGCTGGTAACAGCAGTACCAGGAGCATTCAAACCTACGACAGTGCTTAATATGACAGTAAACAGAGCGATCGGCTTGCCCCAATGACTCATCTTTTTCATGTACTAAACTCCTCATCTGACCGAAATGTTTGTGTTAGAGACTTCCTACAGCCAAAAATATCCGATGTTAAACCTTTGGAATTCCCTTAGTCACATAGCATACAGAAAAGAGTCATGTAAATCATCGGGCAGTTCGGGATATTACCATTTCACGTTTGGTTTAGAGATGGGGAGTGGGGGATGGGGAGAATAGTTATAACGTCAAGTTAGGCAAATTGCTATCACACCGTATTGAACTCAATTGATGTAAGCTTACCCCGGTCTGAAGACACGGGGCTTTAGCCCGGATCAAGCCAATCTAAACAAAGGCAATTGCCCTTCTAATAAACAAACTATCCCTGGACTTTCGGGAAGGCTTACAGACTTCCCCAAATCAGCAATATTGCAAGCTGCATTAATGTCTGCATCATGTTCAAACCCACAATGCCCACACTTAAACTTTTTCCCGTTGCGATACGACTTCCCTTTTTCAGGGTGGACGTGATGGCAACGAGAGCAAGTTTGAGAGGTATAGGCAGGGGGTACAAACACAACCAAAACTCCTGCAATCGCCGCTTTGTAGCCGACAAACATCTTAAGCTGATAAAACGCCCAGTTGTTCGTTCTACGTCTCTCGGTTTTGCTTGTTGGCTTTTTGTTAAGAGTGTCACGAATTCCGCTCAAGTCTTCAAATGCCAAGGCAGCATCACGGCTTTTAGCTTCCTGTACCAGTTGCTTGCTGATGTTGTGGTTCAACCACTCCTGAAAGCGACGTTCTCTACCAGAGAGCCTGCGGAGCAATCGGCGACTGCTCCTGCTGCGTTTGCGTTGAATGTTCGCCCTTGTTTGGCTAAGTCTATCCCTGACCGATTGGATTTGTTCACCACTCCAAGACTTACCCGTGGAAGTGGTAGCAATGTCTCTACGTCCAAGATCGACTCCAATCACTTTGGGTGTTTTGCCCGTTGGTGGGGTATCTATCTCAACCACAAAGTTGATGTAGTAATCCCCTTTCTTGGATTTACACAGCGTTGCACTTGTGAGGTTTTGCCCTCTAAGCAATGCCATCTGATAGCCACCAATGGACAACTTAAAGTCAACTCGTCCACACTTGAGTGTCACACCTACAACTTGGGATTTTTCGACATATCGAAATGTGCGGATATCCAAGCTAATCGAGGTGGATCTAAACTTGTGGATTTGCTTGACAGCTTTGGCGTTATTGATCACCCGCCGAATGGCTTGGCAAACGTGGTTGGCTTTAAGTCCCGTAGCTTCTTTCACGGGTTTATAAACCTTGTGGTGAAGCTTCGTTGTATTCCAGCAATTATCGCGTTTAGCCACTGCAAGTATCTGATTGCAAGCATCAGCAAATCCCCGCAGAGTCTCATCGATCCTTGGTCGAGACTCTACAGGGACTATAAGCTTGCATTTAACAGACAGCGATTGAGTCATAATGATATTATAGCTCATCCAGACGGGAGGCGGTTAAAACCGAATCCTAAGCGTTCCTCTCCGGTCTCGCATACACGGAGTTTCCTCTTCTCGGAGGTATCCTGATGAGTCTTCCGCAAATGCCCCATAGTGGCTATCACTGGGATGTTGGTCCAGATCGCTTCTTTGAAGGCTGGTATTATCGTGTCACCTTGCCTGATTGCGGTCAGACTTTTGCTTTCATGTATTCTATTGAAGACCCCATTGGCGGGAAATACCATAGCGGGGGTGCTGCTCAAATTTTAGGACTTGATGATGGCTATCTGTGCCGCACGTTTCCTAATGTTAACCAGTTTTGGGCTGCTACAGAATATTCGGCATTGGGGCATTGGGGCAAAACTGACTTACAAATTTCTCCCCACTATCTTCCTCCTGCTGAGTTTGAGAACTATATCACAGAAGGGTATCAAGCGACGGCAACTTGGAATCAGGGGATAATTTGCGATCGCGCCACCCATTCTTCTTGTCGTTGGCAGTATGAAATCAAACCGATTTATGGTTGGGGTGATCAAGGAGCAATTCAGCAATCAACGGCTGGATGGTTATCGTATTTTCAGATATTTGAGCCGGGATGGCAAATTTTAATGGCGCATGGTTTAGCTACGGGTTGGATTGAATGGAATGGCAAACGCTATGAATTTACTAACGCTCCTGCCTATACTGAAAAAAACTGGGGTCATGCCTTCCCGACAAAGTGGTTCTGGATTAATTGCAACAGCTTCGAGGATGAACCGGATCTAGCACTGACGGCTGGTGGCGGTAGACGGGGTGTACTGTGGTGGATGGAGTCTGCTGCGTTAATTGGTATTCATTACAGGGGTAAGTTCTATGAATTTGTGCCTTGGAATTCAGAAGTAAGTTGGCAGATTCAACCTTGGGGACGCTGGCAGATGCAGGCACGAAATGCTAATTGTGAGGTTGAGTTGGTTGGGACTACAGAGTTACCCGGTACTTTGGTGCGAGTCCCAACGGAGGAGGGTTTAAATTTCGTTTGCCGAGATACCACCCACGGGACGTTAACCTTGGAACTGCGAGAACGAGTTTGGGGCAACTCTAAAACTATTCTAAAAGCAAGTAGCTCTGTATGTGGCTTGGAGGTTGGTGGCAGTCCTTGGCAAGAATCCTGGAACTCTAGCGCCAAATTTCCTTGGGTTCCATAAGGTGAAACAGCATTAGTTATAATAGTTTCGTGAATTGGGGCTGTGGCTCAGTTGGATAGAGCAAGCGCCTCCTGAAAAATCGGGCACGATGGAAGAAATTCCATATGTGAATGTGGTCAAATTTGGTAAACCCTAAAGAGTGATAGGTTAATTGACACTCTATGGCAATACCAAGCCAAGCCTGATTATTAAGCGATTCATTAATCGCCAAAGTTACGATCAGGAAGGTTTAGAGACTAGACGGCCACCACCTAAAGGGTATAAAACCTATGGTGAAGGTATAGTCCAGAGAGTGGGGAAACTCACACAAATCTGAAGCGCTAGGTCGCCGGTTCAAATCCGGCCAGTCCCGTGAATTTATAATAATAATTTAAAGGCGATCGCTCTAGGGGAGAGCCTAAAAAATGTGTCGAATAAATGTCGAGGAAATGCGATGACAGTTCAACGTTGGACAGATGAAATGCTTGATGAATTGGCTTCAAGTGTTAGCGAGATGCGCGAAAGTATGGGTGAGATGCGCGAAAGTATTAGTGAACTTAGGTCAACGGTTGGTGAACTCAGTTCAACGGTTAGTGAACTTAAGTCAACAGTTGGTGAACTCAGTTCAAGTGTTAGCGAGATTAAGGATAGTGTTGACGGTTTAAGAGTAACATCTCAAGCTTTACTCCAAGTTGCTGCTCAAAATCAACGAGATATAGAATTGCTCAAACAACGCCAAATTGAAAACGATCAAAGATTCAATGTTTTACTTGAAGAAGTTCGTCATTTAAGTCGTCGTATTGAAGAAAATTAAAGCGATCGCGCTGACAAATTGAGATGGTACTTTAAGTTATAGCAACCGCCAAAGTGGTTAGGACATTAT
>DNGI01000410.1:18944-23178 GCA_003486645.1 Cyanobacteria bacterium UBA11370 | reverse complement strand
ATCATGTCCGGTTGAATAACCCTAAAAAAGAGTGAGGGGGAGAGAGGGAGAGAGCGAGAGGGGGAGACTTTTTATTATGGGTGATTTGCCGGACATCATATAAGTCCTAATGTGAATACACCGTTTAAATGCCAATGAGATTAAATCTTTAAAACAACAGCAGCACTTGTCATCAATTTACTGAGGAATTTCCTGTTTGGAATAATGGTACGCGGAGTTGCACTGAATTAATTCTTCCAGTTGCATTGCTCCCAACTCACTAGCTTAGGAAATATCAGCCTTGAAAGGACGTGCTGCTGTTGTTAGTTGATGAGACAGATGTTAGATGAACCAGCGTTTTTACCTCTTAACTCTAATGTGAACGGCGCTGTAGTATCTGTCAGTTGAAGCCTATTCGCTTCACTTTCTAATTTACCACTCTCTCTTCAACCTAGATCGAATTGATATGTAACTTTACTTTTTAGAGAGAAATTGTTAACTTAGATTAACAGGGCGAAGGTGGAATCGAAGAGAAAACACTCCAGACCAGAACTCCTATCTACCCTATGTAGAGTTTTAGTTTAGAACCCTATATAATCTCACTAGTCTAGCTGTTATTCTGTAAAAATTGTTACTGATAAATTCTGGTATCTGGCTTAAGGTAGAAAAGTAAAATTAACAGTAAGTAGGGGGTTCGATCCCACGCACCAAAGCCACCTTAGAAAAAGTAAAAGCTATTAAGGACTCAAGGAGAGAGAAACCTTGAAGTCAAACTTATACAAGCCTAAATGAGCAAGGGTGGTTGGGAAAAAGTAGCCATTTCATCAAAACGCGATCGCCAACTCTATATCAACTCTATCTAAGGCAATAGGATAGGAACTGGCGTTCTTCAACAGGTAAGATTCTGCGTTTTGAAACTCTATGCTATAATGGCGAAAATCGAATACACTCAGTCAGCCTAATCTAGTATTTTGCTTACAACCTTTATTAAATTGTTGGGCAATTGCTGGAGCGGAGGAACCAATTGTTGGGGCAAATCTGAAACCTTTTTTCTAATCAGTTAGAAAAAGTAATAAAGAAGAACATCTCTCAGTTCTAGCCCGTCAGCTAACTTCGCAGGCATTGAGAGGAGACTGAAGAGTTAGCATTTTCCAGTAATGGGCGTGAACTCCTCAGTATCCTTGGCTAGTATCTGTTCGCTGCGATTGACCTGCCCTTGATAATGAGGAGAGACATTTATATTTCTAACTTCTCGTGTTTCAGGCAGGAAAGTAATAATTCACCGAGTCAAAGTGACACAGGTGAGAGAACTTGAAAAAGAATTCAGGAGGAAAAATGGCAATTAAAAATCGTAGTTTCTTTCCTTATGTAGACTTTTTTCCAACCGAGAAGTTCAAGTTAATTGGAGAATGTGCAGATAAAAAAGTTTTACTAATTGGTAAAGCGAAAGCTTACGGCGATCCGATTGTGGCAATCTGCCAAACTGATGAACCAAGTCAGGAAGAGTTATCAGCTTGCGATCTTTACGAATTAATGAAGTTTAGCCCCAATAGAATTAAGCTTACAGAAGCAACTTAGAACTAATTGATAGGGGTTGCTAAGTTTTACAAGACTTCACGCGGTTATAGATAGTGCTAATTGCTAATTGCTAGATTGGAAATTTTCTGTTTCCTATCAGCGATTAGCTATTTTTTTATCGCTAGTCTAACTGATGGGAGAAAGCGGAGTAAGCACAAGTATCAATAGGCATAAGCCTTTAGTAGTAACTGTGAATTGCCATAAATCTTAAGTGATCATTAAGTCTGTTTACTCATCTATCTTTAGAAAGAGGTTGAAGAGGTTAAGGCTTATGAATAGTTAAATAAAGTTACTGCTAATACACACTATGTCTGATACACAAAAGAGAGAATCAGCAAACTCAACGATTTGGTTGAATATTGACTTTGAGAAGGTGAAGAAGAGAGTGGAGAGGATTACTGAAAAAGTAGATAACGTTCGACGAAAGTCCGAGTTTGAACCACTAAGGCGGCGCGATCGCTGAAGTCAGGCTAAAAGCCTCAAAAAAAAGAGTTACACCAGTTACCTTATTCGTTGGTTAAAACGGCTGTAATTGGTACTATGTCTATATTTGTCTGAGGTCGGTATTTAGCCAGTGTAGGGTCAAATCGTTCATAAGCACTTAAGCATAGTCAATTAATAGTCAAAGTCAAGCGAAAAGTCTTAAAAAAAGACTTACAGCAGCTACCTTATCGCTTGGTAAAAACTGCTGTAATCATTACTACATCTATGTTCTATCTAGTGGGCGATACTGGATTTGAACCAGTGACCCCTTCCGTGTGAAGGAAGTGCGCTACCCCTGTGCTAATCGCCCTTTAAAAGCTACTGTAACATAGGTAGGGTCTTTTTGGCATTGCGATCGCGGAGAATCACGAGTACAAATTAGGACTTACGCACAGCCTCTATCCGTAAGGTGTGTTAGTGTAGTGTAACGCAGCATAACTCTATAGATAGCGTAGTTGCGTAAGTCCTGCCCTATTATCCTATGGAAGTACCTGGAGAAATGCAGGCTTCACGTGCATCTCCTAAACGGTTGGATTAACCTGCACTAATCCTAATGGTCAAGGTTTCTTTCTCAGTCGTGAAAGATGGGAAGTATTAACAAACCCCTGAGTTGAGACAACTCTATTTTTTTACACACAAAGCTTCTGGATGGAGTTAATACTAATTTAAAAAAGAAATGCACGACATCAGTTAGTGAAACCTTAACAGTTCAATCTAAAATCCTTGCAGCCAAAATCCAAAATGGGATAACTTCTGCCCAAGATAAACACAAGAGTCAAGAGTGATATCGATATACTGAAGATAGTACAGAAATCTTTACAGGTAGTAACGATGGCTCCCAATCCCACAATTATCAAGGCTGTCGAGCAGCTAGGCTACCGTGTTACTGTCGGAGATGTTGCTGCTAGGGCGGGATTAAATATCAATTTAGCAGAGCGAGGCTTACTAGCTCTAGCCTCAGACGCTGGCGGACATTTGCAAGTTGCAGAGTCTGGGGAAATTGCTTATCTATTTCCTAAAAACTTTCGTTCAATCCTCCGCAATAAGTTCTTACGCTTGCGATTACAAGACTGGTGGGAAAAAGTCTGGCGTATTTTATTTTACCTAATTCGGATTTCCTTCGGAATTCTACTATTACTTTCAATTGTCCTAATTTTTCTAACCATTTCAATTATCGTGATTAGCCTTAGTGCTAGCAGCGATAATGATTCTGGTAGTAGTGATAGTGGTTATTCCAATAGAGGCGGCGGTATAATTTTTATGCCCCACTTTTGGATTGGACCTGATATCTTTTGGTTTTTTGACCCAGGTTATAATCGTCCTTATCGACGACAACGGACATCTCCTGAATCCTCTGAAAGAAGTCAGATGAACTTCTTGGAAGGAATCTTCTCATTTTTATTCGGTGATGGCAATCCGAATGCTGACTTAGAAGAGCGTCGCTGGCAAGAAATTGGTACACTCATTCGTAATTCGAGAGGTGCAGTTGTGGCTGAACAAATTGCTCCTTATCTTGATGATCTTGGCACAGGATATCAACGAGATTATGAAGATTATATGCTACCTGTTCTTAGCCGATTTAACGGGCATCCGAAAGTTAGTCCAGAGGGAGAAATAGTCTACCACTTCCCGGATTTGCAAACAACCACCCAAGAGGAACAACTCCAACCCACTGAACCCTATCTTCTCGAACGGCGTTGGCGTTTTAGTTCGGCAGGTAGCGGACAAATTATGGGAGCAATTGGGCTAGGTGCAATCAATATTGTAGGTGCATTAGTATTAGGTTCTCTGTTAAAAGGAGGAGAATTTGCTGGATTTGTTGGCTTTGTCGCTTCAATTTACTGGTTGTTACTGGGTTACGGGATTGGATTTTTAGGAATTCCCCTGATTCGTTATTTTTGGATTCAATGGAAAAATAGTAAGATTGAAGCGCGAAATCAAAAACGGCAACAGGAAGCGATCGCACTCAGTCAAGCGGATGCAAGCTTGCATAAAAAGATAGCCTATGCTCAACAATTTGCGGCACAAAATGTTATTAATGAAGAGAATTTAATTTATACTAGCGAACGGGATTTACTCGATCAAGAGCTTGAGCGAAAAGAGCAAATTGATGCCGAGTGGCAACGGCGTTTGGAGTCGGGTTCGTGATAGTGCGGTTCTCATACTCACGAGGTACAAATTTCTAGGTTTTAGG
>DNGI01000410.1:7166-18599 GCA_003486645.1 Cyanobacteria bacterium UBA11370 | reverse complement strand
CAATCTTTTTTAGGGTTATTCAACCGAGAAGCAAATAACATTTACTCCCCAGTTCCCAAAACCCAATTCACCAAAGTCCGAACCGGAAAACCAGTTGCACCCGCATTATTACAACCATCCTCTTTATCTGCCCAAACGGGGCCAGCAACATCTAAATGAACCCAAGGTGTCTCTTTCACAAACTGCTTCAAAAATAGCGCCGCTGTAATTGCACCTCCGGGACGCGGACCCGTATTTTTCATATCCGCAATAGGCGATTTCATGCCCTCAAAATACTTCTCTTCCATGGGCATTTGCCAGAATTTTTCTCCTGCTATTTCTGAAGCTGTTTTAAGTTGGGATGCTAGGGTCTCATCTGTTGTCCACATCCCGGCAATATCATTCCCCAACGCAATAATACAAGCACCTGTTAGTGTCGCTAAATCTACTATCGCATCCACTCCCAATTTTTCCGCAAATACCAACGCATCGGCTAATGTCAATCGTCCTTCTGCATCGGTATTATTCACTTCAATCGTTTTACCATTAGATGCGGTTAAGATATCCCCTGGGTGCATTGCCCGACCACTAATCATATTTTCCGTTGCGGCACTGATAAAATGAACCTCTACATCTGGCTTAAGCTGACTAATCGCTTTTGCCGCCCCCAAGGTAGCTGCTGCACCGCCCATATCCATTTTCATGGTTTCGATACCGCTACCTGCCCCTTTAATATTTAAGCCACCAGAATCAAAGGTTAATCCTTTCCCCACAATTGCCAATTTACGACGCGGAGTTCCATCCGGTTTGTAGGTTAAATGAATAAATTTTGGCGGCATTTCTGACGCTTGGGCAACACCTAAAAACGCACCCATTCCCAATTTTTCACATTCTTCTTGTTCCAAAACTTCTAACGTCATGCCTGCTTCAGCAGCAATATCTTCTGCGGTTTGAGCTAAACTCATCGGTGTGACAGAATTAGCAGGTGCAGCGACTAATTCCCGCGCTAAAATTACCCCATCACAAATTGCTTTAGCTCGATGAATTGCAGTATCTTGATCGGCTAATCCAAGTAAATCAATCTGTTCTAGTTTCGCTCCTTTATCATCCGGTTCAGACTTAAAGCGATTATCGACGTGCAGGGCTAATAAAAGTCCCTCAGTAATCCCTTGAGTGGTTTCTGCGGGGTTATCATTTACGATTGGTAAACTAATACCTAATGTTTTGCTCTTTTGCTGTTTTGCCAACCGAGCGATCGCTGCTGCGGCACGACGTAAACTATCTAAACGCAAGGTATCTGGTTTACCCAATCCCACCAGTATAATTTTACGAATTGAGCTACCGACACCCACACGAGTGACAGCACTACTGCCAACGCTGCCTTTAAATTCTGTCTCTTCAATCAGTTCCTTGAGTGTACCGCCCAGTTTTTGATCGAGTTGGGCTAAATCCCCAGTCAGTTCTATCTCATTTTCCAATAGCCCGACGGCTAGGGCATCACCTGTCCAATCTACCCGTGGTGTATCCGTTGCTCGAATGTCCATTCCTCGTTATTTCTGTATGATTACCTGATCTTCAGTATTGCACTGGGAATTACGGAATGGGGGATGGGCTAACTCGGTATATTCACATCTTGCACCAGTTGTAACAACCTGTCAGTCAGTAGTTAAAACCGAATGGCACGAAGATTAGCGATCGCCAGCCTTGTATAAGCTGTTGTGCCAACCAAGAAGTAAAATTAGTCATCAGCTCTTAGTGAGGCTCAAATGGCAACTCAATTACAAATTCTGTTCCCTGACCCATGGCTGAATTACACTTCATTTGACCTCCATGTTTATCCACTACAATTTGATAACTAATGGATAATCCCAAACCTGTGCCTTTTCCTACGGGCTTTGTGGTAAAAAAGGGATCAAATATCTTGTTTTGCACGTCCTCATCCATTCCACAACCATTATCAATAATCCGAATAATAACATAAGATAAGTTTTGAATTTGGGATTTTAAATTGTGAGTTTTTCGGGGCTGTTCCACTTCATTATCCAAACCGAATAACTCAGATATGACTTCAGTTCGGATGGTGATAAGTCGTGGGCAAGGCTGATTTTCTAGGGCATCAATTGCATTATTAAATAGATTCATAAATACTTGATTTAACTGACTAGGATAAGCCGTAATTTTGGGTAATTGAGTATAATTTTTAATGACTTTAATTCCATCACTATCCTTTTCTTTTCTGAGTCGATGCTGCAAAATGAGCAAGGTGTTATCAATGAGTTCGTGGATATCTACAGGTTTGCGCTGTGTTCCATTCTGTTTGGAAAAGATTTGTAGAGATTGTACAATTTGGCAGATACGCTCGACTCCGACTTCCATTGAACTCATGAGTTTTTCCCAATCTTCCATGATAAATTCTAATTCAATTTCTTCAACCATGTCTTGAATTTCAGGTATGGAATGAAGGCAATTTTCTTGATAGATTTGAATCAAACGCACTAAGTCTTGAAAGTACTGACGGGCACAAGTTAGATTGCCAGCAATAAAACTAACCGGATTATTAATTTCGTGGGCAACACCTGCGACCATTTGCCCCAAACTTGACATTTTTTCAGCTTGTATAAGTTGAAATTGGGTACGCTTCAATTCGGCTAGGGCGAGTTCTAACTGATTTGCCTTTTCTCGTTCTCGCGTTTCTGATTGTTGTAGTTGGGTATTTTGTTCCTTTAATTGTTGAGAGAGCATTTGGATGCTCAGTTGATTCTCGATACGGGCAATCACTTCTTCAGCTTGAAATGGCTTGGTAATATAGTCTGCGCCGCCCATTCTAAAGGCTTTCACTTTGTCTAAAACATCATCGAGAGCACTGATAAAAATGACAGGAATCTCCTTCGTTTGAGCATCGCCTTTTAGCTGTTGACAGATTTCATAGCCATTCATCTGAGGCATATTGATATCCAGCAAAATTAAATCGGGTGCTACCTTCTGCACTGTTGTCAACGCTATCTGTCCATTCAGGGCTTGGCGAACTTTATATCCCTGTTCTGTCAGCATGGTTGATAAGAGGCGCAGGTTGTCTGGTGTATCATCAACAACCAAAATGGTTTTTTTAAGATTAGATTCTTGATGGTTATACATTTGTGGATTAACCAGTAGATACATCCATGAGGATGAAGAGGGGCTTTCTTAATTTTTTTTTACATGGTCGTCAAATTTTATGAAGATTCTGTAAAGTAACCTCTTGGGGTAGGGAACTGGAGGAGATGGGGTGCATTCCCATGCTAAGGGAAACTATATTACATATAGGTAAGCCAAATGATCCCCTACCTATTGACAAATTCAGTTAGCTCAATAAGCTGCTCAAACAAAAAGTTATCCGCTAAACTCTTGAGCGTTGTCGCTAGTAAAGTATAGTCGAGGGGAATTTGATCAATAAGTTCTAACGTTAACTCATAACTGCATTCACTCGCTGCCTGATGAAGCTGACTTACCCACTCTATGGGCATTTGTAAAAGTACCTGATGTAGAAATTCATTCTGGGGCATCTCAACGGTAGCATCTGACTGAGTAAGCGTTGGTTGTACTAATTCTTGATAGAGATAACGCACCCCTAGATGAACAGCAATTTTAGAAAAAAGGTCTTCTTCCTGGAATGGTTTACGCACAAAATCATCACAACCCACTGATAAAATAGCTGTACGATTTTCCTCAAAAGCACTGGCTGTGAGGGCAATAATTACGGTTGCCTGCCCCTTCAAATGGGACTTAATTTGTTTAGTGGCTTCATAGCCATCCATCACAGGCATCCGCATATCCATAAAAATTAATTGTGGTTCCCAACTTGACCATAACGCCACAGCTTCTTCTCCATTTGCCGCTTCACGCACCTGAAAACCCACTAATTTTAAAAGTTTAACCAGTAGCAGGCGATTCGCCCAATTATCCTCTACAACGAGAAGGCGATAGTCTCTTTGATTAGGGGCTAGCCCAATCACTCTTTTGTGCGATCCAAGGGGCAAAATATCTGTGGCGATCGCTACCTTAATCGGACTATCAAATTTAAACGTTGACCCCCTACCCAGAGTACTACTAACTGCAATATCTCCTCCCATTAATCGTACAAAAGAATGACTAATTGATAATCCTAAACCCGATCCTTGTTCAAATTTTCGACCCGTTGTGGTTTGGGTAAAGGCTTCAAATAAAGAGCCAATTTCCTCTGGTGCAATCCCAGGTCCCGTATCTTCGACTTCAAAGTGAATTATCTGTTGTGCGTCGTCTTTTTTTTGTTGTTTTTTTCCATGAACTCTTGACAGGCGAAGTGTTACCTGACCTGATTGAGTAAATTTAATTGCATTTCCTAATAAATTAATCAGAACTTGACGCAATTTTCCTTCATCGGCGATCACATACTGGGGAACTTCATTCGTTCGTTCAAAAATCAGTTTTAAGCCCTTAGATTGAGCTTTAAAGTGTAACATTTCTTGCAGATTATCCAGCAGACGATAGAGATCAAAACTCGTTTCATTCAAGGTAATTCTGCCTGCCTCAATTTTGGACATTTCCAAAATATCATTAATTAATTCCAATAAATGTTCACCAGATCGGATGATAATTGCTAGGTGTTCTTGGTGTTCAGAACCTAGGGAAGCATGACGGTTAATCAGTTGGCTAAACCCTAAAATTGCATTGAGTGGGGTTCTCAATTCGTGACTCATTTTTGCTAGGAATTCACTTTTAGCACGGTTAGCAATTTCTGCGGCTTCTTTGGCTTGTTGAAGTGCCGCTTCTGCTCGCCTGCGTTCAGTGAGTTCTGCTTCTAACTTAAGATAAAGTTCAGATTGCTGAATGGCAAGACCAATTTGAGTTGCTAACGAGGAAAGCAATTCTATTTCCCATTCCAGCCATTGTCTTTGTCCACTACAATCATGAGCTGTCATCACTCCCCAGAGAGATGTTGGCGGGTTTAGTTTACAGCCATTTCCTTTTTCTCCAAGTTGATTACTGCAAAGAATAGGAATCACTAATTTAGATTTAACCCCTAATTTTTCCAGATATTCAGTAATACAAGGTGCAAATTGATCGTGGATAATATCTGTAACAACACGAGGTTTCCCATGACAGTAGTATTGATAAATTTCTTCGGGAAAAACTTCATCCGGAAATTCCTCTCCTACGGTGATCGGCAACCCCGGAGCAACGGATTCAACAACCACTCGCCCAACACCATCATCGCAAAGTTTAAACAGGACAACTCGGTCATTTTGTAATAGTTGCCGCACTTCTTCAACCGTGGTTTTGAGAATTTCATCCAGATTCAATGACTGACGGATGCGCTGAGTAATTGCTCCCATTAACTGCTCCCGTTCAGCTTGCAATCTGAGCCTCTCTTGGGCTTGTTTGCGATCGCTAATATCCCGTGTAATTGCCCAGAGGATTTCCGGTTGTCCTTCGTCATTTTTTAGGCAATAGACGGTAAACTCGACGGGGAACACTGTCCCATCTTTCCGGATATATTCCTTTTCATAAGTATCCGAATATCCCCGAATCATCACTTGGTTTTTGCAGATTTTTTCTTCGATTTCGTGCCACTTTGATGGGGTAACTTCTCGGTATTTCTTTTGCTGTAATTCAGTTAAGGAATAGCCCAACATCTTTTGATAACTGGCGTTGCAATCAATAAATCGCCCTTCAAGATTGGCGATCGCAATTCCATCAACACTTCCCTCAAAGAGTTGGCGATAACGCTTTTGACTTAAGCGTAGTTTCTCTTGGGCTTGTCGGCGCACTCGGATTTCTTTTTGGAGTTGCTGGTTTTGCTGATCGAGTTCAATTCGTCGCTGTCGTTCTTGGGTTAATAAATTGGCTTGAGCAATGGCAATTCCTAATTGTACGGCTACAGCTTCTAATAGTTCAATTTCCCAATCGGTCCAATTCCGTTGTTCACCGTATTCATGAACACACATCAGCCCATTCGCTTTTCCTTGATAGGATGTACGAACGGCAAGCATTGACTTTAATCCGACTTGGCGGCACAGGAGTAAAGCCGCTTCTAACAACGGTTCCTGTTCAATATTTGCAGAAGCAATTGCTGAATCTTGGGATAATAATTGTTGAATATGAGGATTCCCAATCACGGGAATTTCTAAACTCCAAGTCGGTTCAATTCCCGGTCTTCTGTATTCGGCTACGATAGGAATACGAGGAGTAGGAAATTCAAGATAGAGGTGAACTAAGCATCGATCAACATTAAAAACTTCACCAATTTGAATTGCTGCGGTTTGGAAAAATTGTTCGGGCTTTAAGCTAGAATGAATCTCTTGAGTAATTCGTTCTTGCAATAAAATTCGTTGAAGTTGCTGTTCTAATGCAGCTTTAGCCCTGCTAATTTCTAACTCAGCCGATTTGCGATCATTAATATCTTCATGAGACCCTACAATTCGGATCGGATTGCCCAATTCATCCCACAAGGCTTGCCCCCGTGATAGCATCCATTTGTAACTGCCGTCTTTTGCCCGGATGCGATACTCAACAATATAATTTGGGATTTTCTGATCTAAATACGCTTGGCGAGTCGCCATCACTCGCTCAAAATCATCGGGATGCAAACGCCTATTCCATTCATCAGGATTGTTCTCAATTTCGTTGTCTTCATACCCTAACATTTGTGACCATCGAGTTGAGTGGAAAATCTCACCTGTTTTAAGATTTCTGTCCCAAATACTGCCATTAATTCCTTTCAGTGCTAATTGCCAGCGTTCTTCACTTTCTCGTAATGCCTGTTCTGCTTGTTGGCGTAATAAAATTTCCTGTTGTAAGCGTTCATTTTGCTCAGTTAGTAGTTTAGAAAGCCGACTAATTTTAAACTGATTCTCGATGCGGGTGAGTGCTTCTTCCACTGAGAAGGGTTGAGTCATATAATCTACACCACCAACTTGAAACGCTTTTACTTTATTCAATACTTCATCAGCTACACTGATAAAAATCACGGGAATATCTTTCGTTTGTGTATTGTTTTTTAACAGTTGACAAACTTGATAGCCGTCCATTTTCGGCATCATGATATTCAGCAAAATTAAATCAGGGGAATTTAATTGGATAGACTTAAGAGCCAGTTTACCGCTTAAGGCAACCCGTACTGTATAACCTGCAACAGACAACATTTGGGTTAAAGCATCCAAATTAGCAGGGGTATCATCAACGACTAAAATCGTTCCTTTGGATTCGGTTGGGTTGGTAGACACACTCATGGCAACCAGCAGATGGTGTAACAATCGATCTTCTTTTTAGAATACTATCTTTATATTTGGTTGTTGGTTGTTGGTTGTTGGTTGTTGGTTGTTGGTTGTTGGTTGTTAGTTGTTGGTTGTTAGTTGTTGATTGTTGGTTGTTGGTTGTTAGTTGTTGGTTGTTGGTTGTTGGTCATTAGTTATTTGTTATGGGTATGTTTGTAGGATGACCAGGATTCTCATGGCACACTACATAGCATTTATCAGATGGGTGAGGTAAACTTAATTTTATTCCCCACTCCCTAAAACCTAGAAATTTTTACCTCATGACTATGAGAAATGCTATAAAATTTTCTTGTGGGGTAGGCATCTTGCCTGCACTATCAAAAGCGGAAATAAATCTGCTATTCAAAATCAGTAGATCGCAACGGATCTAAGAATTTTGAAGTATGAATTCTGGGAAGCGGTAGTCGGTGGAGGGTAAACATGGGGAAATAGTATTAGTAATTTCAAAACCCTTGAACGTGGCGGTGCATACCGCGATCCAAAATCCAAAATCCAAAATCCAAAATCTATCCCAGTAGCTGCTCTTTCAGTTTATCCCTATTATCGGGACTAAGTATAACTTTAACTTCAATTTGTTGCTGCTTATCCCGGAGAATCAGACTATAGTTTTCACCACTTCGGGTAATTTCCCACAGAGGATTAGTGATTTCAATTTTCTGATAAACAACCTCCGGAATCCCCACACGAATCACTAATTCTTTTTGAGATTGGGGATAAATATAAAGTTGCAACTGCTGAAGATCCAATTCTAGTTTATGCGGTGTCGTGCTAACTTCACGATCCGAGTCAGCTTTACGCCAATAGAGAGTAATTCCTCGAATCTCAGAAGTTTGTAACTTAAATTCTTCATCAAACCGCTGAGATTCCCAGTCAATTTCGTTAATATTTTCTGTTTTGGGAATCAGTCGCTGTCGCCAAGCAATTTTCCGCCCCTGTAGGTTTGACCAAAACTTAGCAATTTTGGCTAAATTAGTACCATTGTCCGGATTATCGCTGTTCTGTTGCCAGATGATTTGGGGTTCCATACTAAGTTGCCCATTACTACTTAGCTTTTTTTATTCAGCTTTTGGTCTTCCCGTTGATTATACCTAAAAAAATTAATACTTAACCCAAGCCTAAAATAACAATCACTCTCCCCTTCTCCCTATGCCTCTTATTCTGTTTCATCCAAATGTTCTGCAACGGATCGATACAGATCGAGAACATGATGATCTTGGAGACGATAGTAAACCTTGCGACCCTGCTTGTGATATCGTACCAAACGCATGGCTTTTAATGTTCGTAATTGATGAGAAACAGCAGACTCACTCATATCAAGACTCGCAGCAATGTCACAAACACAAAGTTCTGCGATCGCCAAAAGCGAGACAATTCTCAGCCGATTTGTATCTCCCAATAGACTGAAAAATTCTGCCATCCGCTGGGCTTTTTCAGTGCTAATTATTTGACTCTGAAATGATCCAATCCGTTCGATTTCAACCGGGTGGGGGGGATGACAATTCAGCGTTTCACTATCCTGAATAGAAGTCGTTGTAGTTTTCTGGGCGGGAAGTTCAACTGGCATCTGATTTTTGGACGTACATACCTATCTAACTTTATAGTAGCCGATGAAAACAATTCCCGTTTCGTTAATACGTTGTTCTACATCGAGTTTGCCGTATTTGGTATTGTTAAACCTCTAGTGGGATGAGCATCTTACCCGTGCAAGTTATACAATTTCAATTTGGAATAGCTTAATAATTAAGATTATCTCCCACAAGTTTTCCCCTGCCCTCACTCCCCACTCCCTATTCTCAAATTAGGATTGATCAGAATTTTTCAGGGCAGCTTTCGCCTGTTCCCAAAGTTGATCTAATTCTTCTAGAGTGTAATCAGACAAAGAGCGATCGCTAATCGCTTCCATTTTCGCTAAACGTCCAATCACACGATCATTTGTTCCCTGTAAGGCTTCGGCGGGATCAAGATCATACCAACGCGCTAAATTAATTAAAGTAAAGAGTAAATCTCCCAGTTCCGCTTGTTGTTGAGCTTTATCTTCCTCCTCAATTGCTTGTTGAAATTCAGCTAATTCTTCATGAAATTTTGCCCAAACTCCATTAACACTATCCCATTCAAAACCTGCCGCCGCCGCTTTTTGAGATATCTTCATTCCTGCCATTAGAGGGGGGAGGGTACGTGCATAATCCCGGAGTTTACGACTCAATAACTGAGTTTCAGCCGGGGTTTCTCCTTTCTCTGCGGCTTTAATTTTCTCCCAATTCTCACGTACTTCTTCTACATCTTGTACCTCCACATCTGCAAACACATGAGGATGACGACGGATGAGTTTTTGAGTAATTCCTTCCGTTACTTCTTTGAGGGTAAATTGATTGAATTCAGCCGCAATTTGAGCTTGAAGAACTACCTGTAATAATAAATCTCCTAATTCTTCCGCGATCGCCTCTGGATCACCCTTACGAATCGCATCCACGACTTCATAGGCTTCTTCTATCACATAAGGAATTAGCGTCTGGGGCGTTTGGGCTAAATCCCAAGGACAACCCCCATCGGGCGATCGCAACTGGGCAACAACCTCAATCAACTGTTGCAAGGCTTCTAATACAGGCGTTTGAGGTATTATTGGGGTGGCTTCTTGGGAATTAGACATAAATGGAACTTTAATAATCACTATTATTCTTAACGATATTTTATACTAATTTAAAAAAGAAACGTCGCCCATGAGTTGCTGAAACTCTGACAGAGTAAGTCTTCCAAAATCCAAAATCCAAAATCCAAAATGGTATTAGTCCTCTGCCAATAATGGGGAGTGGCGAAAGAACGATTGTTAACCTATAGGTATTAGAGGTTAATATACTAGAAACGGCAAGGAAAAGAATGATGAATTTCAGTATTATCGATAACAAATTACGAATTGACTTGGATTGGTACGAGCAATTGTGGGCATTCACTTGGGATAAAACGTTTGAGATTCCCCTGACTCATATTGAAAACGCAACAACAAACGAACCACCAAGTAGCTGGACAGAAATTCGCGCCCCTGGTACTTTTTTACCAGGAGTGATTAAAGCAGGAACCTACTACACTCCTAGAGGCAAAGAATTCTGGTACGTTACCAAAGATCGGGATTACTTGGTACTAGAACTGTGCGATGAATCCTTTAAGAAAATGATTTTTACCTTAGATCAGAACCAATGGTGGCTAGAACAGATTCTGCAAGCTAAAACAGTACTTCAAAATGAACCATGAGCGTATGTCCGCTTATTAATCTTTTCCCTTTCCCCTTTCCCCTT
The DNA here is from genome assembly GCA_003486645.1 of Cyanobacteria bacterium UBA11370. GTDB lineage: Bacteria > Cyanobacteriota > Cyanobacteriia > Cyanobacteriales > Coleofasciculaceae > UBA11370. The sequence continues at coordinate 8,038 of DNGI01000410.1, read as the reverse complement.
AACTGAACAGTACTAAATTCCATTTTTCCCCCACTCCCCACTCCCCACTCCCCATTCACCGCTTTGAGCGACGCTGGGAGGATGTACGCTTACGATTAGTTGATTTGCGCTGTGGCTTATTTTTCTTTTTTTGAAAGCGCTTATAGGTAGAACCTATCCAGTCACTCAAAACATGGCTAATTGCACCTAGTTCTAACCCGGCAAACAGGGCTATCCCTTCTGCTCGATAATGAAAAAGCGATCGCACGATTCTTTGACCAAATTCCTGCCAACTCCACGCCACATCCTGAAATAACAGAATCACTCCCACTCCCACTCCCGCCAACACCATCACCCAACAGGTGAGATACAGCACTCGTAAGGTTGTGCCGATAATCAAGCCATGAGAAAAAATAGATCGGTGACGTATGGCTTTTTGATAAGGAATCCAAATCCACCGCAACCAACCCCAACGCTTGAACGCCCGTGAGTACAAATCCAAATCCGGACTCAACATTAGCCCACTGAAGAGAAACCCTCCGGATACAATCAAGGTTAGGTCACTACTCCGGGTCAGCGCTAGGGTCAAACCCGTTACGACTGGCAAACTCCACAGAGTAATACGATCATGTGTTTGACCGGATGGCATTTTTTGTGTTTTTTGTGTTAACCTAAGTATGATACCGGGCGGTTAGCTCAGTGGTAGAGCGCCTGCCTTACAAGCAGGATGTCACTGGTTCAAGTCCAGTACTGCCCATTTTTGGATCACAGAGCTATTACTCAGGTTTTAAAGTGTTAACCAACTAAAAACTTGTTCAACCATTAGCTCTAAGTTAATTCCTTCCAAAATTGGCAATTGAGCATTTCCCTTTAACAATTGCACGCGCTGCTCT
>DNGI01000410.1:1346-6861 GCA_003486645.1 Cyanobacteria bacterium UBA11370 | reverse complement strand
TGACTCTGATCCGGGGATAAAATTTCTATTGACCAATCGGGATGAATCTCAAAGCGATTAGCAATTCTCCCAGAAGGACGAACTGGAATCCTCTCCCACCGAAACACCGCAACATCTGGAATAATTGAGTCTCCCCCAAACGTACAGCGTAGTTCGGGAAAGGCGATCGCAATCTTCTCAGGTTCGGCGACTTCGTTCACAACCGCGCAAAATTTAAACTGTAATCGGCTATGTTCTCCTTGTGGCATGGGTTTTTGAACAATCTCTCCATTAATAAACTCAGATGCAGGTTTGGTTTCTGGGAATTTTAAGAACTCCTCCAACGTTAGAGGTTGTGTTGCTGTAGCCATCTATAGTCTCTCCCTTAATAAATTATCTCAAACTGCTATTCAATGTTCTCAGACTCCCATCGTTTGACAAGCACGAATCGTTAAACCTAATTGATGGGGATAAACCGTGCAAGAGCAACCCTCCGGATACAATCAATAGGCATTTCTAAAACAGCATTAGCTTCAGCTTTCCCTTGTAATTTTTCTTGTTCAAAGCTACAGAAAGCCCCCATTTTTACCCACCACGGAAGCTTATTCTAGAATACCCACTAAAATCCTAACCAACTCTACCAAATCATCCGGCAAACTATACGAACCAATATCTCTTACAATGATGCCACTACTACGCTCCAGTTTACCGAAAACCCACACTTCCCCAATTGTCACCGCTCCATATAACACCTCCGGTAACTCTTCCAGCATTGCCAACGCAATTAACTCTACCGCCAGTTGGGTAAACCCTCGCGTTAAATCATCCCGCTTCGCTTCAACGACAATCAACCCCTGATCCGACTGCATAAAATAATCAAGATTCCCCTGAAGTTGCTCACTCACCTTCAGAGGATATTCAATTCGCAAAAGACGGCGACACATCACCGCCACTCGTGTTAAAACCGGAGCAATTAAAATTTCGCGCTTTGCTGCTTCACTGTTAAGAGAGACAAAAGGAATTGTTTCTTCAAGCTGCTGTTGTAACTCGACGAGACGATCAATTTGACGAGTTGTTTTCGGTAACTGAAGGCGCTGGCGTTCAAACCGATAACCAAACTCTGCAAGTACTTCATCTGTATCGTTAGGTAATTCAAAGTATGAGCGAAAAGTATAGCTGTTTCCCTCTTGCAGAATTTTAGGTTTAGTCATATTTCCCAGGATTTTGTACCTCATCAAATTGAGAACTGCTATAAATTAAACTCTTCACAATAAATCTTTAAAATTGACTACTTTTAATGGATGATTAAGCTGCCAACTGCTCATCATTTTAGAGTGTTAACCAACTAAAAACTTGTTCAACCGTCAACTCCAAGCTAATTCCTTCCAAAATTGGCAATTGAGCATTCCCCCTTAACAATTGCACGCGCTGCTCTGGGAATACAACTAAAATACTCTCCTCTTCTGGGTCAATTAACCACCCTAACTCTGTACCATGCTGAGAGCAGTGGAGCAACTTGCCTAATACTTTCGTTTGACTCTGATCCGGGGATAATATCATGTCCGGTTGAATAACCCTAAATAAGGATTGAGGGGGAGAGAGGGAGAGGGGGAGAGAGGGAGAAATTTTATTAAGGGTGATTAGCCGGACATCATATAAAATCTCTATTGACCAATCGGGATGAATCTCAAAGCGATTAGCAATTCTCCCAGGAGGACGAACGGGAATTCTCTCCCACCAAAACACCGCCACATCCGGAACAATTGAGTCTCCCCGAAACGTACAGCGTAGTTCGGGAAAGGCGATCGCAATCTTCTCAGGTTCGGCGACTTCGTTCACAACCGCGCAAAATTTAAACTGTAATCGGCTATGCTCTCCTTGTGGCATGGGTTTTTGAACAATCTCTCCCTTAATAAACTCAGATGCAGGTTTGGTTTCTGGGAATTTTAAGAACTCCTCCAACGTTAGAGGTTGTGTTGCTGTAGCCATCTATAGTCTCTCACTCTAATAGTTTCTCCAATTCTCGCACTTTCACCGCCATCACCTGCTCTAACTTCAACAACCGCTCCCTTGTCACCTGTGGCGATTCATAAAACGGCTCATCCTGCTCAATCTGATGGTAACAACTCGCTGAAAGATCGTATTTATTCGTCTTTACCTGCGCCTTTGTCACCCAAAACTGGTGATTCAATTGATTCATTTCCGCTTGCAGGGGTGCTATTTGCTTATACAGTTGTGCCTCAACTCCTAGAGTTGAACGCAACATCCTATTACGCGCTAATAGGAACCTAAATTCAATGAACGGGTACTCATTATCCGCAAATGAGAACCCAAATTCAACAAACGAGTACCCATTCATAAGTAACGCCTTGATCTTTCCTTGAAACAAGAAAGCATTTATTATAAATGCCTACCCCAATTCAACGAACGAGTACCCATTCATAAGTAACGCCTTGATCTTTCCTTGAAACAAGAAAGCATTTATTATAAATGCCTACCCAAATTCAACAAACGAGTACCCATTCGCAATCATCAAGTTCACGTTCCTTTGCAACACAAAGGCGTTAGCGATTAATGGGAACCCAACTTCAATCACGGACATCCCTTACATGGCAAATGGCTTATAGCTAATAATCATGCGATCGCCAGAGAGCCATAAGCTATACATTTAATTGACTTTATCCATCCCTTTGAATTGAGTCAATTGCTTTTAACTTAGATCTTGCATCATTGTCAATTAACCTCATAACCCGCCAGAGAATAAATTCTCTGTCTAATAGCTTAAGTTCATTTCTAATGGACTTAAAGTATGATCAAGTCGTCTTCAGACGACTTTAGCTATGAGACAGTAGTTAAAACCACTGACGGGTTATTTTAGCTATTAGAGAGAATAATTGATCTCTTGTTGTATGCGTTTTAATACCTTATTAACATCAGCCCCACCAATTTTTTTAGCCTTTGCTAACCAAGGGTTTACATTTTCTAGGTTGCCAATAAAGTATTCTGCTTTAGCAATATAACAACTACTAAGGGCTATATCGATAGGTTCATTTCCTGCTTCAGTTAAAGGTAAAAGCAATTGTTTTCCTTCATCATACCTTCCTAGTTCTATTAAAATAGCGCCTCTAGTTCCTTTTAAAGTTTTTGAGTAACTTGCTAGACTTAGTGCTTCTTGTGACCATTTATCAGCATCAACCAAATATTTTTTATAGCCATTCATCACCACAATACAAGCTAAATTATCGAGAATAAAAGCTTTTTCCAAATTAGATATATTTGGGGAATTTAAAATTTCCAAAAATAATTCTACGGCTTCATCAAAAGCATTATACTGGTATAGTATTAATTGCGCCTCAATAAATTTTTTTAAAGTTCTTACATCATTGTTTAAAAATGTTTTAGGCAAAGTTTCTTTATCATTTTTATACCTGCACATTTGCTTATTATATTCTTTCAATAGCTCCTCAAATAACTTCTTATAATTTATAGCCAAAGCTGAAACTATTAATTTTCCATCATTTTGTATATTTTCTTTATATGATACTCTAACTTCATAGGGTATAAGATCAAATAATAACAATATTAGTTCTATAATAATTAGAATCCAGATTATTACACCACTTTTAATTCTTAACAAATTAATGAGAAATGCCAAAAGCATAAAATTTGCAAAAATCCCCCCAATTGCAAAACAGATAAATTTTACTTTAAAGCCATCAAGAGTTGAAGAATATGCGTGTGTTGTCCCGCCACACGGTAAGATTCTAAATTCAAATGTTGCCTTAAATAATTGCAATTGTAAAGGTTTATAGCCCACACCTATCTTGACTAAATACGGTGACATTCCTGCTAATTTAGCAAAAATAAAATGACCCATCTCATGGCAAAAGGTTGAGAAATAAGTCCAAACATAAATAATCAGAATTATTAAGATCAAACTTGCCATAACAAATCTCGATAAGTAGGCTAAAACATAAAATACCACGGATATATTGGAGAGTCATAGACTTTGATTAAGCGGCGAAATTCTTGGTAAACTCAATTAACTCACCCACTTCCTCGTCACTCGACCCCCACTCCACAGCATCCTCCCCAAACCGATCCAACGCTTCCTCATCCAAACCTACCATCTCCCATCGCCGATTCTTCAAAAACACATTCTCCACCGCCGTTAAAAAGGGAATATGATTTAAAGTTGATCTACCCTAAAAACTGCTGTGTCTCTACTGACTTCGCCTGCGGATAGCAATAGTCTCGATATTCGATTACTAGTACTCGATATTGATGGAACCATCGCTGGGAAGTCCAACACCATCCGCGAACCCGTCAAGCAAGCGATTCGCCAAGCACAAGCGAAGGGAATTCAGGTAGCGATCGCTACAGGTCGAATGTATTGTTCTGCCTTACGCTTCCATCAGGATGTGGGTTCTACCTTACCCATCCTCGCTTACCAAGGAGCTTGGATTCAAGACCCCGCTAGCGGAACCCTGCACCACCATTTACCCGTTTCCCGCCATACCGCCGAGCAATTATTAGATTATTTTGAAAGTGAAGCGTTGCGATCGCTCCTTTCGGTTCATTTCTATATCAACGATCAGCTATACGTGCGGCAAATTACCCCCGAAACTCAACTCTATGCTCAACGCGCCAATATTCAACCCATCCCTGTCGGGGATTTGCGTAAAGTATTGAACTCTGAACCCACAAAAATTTTAGCCCTGAGTGATGACAAAGACGTGATTGATCAACTCTTGGGCAACTTGCGTCAGCAATATACCCCAGCAGAACTCTATTTAACTAAATCCGTGGCAACCTTCTTTGAGGCAACCCATCCTGCGGTGAACAAAGGAGAAGCGGTGCGTTACTTAGCAGAAGAATTGCTGGGACTCAATCGCCAGAATGTGATGGTAATTGGCGATAACTTTAATGATGTGGAAATGCTAGAATACGCCGGATTAGGGATAGCGATGGGCAATGCGCCCTTAGACGTACAAAAAGTGGCTGAGTGGGTAGCGCCCTCCGTCGAAGAAGACGGTGTGGCAGTAGCTATTGAAGCGTTCATTTTATAGCTAAACCTTGAGATCAGAAAGGGAACCGACGACTGGCCGTGTTTCGTCTCGGTTCCCTTGCTGGTTCGCTCCTCACACATCCTGAATCATATCCGAAGGTTCTGCCATTTGTCACGCCTCTTAACGAAAATTGTTTTACTCCTGCCAGACTGTTACAAATGTTTTATACTTCTACCCTAGGAAATATACCAAATTGGTCTTGCAAAAGCGATCGCATTAATGCTTGAGTGACTCCCACTAGCCCCAATCTCGCCTGACCAAGCTGTGGAGTCTGAGTCTTCACCTCGCCCCAAATCCGGCAGCTACTATAAAATTGCTCAAATTTTTCACTCAAGGCAATCCCTCGTTTTAGCCAATTCTCGTGATTCCTATCGCCAATCCCATCCAGCAAATCTACCATCTGAGCAATTAATGCTTGTTCTGCTGGATGTTGTAACTGAAGAGGAGGAGAGGGGGGGATGGGGAGA
>DNGI01000410.1:980-1117 GCA_003486645.1 Cyanobacteria bacterium UBA11370 | reverse complement strand
GGGAGAGGGAGAGGGAGAGAGGGGGATGGGGAGGTAGGTTATTGTTAGTCGTTTGTAATTGATTGTTACTAAGCCAAGGGATTGGATTGGGTTTAAGGATTTGCCAGTTATAATCAATACCCGAAAAATCTGTATTT
>DNGI01000410.1:580-726 GCA_003486645.1 Cyanobacteria bacterium UBA11370 | reverse complement strand
CCCACTCCCCACTCCCCATTCTCTCTTCCACCTCAATTAATCCTTGCGAGTGACCCAAACGCAAGAGTGAGCAACAGCGAGCATGAACATACTGTAGAAGAAACACATCATCAAGCCTATCTTCATCTCCCCCTCCCCCCCTCTCC
>DNGI01000410.1:0-382 GCA_003486645.1 Cyanobacteria bacterium UBA11370 | reverse complement strand
CCCCCTCTCCCCCTCTCCTCCTCCTAATAAGTAATTTCCCGGAATAGATACGAACGAGGGTATCTGAATCAACTGTTGTAACCAAGTCGCTAAAGCGCGATCGCTCAACCGAAAATTAATCCAACCCGGAGATGCCACTTCCACCCAAAACTCTAACCCCAATAGCTCAACACTATCCTGGCTTACTCCTGGTAACGCTGCCATAAGTTGATGAGCAATATCAATAGCACTCTGCTGCCACAACGAGGAAAGTTTGAGAGCGATCGCCGAGCGGTAAACTATCCCCATCTCATCCGATAAACGGCGCAGAGGAATCCCCTGCCAAATCATCCTCCGATTACTATCACAATCCCCAACAAACCCTCCCCCTCTCCCCCTCTCC
>DNGI01000409.1:3887-7122 GCA_003486645.1 Cyanobacteria bacterium UBA11370 | reverse complement strand
GTTTTAACGGACTTTAGCTATTAGACAGGGGTTTTAACCCCTGGCGGAGCGGGTATTTATGCAAGAAGTCTACTATACAGCGAGGCGAAATGATTTGTGAAACCCCTCTCCCTTATCTCCCTTGTCCCCCTTGTCTCCAAGAGTCCCCCTTTTTTCACCAGTCAAATCCACCCCCTATATATGTATCGTATCAGTAGCCCCATTGCCGAAACTCTGCCCATGTCAAGCGCCCAAGTTTTTGAACAATCCATCCAAATCAAAGCCAGTGCAACTATTGTGGAACGCTGTATTACGGATCAAGTATTGATGCACCGTTGGCTTAACCCTGTGCTGCGTTGCGAACCGATAGGCAAGTGGAGTACGGATTTAGGGGGGCGCAGTCGATTTATTATTCAAATTCCCCTTCTACAACCGACTCTTAAAAGTGAGGTGATTGAGAGACAACCCGGTTTAATTATATGGAAATTTGAGGGATTTTTTAAAGGGCGCGATCGCTGGGAATGTCAACCCAATGATACAGGAACTCGTCTACTGAATCGCTTTGAGTTTGAAATTCCGAACCCCTTAGTTAGCTGGGGATTTAATACGTTTGCTGCTAGCTGGACTCAGAATGACATGAAAGCCCAACTCAGACGGCTTAAACGAGTTGCTGAAGAAGTGTATCAAACAATGGAGTGATTTTGTTGTTTGTTGTTAGTTGTTGGTTGTTTGTATTTATTTATTGTTTAGTTTTTTGAATTCAGAGTAAGCCTTCCACAGAGGTATTCCCACATCAATATAATCACTCCACTCACATACGGAACAAGCGTACAATCGCATATCGCGTTCTGTAGACGTATCTTTATCAATTTCCTCAACTTTATTGCCACACTGAGGACAGATTTCTTCAATATAGACTTTTTGATACAAATTATCTTGATTCATGATTTATTCTCCAAACTGCCCTCAGCTTAACACGGATTGAAACTTAACAATTACCCATTAGCTATTAGCACTAAACGCTAGGTATTTGATTATCTACAAACAAAAGTACTCACCTTTATCAACTTTTCCCAGTTACTTTTTTAGCTTCCAGTACTTCCATTCGTGCTAGGGTAGTTGCAGCTTCTGCCAGATACAGTGCAGTCATAGCTCGAATTGATGGATCTTTCTCCCGACGCAGTTCTTGAGAGAGGATAAAAACTCTCGTTCTATAGGCTTCAATAGATTCAGAATCGATAGCGTATTTCATCTAAGGACAGGTTTCTTCAATGTAAACTTTTTGATACAAATTGTCTTGATTCATGATTTATTCTCCAAATTGCTCTCAGTTTAACGTAGATTGAAACTTGACAATTAGCCATTAGCCATTAGTAATAAACGCTTCTAAACTCGGTACTTCCACCCAGCTATTGGTTTCATTAGATTGGTGAGTTAAATCCATTAATAGTTGTGAATAGACTCCTTCTTTTAAGGAAGGAATAATATCTTTCCCTGTATCAATCCCTTGCACCCACTCATCAACCACTCGAATAAATGGTGCTAAACGTCCATCCGTGTAAGTTTCAGAAAATGCCAAACGCTTAGGAATTTCTACTTCTGTTAACGATTTTCCTGCGGGTGCTGCCCATAAATGAAACCCATGAACATAATCTTTTTGATTCGTACTACCCAAAACTAATGTACCGCGATCGCCATATACTTCAACAAAATGTCCCCGTCCTTCATAGGTAACGGAACTAATAGTTAGCTGACAAAGCGTACCATCTTCTAATTCCAATATCAACAAACAAGTATCATCCGCATCAACTAGCTTTAATTTATCACCATCAGTCGGATCAGGGCGCTCAGAAATTGACGTACTCAATTTTGCACACAACCGACGGATTGACCCAAATAACCAACTAATATAATCAAAGGCATGAGAACCAACAGCACCTAATGCTCCCCCACCTTTATCTTTTTGAGCATACCAATTCCAAGGACGTTGAGAGTCAGCACGACTTGAGACTAACCAATCAATTTTAATCAGACGTTTTTTGCCAACATAACCCTCTGCCAAATAGTCTGCTAATAATTGCCATGCAGGGACGAAGCGAAATTCAAAATCCGGTATTGCAACAACACCTTTATCTTTCGCTATATAATACAGTTCTCGCGCTTCAATTGCTGTTAAAGTTATTGGTTTTTCGATTAATAAATGTTTCCCCGCCTTTAATACCTGCTTTGCCATTTCATAATGGAGGAAAGGTGGTGTTGAGATGCTGACGGCTGCTACATTGAGAAGGGAGAGAATATCGTGTAGGCGATCGCACGCCTGGGGTATGTTATGAGTGGAAGCAATAGCTTTTGCCTTATTTAAATCTCGGTGATACACCGCAACAGGTTGAGTACGCGGATGTAATTGGAAACCAGGAATATGGATTTTTTCACCAAATCCCGTACCTACTACTGCGATACCAATTGGATTAGAAGAAGACGACATTGATGCTACCTCAAAAATCGAATAGTAAACGGATAATGATAAAACTCACCCTTTTTAGCCTTAATTGCCGCAAAGATAACCAAACATAATTGTACGATACCAGCAATTAGGGAGAGAATGCCAAATACTACCCCTACGACCAACGCAATTTGAAACAGCAGTGATGAACTTGTACTATTACTGGTGTAAGCCCAAATCCCACAGGTAGCCGCCAGCAGAAATAAAAATATGATGAAAGCAATTACACTATAAATTGTGAAGGAAATCTGAAAGTTTAAAGATTCCTTCCCGTGATCATCAATAAAAGGGTGTTGATTTTTCTTAGATAACCAGATGATTAGGGGTACTACAATATTGAGAAAGGGAAGAGGTAATGGAATACCTACCAGTCCTAAACCAAGGGCTATGAGTATCCACAAGATAGAGGATAGATGACACAGCATCGCCCAATTACGAGCTTCTTGGTTATTTTCATCCTGAGTCATTCCTAAGTACCTCAATAGTTATGGATTGTTAACTGAAGAAAAACCCACAGTTTTTTTAGACTAAGCTGTATTAGTGAATTTTATAATCGAACATCAGAGGGTGAATAAACTTTTGTACTGACCTTACTTTAATCCATGTTCAGCTAGCAGAGTTTGTACCCAAGCCATCACCTCAACAGAAAGGACAGGAATGATAGGCTGATATCATGTCCGGTTGAATAACCCTAAAAAAGATTGAGGGGGAGAGAGGGAGAGGGGGAGAGGGGGAGACTTTTTATTATGGGTG
>DNGI01000409.1:0-3681 GCA_003486645.1 Cyanobacteria bacterium UBA11370 | reverse complement strand
TGATTTGCCGGACATCATATGACTATAGTCAATTCGCAAGCCGTAACCCGCACGATCATAAATGCCATCCAGAATGAGTTTTAACTCAACAATTGGAGAATTATCTCCGGTCTTTAATGGTAAAAAGAATTTGGGAATCCCATCCTGCAAGTTGAAGGCATAGAGTTGAGCATTCGGTCGATGATCGCTACGACTAATTAAAATCCGATAGTCTTTTAACTGGGCTACTCCTTGCATCGGCATGGGTTTTCCACCTCGAAGTAAATCAATTTCAACCAAGTGAGTGGAACTGGTCAAAATCCGCTGGCGTTTTCGTAGATAAGCCTCTCTGCCTTCACCAAGTCGTTTATTCTTTGGTGAGAGTAACTCAATGGTGGTAACAACTATTCCTGTTTTGGTATCTCGAATCTCTAAATAGCGTTCTTCTACATCCTCCGCCAATGGCACAGTGACAGTTTGAGGTTCATCGGGTGATATCAAGGTAGCGGTTGCCGTGTTGCTCCTTTCCAATTCCTGAGCAACTTTTACCTCTGGAGAAATGACTGAAACATCGGGAATGCCAATGAGTACATTATCCTCTGGAGCGGTTAGATAAATGCGCTTTTCAATCGCTACATAATAGTTAGGGAGTAAGGCAGGTGCAATGAAATCGGCGATCGCCACAATCAGACGGCTATGCACTTCAGACCATAACTCTGGATTCTCCAGATAAGGATTCATGCCGGGGAAAGGGGAAGACATCGGATTCGCTTACATCATCAACAGTTGGACGGGAAAACACCTATTTAATCAGGGAGCATCCCAAAGTTGCAAATTGCCCACAGGCTGGAAGCCTGGGGCTATACAAACAAAGCCTGCCTACGCAGGCTCAATTTAGTCCGCGTAGGCGGACTTCGGTTTTATAGCCGCGATTTCCAATCGCCGGGTATTTTTGCAAAAATGGGATGCTCCCTTTAATCATAGCGGTTGAAAGCTTCTAGACCGGAGAATTTATCCATTCTTGATTGGTTCTTACTTGGGGGAAATATAGCGAGGATAAATTATTTTTTAATGACTACCAACCAACAACCAACAACACTAACTATTAATTTTCCTCTGTTTTTCCACCCATTTAATTACCTCTTCACCCAAACGAGTATTACTTAAACGGTCAATTTCACGAATACCTGTAGGACTAGTCACATTAACTTCCGTGAGATAACCACCAATCACATCAATACCAACAAAATATAACCCATCTTGCTGTAGTTTTGAAGCTACACTTTCGCATATTTTTCGGTCTTGGGCAGTAATTTCTGTCTCCGCTACTCTACCCCCAACCGCCATATTCCCGCGAAATTCGCTACCTGTTGGAATGCGATTAACGGCACCAATGGGTTCACCATTTAGTAGGATTATTCGTTTATCTCCCTCTTTAGCCGCTGGTAGATAAGTCTGAACCATGACGGGTTCCCGACCCCATTTTGTGCTAATTTCGACCAACGAATTAAAATTGCGATCGCCTGCTTCCAAAAATAGAATTCCTTCCCCCGCTTTCCCTCCTAATGGCTTGAGAACACCAGCCCCTTTTTCTTCAACAAATTGCTGAATCACTAACTTATCCTGGCTAACGATTGTTTCAGGAATTACATCCTTAAACTGAAGCGCATACATTTTTTCATTTGCGCTTCGGAGTCCGTTTGGACTGTTAATCACTAGAGTTTTTTCAGGATTAATATAATCAAGAATATAGGTCGCATAGAGATAAGGAATCGTCACAGGCGGATCTGTACGCATGAAAACCGCATCCATATCCTCTAAGGAACGCCAAACCGCCCCAGAGACAGCGTACCACTGCTCACTCACCTGCCACCGTCCCTCGATGAGTTTGGCTGGTGTGAGTTTGATCTCCTCCAAAAGTGCCCAAGCCTGACTCTTGACAACCATCATTTTTTCTGCTTGAGTCACCCAAACCTCATGACCTAATACTTGTGCAGCTTCCATGAGTGCCACACTAGTATCGTGACCAGGATCGAGTTTTGAGAGGGGGTCAATAATAAAGGCGAATTTCACGCGGCAAGTCCTTCGTAAATTTGTTGTTGGTTGTTGGTTGTTGGTTATTGGTCATTAGTCATTAGTCATTAGTTATTAGTCATTGGTCATTCGTGATTTAAGAAACAATTAACAACGGACAACAGACAAATTTAGCAATCAACTCCCTGCTGCTGCACCTCGTTGAAGTAGAGGATCGAGCTTACCTTGAGCCTCCAAATCGTAAATATCGTCGCAACCGCCAATATGTTGGTCATTGATAAAAATCTGAGGTAGAGAACGGCGACCATTGGCACGCTTTGCCATCCCGCGTCTTGCCTCATCATCCCCATCAATACAGTATTCCGTAAAATCGACTTTTTTGTCCTTCAGCAAAGCTTTCGCTTGAATACAGAAGGGGCATCGACTCCATGTATAAATTTCAACCTTGGGTTCCATGATTTCCTGAAGCATTGAGCAACATTTCGTGAACTACCCACACTAAATCGAAGCGATTATAGTGTGGGCTTCTAACATCATAGGGGAATGCCTCAAGACGGACTTACGCCCAACTTTTGGTCTTACTTCCCCTCCGTTAGCAGAGATGGACGTTCCATCCACCTGTAGCATTCTGATACCCTCTGCTCTAATATTGGTTGCAGCATTACCGTCTCTGTCATGATGAGTACCGCAATTGGGGCAAACCCACTCTCTGATATCAAGCGGCAACTTATCGACTTGATGATAACAGCTAGAGCAAAGCTTGGAACTGGGAAACCATCTATCAATCTCTACCAATTTACCGCCTTTGTTCTCTAATTTGTAGGCTAAAAAGTTGGTGAAAGTTCCCCATCCGGTATCAGATATTGCCTTGGCTAGATTGTGATTGCGTACCATGCCCTTGACATGAAGACTCTCTACTACGACAACTTGGTTTTCGTTGACGAGCTTTCGGGAAAGCTTATGCAGAAAGTCTTGGCGTGAATTGCTTGCACGTCCATACACTCTAGCTACCAGTTTTTTATATTTGTTTCTTGACTTACTCCCTTTTTGTTTCTTGGATAGCTTTTGCTGTTTCCGTTTTAGGTTTTTCTCATGTTTAGCAAAATGCCTAGGATTGTCATACTTTGATATCTTGCCCGTACCATCGCTGGTAATAGCAAAATGAGTTAGTCCTAGGTCAATTCCTATGACTTTACCCTCAGTTGAAGTCTCTGGATTATCGCTATCAACTGTCGGGCGTTGCCCGCCCGCTTCGCTAACAGTCAGAATAGACGCAAAGTACTTACCTGATGGCTCAAGACTCACGGTAACGGTCTTAATCGTTCCCACAATCGCTCTATGAATTTTGGCTTTTACTACTCCTACCTTACCTGGTAGCTTCAGAGTATTGCCTATTACTTTGACGCTTTGAGGATACTGGATAGACTGTTTCCCGTGCTTTGACTTGAATCTAGGAAACCTCGCACGTCCGGCAAAAAAGTTTTTGTAAGCTGTTGTCAAATTAAGGGTTACAGCTTGTAAGACTTGGCTGTAACAATCTGATAACCAAGCCGTATTGGCTTCTTTTTTGAGCTGAGGTAGAAAGGCGTTAAGTGCTGATTGCCCTAAACTTTTTCCTGTTTCTTTATAAGTCTCGATAGATTTATTTAGAGCATAGTTCCACCACCA
>DNGI01000231.1:7846-8190 GCA_003486645.1 Cyanobacteria bacterium UBA11370 | reverse complement strand
TCTCCCCCTCTCCCCATTCCCCCAACACTCACCCAGGTTTCCAACGAAGGCGTTGCCGAACCTAAAATAAGAGGGCAATTTTCCAATTCAGCACGCCACTGAGCTACAGTACGAGCATGATAAGTCGGAGCGGGTTGGTCTTGCTTGAAGCTAGAATCGTGTTCTTCATCTAAAATAATTAACGCGAGTTTAGGTAGCGGGGCAAATACCGCCGAACGAGTGCCAATCACAACCTGGGGTTCCCCAGTTAGCATTTGCCGCCAAGTGTCGTAGCGTTCGCCAGTGGAGAGGGCGCTATGATAAACATTAACTTTATTGCCAAAACGGGCGCGGAAACGGTCGGT
>DNGI01000231.1:6364-7645 GCA_003486645.1 Cyanobacteria bacterium UBA11370 | reverse complement strand
AAACGGGCGCGGAAACGGTCGGTTAATTGAGGAGTTAGACCAATTTCCGGGACGAGTACCAAAGCGGATTTGCGCTGTTCTAGAATAGGTGCGATCGCCTGTAAATAAACCTCAGTTTTCCCAGAACCCGTCACCCCATGCAATAGGACTTGAACATAACGTTCCAAACTGCTAATGGTTTCTAATGCACAAGTTTGATGTGATGTCAATACTTTAGGGCGATCGCCTGCAATATCGGGTTCATTTGCCGTCCGCAATCTTTCCCTCGGTTCAATGACTACATACCCTTTTTCTTCTAGCTTTTTAATGATTGGGGAATTTGTATTGCAAATCTGCAATAATTCACTTAGCCATAAATCCCCACCCCGACGGCGCAGTACGTCTAAAATTTCCTGTTGTCGTTCGGTGAGATCCGTGGCAAACCCAGTATTAACGAGGGTGACAGCATTCTGAAGTTTGGGACGTAAGCCTTTTGGGGGTTCGAGATAACTTTCCACCCAACCCCGTTTAAGTAAGTCCTGCAATCCTCTCTTTGCACCTCTCACCTGACGTTGGAGATATTGCCAACTATAGTCACCATTAGGTTGAGCTTGCAATACACTCAAAAGTTGACGGGCGGTTGTATTAACAAAGGTATCACCTTGGTTAGGAATGGCACTCTTGTTGAGACGAATCCGACGTTGCGATCGGGACAGTAATCCCGGCGGTAGCGCGACCCGAATCACCGATATCAGCGGTGTACAGTAATAACGAGCGACTCGCTCTAGTAGTTGCCAGTAACAGGGCGAAAAGTATCCCCTGGTAATAACATCATCAACCTCTTTGATTTGATCAGGAGTCAATTGAGAAGGAGGCGAATCGATTAGGCGAATAGCGATCGCTCCGAGCTGCTGCGCTCTAAATGGCACACTTAAAATATCTCCCGGTTGTACGTCTAACTCCGCAGGGACTTTGTAGGTGTATAGTTTTTGATCGAGCGGTTGTTCTGGGGAGTTTCCGGGACAATCCACCAACACCTCAACCCACTGACTTTGACTCCCTCCCGATTGATAAAACGCCCTAGGTTCAGCGAGGACTAGACCTATTGGCGGATTGGACATAGTGTAAAACCTCTTTTGGAAATAGGGAGTGGGGATTGCTCGGAGATGTCTATTGTAGATCCAGGACGGCTCGGTCTGTTCTTCTCAATCAGACTTAGCCTAATGAAACTAGGAATCAATTTTCATGTTTGTAGGCGATCGCACCTTCATTTAATCCCAATTGGCAACGGATGTGGCAACG
>DNGI01000231.1:0-6097 GCA_003486645.1 Cyanobacteria bacterium UBA11370 | reverse complement strand
AACGGATGTAGCGGATGGGTTATCGGTAATTTCAGTAATTCATCAGTTACATCAATAACTTATCCGTTAAATCCGTTACCAAATCCGTTGCCACATCTGTGTTGCCCAAATCACCACCAATAAGACTAGCCAAATCGGATATCTTTTCCCCTGTTTTTTTCGGAAATCCTTGATTTTTTAAGTTTTTCAATTAAATTAAACATAATATTTTTTTCAAAAAATTCAGTAAACGTATAACTTTCATACCATGAAATTCATCGGAATCGACCTCGGTTGGACATCAGGCGCAAGTGGTTTATGCTGTCTAAATTGGACAACCAAACACCTAAATTTATTAGATCTAGACCGCAAACAAACCACAACAGATATCCTCAATTGGATCGACGATTGGACATCCTCCAATCAACCCGCACTGATCGCCGTAGACGCGCCAACTCTGATCCCAAATCATACCGGAATGCGCCTCCCCGATAAACTGACTCATAAACACTTTCATCGCTATCACGCCGGATGTTATCCTGCCAATCTCAAACGCCCCTTCGCCCAACGTACAATAGAATTTGGATTAAGCTTAGAAGCGAAAGGATTTAGCCACGCCCCAACCCTGACACCCAAAACTCTAGGACGGTATCAAATCGAAGTCTTTCCTCATCCCGCAATTGTCAACTTATTTAACCTCGATCGCATCCTAAAATATAAAAAAGGCAAACTATCAGAACGCCAATCCGAACTCCTCAAACTCCACCAATTAATACTAGAAATCTTACCGACTTTAGAACCAAAACTCGACTGTTCCCAAACCCTAAAACCCATTCCCTCATCCCAACTTACAGGTATTGCCCTCAAAACTCTCGAAGACCAACTCGATAGCCTAATCTGCGCCTACGTTGCTGCCTATTGGTGGTACTGGGGACTGGAACGCAACTGGGTACTCGGCGATGCAACGACGGGTTATATTGTTGTTCCTGCACCTAATGGGGGGAGTGGGGAGTAGGGAGTGGGGAGTGGGGAAGATTTCTTAATTCCTGTCGAGCGATGTCTATCATCATGTTCACATTAATATCGTACAGGATGTGAACAAATAAATTCACATTTACGGGATCAAGTTCCTCTGACAGGATTGTGCAAGAGACACGCTTCACAAACAGAGGCATGGGAAGAGCAGGGCAAGCCCTTAAGCAAGCTTTAGAAACCTACAGTATTAGCCAGAATAAGTTGGCGGTCGCTTTGGGTATTGAGCGAACCGTTGTGAATCGTTGGTTTCACGAGCGAACCGATCCTACTGCTGAAACGGTTGCTGATATTGTGAAAGCTCTTAAGGGAATTAATCGGGATGCAGCGAAGAAGTTTATTGAATTGTATCTTGGGGATTTGATTGAGGATGAGAAGGAGGAGTGAGATTAAAACCATCGGCTGTAACCCTCATATTTTCCTGGGTTAGATCAAAACTGTTCAAAGTTTTGATAGGTTAAGAGACATGGGAAAAGCAGGGGAAGCTCTTAGGCAAGCTTTGGAAACTTACGGCATCAGTCAGAATAAATTGGCAGTTGCTTTAGGACTTGAACGCGGTAGTGTTTATCGCTGGGTTCATGAAATTCGTGATCCTACTGCGGAAACGGTTAGAGATATTGTCAAGGCGCTTCAGGGAATTGAACCAGCAGCAGCAGAGAAATTCGTTGAATTATATCTTGGGGATTTGATTAAGGATGAGGATTGATATTAGAGATAAGTATTGCTGTCCAAGTAAAAACTCATGAGTTATCTTACTTATATTTAGGATGAAGTAAAAATAGAAGTGATGATCGCACATATTACATATTACGATGAGATTAACCTTCAATTAGTTTTATGTCTTTAGAAGTAACAGGGATTCCTCGAACAGAATATGAACTTCCTTTACTCAAAAGCCTTTTAGCACTTGGCGGATCAGTCAAACTGGGCGAAAAGTTATATGACACTGTTGCCGAAACAATGGGTTTCGCTGGTATGAGTATGGAGTATGACCCCGTTCGTGGTCGTGACAAATGGCGTTATGATTTAGCCTGGGTAGCAACTAAGTTGCGTGAACAAGGCGAAATGGATGGTTCAAAACGGGGTGTTTGGAAAATCACAGAAAAAGGACGGCAACGTGTTCGCTCGGAATGGGACACTTTCAAAAATAGTTTTAATATCAATGATTATATTTGTGAAACAAAATCATCAAATCCTGAATCAGATAAATCTAAAACTTCTGAAGAATTTACAGATAAAAATACTGGGAATTTTAGTCCTGAATCATTGGACTCCATTAAAGGACAGCTTTTAATTGAAGATACACCTATCCATCAGATTATTACCATCATCAATGCAAATCGTCATCTACTTTTGACCGGACAACCTGGTACTGGCAAAACCACTATTGCTATCAATGTAAGTAAGCAAGCCGTTAAAACTAAATTTATAGACGGTTATATTCTTACAACAGCAACATCTGACTGGACAACATTCGATACCATTGGTGGCTATATGCCACAGATTGATAGAGAGTTAGTTTTCACTCCTGGTATTGTACTACGTGCTATTAAGGAAAATAAATGGTTGATTATAGACGAAATTAACCGTGCTGATGTCGATAAATCTTTTGGACAGTTCCTGACCGTTCTCTCTGGTCATGAAGTTGAATTACCTTTCTTGAACCAGCACGGACAACCGATTAAGATATGTCATGCAAAGGACTTGATCAGTTACTATGATGAGCAATCAGCAACGTACTGTGTGGGTGACAACTGGCGCATTCTTGGCACAATGAATACTTTTGATAAAAATTCTCTTTTTTCCTTATCTTATGCTTTTATGCGCCGCTTCGGATTTGTTCACATTAATAATCCCTCAGACTCGCAGTTACATAACATCATTGATGGTCGAGTGCAGGATGGCCATTTGAATGTTGTTGATGCTGACAAGATTAAGCGATTGCTAAAAAATGCACCCCGAAAGTTAGGTGCAGCTATCCTTATTGATATTTTGAACTATATACAAGAGAGGGCTAGCGAAGACGCGTTTTTTGAAAGCTTTATTGCCTATGTTTTACCTCAATTTGAGGGCTTGTCTGTAGAAGAAGTTGTAGGCTTTATTAATCAATCAGCTAGTGATTTTGGTAATGAATTAATCCAGGAACAAATCAAACAGTATTTAACAGAATTATTTGAAATAGAACCAAATGCGTGGTAATTGAGTGAGCGGATATAAACAATGGGAGATTGCTGGACAGATCAAGATTATAACGAAGTATTGAGCTTTGTTGAAAACTATCTATGGCTTTTTGTTCAGGAAAATGCTGCTATCCACCAGCCAAAGCAAATTATTAGTAACCTAACCCAACTGAATTACAAAGACTTACGGCTTTTACAGCTTGTCTACTTTCTCCTATCTGAATCTATCCAAAAAAGCGTAAAAGAATGCAGTCCACAACTTTTGCGGAATTTGGCACAGTCAACTGACCGAATGATAACCGAAATGAAAGGTTCTGTTCGAGGTAATGTTGATTGGAATATGACCTTAAAACGAAGATTAACAGCAGGTTATAGTAACCCAACAGTGTTTGCGACACGGGTAGCTCTCAAAACTCATAATCTTCCTGAAGTTCAGGCACTTAAGTATCTACTAACTCAAATTAATGCGTTGTGTGTTGAAGTATTGGGCAATATTCCAGATACAGCAGAAATAGTCTCTTATGAACCACGAAAAAAATGGAAAGAAGAAGTTCGTTTGTTATATTACTTAACTCATAAATTCCTCAAAACTACCTGTTTACGTGATATTCCACTTCCTCAAAAAATTACCGATAGAATGCTTCAAAAAGTACGTTGTGCGCGGAATTATCATTTTAAAACTATTTACAAGGGTTTAATACTGTATTCTAAGTTATTTATTCAAGAAGAACAAGAGATTCTGCGAGACTGCTTTTATCAAGGTGTTTTAAAACCTTTGAGTCGAGATACACTCTATGAAGTATATATTTTATTTATGACAATGGTTAGCCTTGAGGATTCAGGCTGGATTAGAGAAAATTTAAAACTTATTGGTTATACTCAAGGTGCAGTAGCACAATACAGGTATCGTGATAATACTGTAAAAATCTACTACCAAACAATGCCTATTTCTTTGGCTAAGACTAGCATTTATACGCGAATAATGCGTCAATATAATATTAATGTCCGCTTGCGGAGGCCTGATATTTTGATTGAAATTAACAGTGATAAAAATGAGTTAAAGCTCGTAGAAGTTAAGCGTACATCTAATCATCTCTATATAGGAGAAAGCCTTTACAAAGTTTTAGGATATTTGAAAGATTTTGAAAATTGTTTTGAATCAGCCAATAGGCCTCAAGCCCTCCTTGTTGTGTGGAAAAAACTTGTCGGAACTAACAACGACAATGATATTATTGTAATTTTAGATAGAGAGGCTTATCAGGCTTTCTTTCAAAAGAAGATTATCGAGCCAGTTTCAAGATAGACAAAATGGGATACACCTCCGACGTTGCCTTTATTCTTAAATTTGAAATTACTGAACAGTTTCATGACTATATTCAGCGATATGATAACGATGATAAAAGTGTCGCCGAGTTGATGAATGAGTGTAAGCAAACTGTAAAATCCGATAGTGGAGATATTCTGTATTACTGGGAGTTCATCAAATGCTCTTCTGGAAATGCAGCCGTTTTTGTAATTGAGAGATTTATAGATCAACTAGATATCGAAGATAAGTCGGATAAATATCTATTTATTCGTATGGGCGAAGAGTGGGATGATATTGAAGAAAGAGGATACTTTGGAGATAGATATGGAAATAATGTATTTTTGATTGAAGTCGTTCGAGAAATAATATTTTGGCAGAAGTCTTGAGATTTGCTGCCAAACAAAGCGCGTATCTCTACAGTCTAACCACCATGATTGACTGCTAACTGGTAATAACTTCATAATCCTCAACGGAGAGGGTGGGATTTGAACCCACGGAACCCTTGCGGGTTCATCTGATTTCAAGTCAGACGCATTCGACCACTCTGCCACCTCTCCAGGCTTATCTATAATACCAACTCAGGGCGCTAATGACGACTCCCGACCCGCAAGTTCCATCTCAACCCCGTCAGGACGCTGATACAGCAACTGCTGAGATACCACGGTATAGTCTCTCCCCACCCAAACGAGAGAAATTTCCGATACAACCCCCTCTTCCAAATCAACGATCGCAAAATTCCGCCATCGGTCAGTTTCGGTATTGAAAATCCGAGGTACACTGGCTGAATTCAAGTACACTATCCCCTCTGGACTTGTCGCAATCATCGTCCGCGATCGCTCTTTGGTATGACGCAACTTATGGTGCATATGACCAAATGTCACTAGCGGAATTGTTTTCCCGAACCCTAGAGTTTGGGCGATCGCGTCCTCGAAATCTGGATCGCCATGATCTCCTCCCAAGGGTTGCCAATCTTTGCCACAAGGCGCTTCGGGTTCATCCCCTAACCCGGTTGGTCCATTATGCCCCATAAAAATAATGGTTTCATACGCCGCTGCTTTTGCCGATGTGACAATCCGTTCAACGGACTCCTCAAAACTGTTAACCCCGTACCAATCTTGATAAAACTCCTCATTTTTCCAACTCATCCCCCCCCAACTAAAGGGACGACTCCCGACGACGGAAAGCTGAAGTTCTGGAAAATCCCGATATCCATACCCGATATGTGCCTCCCCCAGCAACTCTAACTGCTTCTGTACCCGGTTTTCCTGGGTGCGATCATAGGGACATTTTTTTCGTCCCCAATCCGAAGCGGTGTACCACGCATCATGATTCCCCATGATCACAGCTTTGGGAAGGTCAAGGGAAGCAATTCGTCGCACCACCTCTACCGACTCATTGCCAAAATCGCCCACAAACAGCACTAGATCAACCCCTAACTGATGAAGGGCGATCGCATCCTCCGCCTCCCACAACTCGTGAACATCCCCAACGACAGCGATTTTGATTGGTTGCGTTTGATGACTGGTCATGCTTGTATCCCTTTGTTCACCCTTTTCCAGGATAAAAGTTTTGGGGAGTGGGGGAGGGGAGAGGGGGAGAG
>DNGI01000389.1:15160-16096 GCA_003486645.1 Cyanobacteria bacterium UBA11370 | reverse complement strand
TTAATCAGAGCATTAAGTCAGCAGCAGGGTTAAATTGAAGATCGGTCAAGAATTGATTAAATTTGCATGAGCGATCCTTGTGATGATGCCAAACCACCTCGCCGTGATACTTCTGAGGATAGTGAAAACGAATCTTTAAAATCAGGAGATGATTATCCTAGTGGCAATTGGGATTTAACGGAAGACCCAAACCCAACTATCCCATCCTCAGTTAGTACCATGTCTGGGCAAGAAATACCGGATCAGAAAACAGATTCTCCTGATCAGTCCACCGACGCTAATCGTGTAGAGTCTAAGTCCGATACTCCCCTAGTCATGGTGGAAACGGCATTTCTGGCTAGTACAGCTAGCTTGATTTGGTTGATTAATTATTACTTTCCCCTTGGCCCTGTCCTGAAGATGTTTTTCCCGATACCCATTGCTTTAGTGTATCTGCGGTGGGGCTATCGGGCATCTTGGATGGCAGCTTTGGTTTCGGGGTTGTTATTGTCGGTGCTTCAAGGGCCAACTCGTAGTATTTTGTTCTTGATTCCTTATGCTTTAATTGGTGTACAACTCGGTGCATTGTGGAGACGGCAAGCTAACTGGTTATTCTCGATTGGTATTGGCACAATTATTGGTACGTTTGGGTTTTTTGTGCGTTTTTGGTTACTTTCTATTCTGTTGAGTGAAGATCTCTGGGCTTATGTGATGACTCAGATTACACAATTGGTAGAGTGGGGGTTTGTGAAGTTGGGACTCCTCATTCAACCGAGTTTGGTTTTGATTGAGGCGATCGCACTGATAATGATTGTTCTTAATAATGCGGTTTATTTATTTGTTGTGCATCTTGTGGCTTTATTGATGTTAGATCGGTTAGGAAATCCCATTCCTAGACCCCCAAAATGGGTGCAAGTTTTGCTGGATTATGAAGAGTAGAGACGTTGCAATGCAACG
>DNGI01000389.1:9327-14965 GCA_003486645.1 Cyanobacteria bacterium UBA11370 | reverse complement strand
GCAATGCAACGTCTCTACAGGGTTTCGGTTTATTTTTTAATCCGGTGGTAAGCCGAGTTGTTGGCGCAATTGTTGATTGTATTTGCCTATCATCCAGTTTTGAGCTGATTTAATTTGCGCTGGAGTGAGAGATTCAGTTGTATGAAGATTCGCTTCACTGAGATCGGCTTCGCTGAGGTACGCTCCACTTAAATTGGCTCCATTGAGGTTGGCTTCACTGAGATCGGCTTCGCTGAGATCAGCACCACTTAGATTGGCTCCACTTAGGTAGGCTCCACTCAGGTTAGCCTCGCTGAGGTTAGCTTCGCTGAGGTTCGCGCCACTCAGATCGGCTTTAGTGAGGTTAGTTCCGATTAGGTCAGCTCGACTCAAATCAGCCCGACTCAGGTTAGAACGGCTCAAATCAGCCCGACTCAAATCGGCTCCAATCAGATCAGCTCCAATCAGGTTAGCTTGACACAGATCGGCTCCAATCAGATCCGCTTCACTGAGGTCAGCTTCGCTGAGATTCGCTTGACACAGATCGGCTCCACAGAGGTCGGCTCCATGGAGATCCGCACAATTCAGCTTGGCGGCGTTGAGTTTGGCTTTATTCAGGTTGCTATCGCTGAGATCGGCTGCTCTCAGGTTGGTTTCCTTGAGGTTGGCTTCATAAAGGAACGCTCGATGTAAATTAATGCGTTGTAAATCTGCTCCGGCGACATCTAATCCTCTTAAGCTAACCCCCTCTTGGTTCAAATCTTGGAGTGCTTGAAATCTAGCATAACTGTTCTCTAACCCATGGGCTGTATCAATCATGCGCCAAGCTTGATAATAAAATTGCTTTTTACGATGAGGAGCTTCTTTAAAAAATAGAACAACCGCAGCCAAAATACTGATTGTTTCAACATTATTCAGAATTTTTGAGAGTTGAGAATGCTCGTCAGTGATCAGGATAATTCCAATCAAAATGAGGATTGCACTCAGAACAACTGACCAGTTCGGTAATGTCCAGAACTTGGTTGAAAACTTGGCAAAGAGTTTTCTCAACCCGAAAATAATTGTATAGAGTCTTTGCTTCACCGCATCACTAATTCATTAATCATTTATTGACAACGAGTACAAAACCATGAACGTTAAATTTCCGATCCTAGCGCTTGCCACTCTGGTTATTCTCATTAGTACAGCTAATTGGGCGGCGGATTTTCCCGTTACTAAACACCTACTTACTAGTTTCTCAGATGGGAGGTCTGAGCAGTTAGAAAGTTTACTAAGCGATCGCACCCTCGATGAAAACCAAGCCGAAGCAGCGTTTCAGGCGCGGAGTTTAGCGATTCGAGAAAAGTTAGCGATCGAAGACTTAGACAAATTAGATGGTTGGTGGCGAAGCCGAAAAATTGGCGACCCCCATAAATACTTGCTGCCAGTAATTTTAGCTCGCCTGAGTTTGGGGGAACACTACGATCGCCAACCTATCTGGGACATTCTATTAAAGATGGATCGAGATAAATCCGATCTGTATCACTTTCGCAGCCCTTATGATATTCGTATTTTCTTTATGTTCCGGGACATTTTGCCCAAAGAGGTAGAAGCGTCCTACCGCAGTATGCTAGATGCTCCCCGTGTTGGAGAATGGATGGAACAGGGTACAGAAAACCATATGTTCATGCAGCGTATCTCTGGGTTAGCGCTGATGGATGGAAGTGGCTGGTCTACCCCTCTGCCCGCGACGGCGGCGACGAATGAGGCGTGGCTGAGGGCGGAATTAAATAAGTTTTTGACGATTGGGCAAGGTGAGTTCCATTCTTCTACTTATTATGGCTATTCTATCGGTGGTTTGCTGAATCTTTATGATTTTGCCCGTACTCCGGAATTGCGAGAGTTGGCGAAGGCGGCGTTGGATTGGTATGCGGCGAATATGGCGGTACGGTTGAGTTGGGGAACCACGGGAGGGGCGGAAAGTCGAGGGTTTGATCGCGGGACGTGGGATGGTAGCGAGTTGAGTGGTATTGCTTGGGTATGGTGGGGAGATAGTCCGGAAATTGCCCAACGTATGGATAGAAAGGGGACAAGGGTTGCTGTGTTAGCGGCTTTAAGTGATTACCGTCCACCCTCTCAGTTTAGAGCGATCGCCCGGAAAGAAGTACCGTTACCCTTTGAACTAAAGGCGAGTCATCCGAGTTATTACAGTTATCACGGGGGAAATCGATTTTGGGAGACATTTTATGTGACTCCAGATTATAGTTTGGGTACGCTTTTAGATGCACAACGGACCTATCAAACCAAGGGTACAATTAATGCTCAATATGCGACGTACAAGCTAGTTATACGCGATCCAAACGGGTTAAGTAATGCGGTAGTCAGTTTGGGGGGAACGTTTCATTCGGAGATGGGAACGGGGCGTTCTCCAGGCGATCAATATGTGCAGGAAAAGGGGGCTGTTATCTATCAGTTAAGGCTAAATGAACAGGATAAGATGGCTGGAGTTCCAGGACGTTCTCATTTCGTTTTACCAGCGCGTTATGGGGAACCTAAACGGTATCGGGATTGGTATATTTGGCGGGTTGAAAATGTCTGGTTGTGTGCCCGTCCTTGGGGTGAAAAAATAAGTTGGGAAGAGCAAGTATCGGATAAAAATCCAGATTACCAGGTTTTAGCGGCGATTGGTTTGAATACGGCTTGGATTACTGATGTAGGATCTGTTGTAGATTATCCGGATTTGGGGAGTTTGCAACAGGCGCTTGACCGAACAAATGTGGGCGATCGCTCTTGGGAAGGATTGGGTGAGATTCGTTATACCAGTTTAGCAGGCGATCAATTGGAGATGATTTATGAATCGAATAGTGGGGTGGGTCGGGCTAGAATTAATGGGAAAGATCGAGTTTTGAAGGATTGGGCAGTTTTAGATAGTCCTTATGTTAAACAGGGGTTAGATAGTGGTGTTTTGGAGGTATTTTCTCCTCATGGGAAGTGGCGTTTGCAGGGGACTTTGACTGGGCCTAAGTGGGAGGAATAGAGAGAGGGAGAGGGGGAGAGGGGGAGAAAGAATGTTATCTGATTGAATTCGACTTCGTATCCCTTTAGCTAAATTTTAACCAATTAAATAAATCAGCTACTGATAATTGCCAATCGCTTAATACACTAAGGGCGGGTAAACTATCGGTATTATATTTCACTTCGGGTAAGCGATCGGGTTGAAATATACTAACCGATTCATCATCAGGGTCGATGTTCACGAATCAAATAGACTCGCTATAATATTATTCCCTACAATAGATGGATTAAGTGCAAACTTTGGGTATGATTAAAGACTAGCGATCGCACTACATACATCAATGACTTACTACATTGCTCCTCGTTTCCGGGATAAACTAGCAGTTCATATTACCAAAAACTTCCTTGATCTTCCGAATGTACGTCTTCCTTTAATTCTCGGAATTCATGGCCGGAAAGGAGAGGGAAAATCGTTTCAGTGTGAATTAGTATTTGAGCAAATGGGGGTGGGAGTTGTTCATATTTCAGGGGGTGAATTGGAAAGTCCAGATGCTGGCGATCCGGGACGTTTGATTCGCTTACGCTATCGAGAAGCGGCGGAAATGATCCGAGTCCAAGGCAGAATGTGTGTGTTAATGATTAATGATTTAGATGCTGGGGCGGGACGGGTTGATCGCACGACTCAATATACCGTAAATACCCAGTTAGTGAATGCAACTTTAATGAATATAGCGGATCATCCAACAGATGTTCAACTCCCCGGTAGTTACGATGCAACTCCATTGCATCGCGTCCCAATTTTAGTCACAGGAAATGATTTTTCTACCCTATATGCGCCTCTAATTCGAGATGGACGAATGGAGAAGTTTTATTGGGAACCGGATCGAGAGGATCGGATTGGGATTGTTAACGGGATTTTTGCTGAAGATGGACTTTCTCGGAGTGAAGTTGAACAGCTTGTCGATACATTTCCGAATCAATCGATAGATTTCTTTGGGGCGTTGCGATCGCGGATTTATGATGAACAAATTCTTCAGTTCATCCATGAGGTAGGACTTGATCGTATTTCGTTTAGGATTGTTAAAAGTACGGAAGCACCCCCACAATTTGATAAACCTAATTTTCATATCTCTCGCTTAATTGAGTTCGGGCAGGTTATGCTGGGTGAACAAAAACAGGTGGAAGTGATGGGGTTAGTTACGGAATATAACAAAGCCCTTCAAGACTCGAATAAGGCTGCATCTACATCATTAATCCAACATCAAAGTAGCCAAGAAGTTCTGCCTAATTCCAATAGTAGTAACGGGGGTAAGAAGGGTACTACACATCAACAATCTTTACTGAATATAGGTTTAGATTCAGAGACTCAAGAGCAAATCCGCGAACTTTTAGCTCAAGGTTATCGCCTGAGTTTAGAATATGCTAATGAGCGTCGAGTTCGGACGAATACTTGGCAAAGTGATGGTACGTTTGAGGGAAATGATCCAACAGAGGCGATCGCGGATTTGGCACAACGTTTAGCTGAACATCAGGGTGAGTATGTGCGCCTGATTGGGATTGATCCTAAAGTTAAGCGCCGGGTTCTAGAAAAGATTATTCAACGACCCAATTAATTCGGAAAGGGTTTCTAATTTAATCTTGCCAGAAGATAATCCGAAGGGATTAACTTTTTTCTTTGGCTAAATATTAAGAGTAGCCGCCAGTTGTCGAGGCAGTTTATTAAATTATTGCAATTAACCTGACCAGTTTGATAACAATAAGGAGTTAACAAATGTAATATATCTGTATGACCAAGATTAAAGCTATGTCGAAAGAAAATTATCAAATTACTGGCTATGTGCCATCGGCGATCTATGATCGCTTAATTGAATTTCAAAAGGATCGCGGTTTCACGTCAGTTTCCCAAGCGTTAACGGCAGCGTTAGAAGAGTACTTGCTACAATCCTCTCCTACTAATGGCGTAGAAGCAGATAATAGCAGACTCGATAACATTGAAACCCAATTAATCGATCATAGTGAGCAAATATTTCAAGTCAATCAACAGTTATTGGCGATTAGTCAACGGCTAGAAGAAATAGAAACCCGATCTCAGATTTCAACTCAATCAACGAAATCTGTAGAGACAACCCCAGGGGGAAATCAGACTCAGAATGACATATATGAATCCGAAGAAGCTGCCATTGTCTATCCCATCTTAGCTGTTCACTGGCCGGAACTCTTAGACGCACTATCGGTGATACAACAACGCCTGATACCCAGTCAATCTGCAATAGAAGAGAACGAGTTAAATAATCAGTTAGAAAGCGATCGCAAAACTGAAGTAACTCCTCCTAAAACCCTTACCAAAAAGAAAAACCAAAACAAAACTCAAACATCATCCCAGAAAAGCCAACCCGAATTCAGTAGTAATCAATCCCAGCGATCGCCCCTATCCCAGACAGCACTAAGTGAACGATTAAATGTTCCGAGAAGTACCTTAAGACGGAAGAAAACCCAGTTACCTCAATCCGAGTTTACCGAGTGGACACGTACTCACGATCCAGAGGGCATCGCTTGGGTCTATTCAGCAGAAATTAACAGTTATTATCCTCTACAATAGAACAATTATAAGTCAGTTAAATTGTTGTAGATTTAAATTTCATAGTAAGCTGTTCGTCATTTAAAC
>DNGI01000389.1:0-9091 GCA_003486645.1 Cyanobacteria bacterium UBA11370 | reverse complement strand
AATTACAGAATCCTTGTAGTGCGACCATCTTGGTCGCTACTGATACCCAATTTAAATGCGTGACAGCTTATTCAGTTAGAAAACAAACCGTTAAACTCTCTCCCCCTCTCCAGGTCTGTTTCAAAAGGCAATTTAAAAGAATGACAACCTATTAGGGGTTAACTAACAGTTCTGCCGCCACTAATCCTTTGTGGATAGCCAGAATAGCAGCCTGAGTGCGATCGCGCACATCCAGTTTTTGTAAAATTGCGTGGACATGAACTCGAACAGTACCCGTAGCAATATAAAGCTTTTCAGCAATTTCTTGGTTTGTTTTTCCAGTAGCAATTAGGGCTAAAATTTCCTGTTCCCGCTGAGTCAAGGGATTCGTTAACACCTCATTTGTTGCTAATAAAAATGTTGGGCTACTGGTCATAGCCAACCGAATTTCTGCCGTACCAATCCGATCCCACCAGGATGCACCTGCTGCTACAGATCGCAGTGCTAAAATTAGCAATTCTGCTTCAATCCCTTTCAGGCAATATCCAGAAGCACCCGCCGCAATTAACCGTTCAATCAGTGGTTTTTGGGAATGAGAAGTTAAGACTAAAACTGGAATTTCTGGATGCTGTTCTTTAATTTTACGACAAGCTTCAACACCGCCAATTCCGGGTAATCCTACATCCAGTAATACAACATTTGGTAGGTGCTGATTGGTCAATTCTACAGCTATTTCTCCATCGACGGCTTCCCCTACAACTTCCAATCCTTCTGCTTGCAATCGCACGCAGAGTCCGAGGCGGAATAATTCATCATCTTCCACTATTAAAATTCTTAGAGTTGTCATTTGTTAGTTGTTGGTTGTTGGTTGTTAGTTGTTGGTTGTTGGTTGTTGGTTGTTGGTTGTTGGTTGTCATCGGTTATTATTTAATAGTAATTTATTTAGGAGTTACGCAGCTAGGCAAATATAGTAGCTATGGTGCGTTACCCTAGGCTAACACACCCTACAGATAGAGGCTGTGTATAAGTCCTATTATTTTGATGGTGTATCTACACTCTCCCTATCTCCCTATCTCCCCATCCCATCCCCCTATTTTTAAGTAGGCAATCTGAAGCCAAATAAGGCACCTTGCGACATCCGATTTTCTGCCCAAATTTTACCACCGTGTGCTTCAATAATTTGACGAGTTAAGTATAAACCTAATCCTGACCCTTTGGCTTGGCGATCGCTATGTCCTTGATAAAATCGCTGAAACAAGTAGGGGAGTTCTTCTTGAGTAATTCCTGACCCATTATCGATAATTTTCACAACCTGGTAAGTTGAATCTGATTCTAAAATGACGTGAACTTTGCCGCCGCGCGGAGAATGGTTAATAGCATTTATAATTAAATTACTAAAAACTCGATTTAATTGCAACGGATCTCCTTTTACCCATAGCGATCGCCGAAAGTTGGATTCCCCATAGCCAAGACAAAGATATACTCGGCGGGTTGCGGCTAAATCAGTTAGGGTAACAATCACTTCTTCAGCTAAATTAACCAGGTTGATATTAGTTAAATGAAGTTTTAATCCTTCTGTATCATTTCGATAGACATCTAGCAACGTTTCTAACAACGTTAATGTTGATTGATGAGAATGGATCATCATACCAAACACCTTGTGTTGTGCTGATGTTACTTCACCAAAATGCTGCTGTTGTAGAGATTTTAATGTTTCAATTGCTCCGAGTAAAGGAGTTTTTAAATCATGGGTTAGGGTGAACGTAAAGTCTTCGCGGATGCTTGATAACTTTTGTTGGGATTGTAATTGAGCCTGTTGTTTTGCGATCGCTTCTTCATAACGACGGTTGCGATCGCTTAACCACCCCGTTACTACTAATGCTATTACGGCAATTAACCGATTTGCTACTGTCGCTGCATTAGTAAATTCTGAATTGGGAAATACTAAATTTAAAAGGGTTAACCCAGAAGCTGCTAACGTTACTTGTAATGTTGCGGAACGACTTAATGGGGGATTAGCTAGCAAAATTGATCCGGTATAAAGATACCCAAACACATAATTTGATGGAGTACTATACTCCAGCGCAATTACTACAGCAAATGTCCCAGCAATCATGCACCATCTCTTGTTCCGTTGATTTGTAAACAATAAACTAGCTTTCTCCGGTAATAATCGACATAACATCTGAATACGCTGTAAACGGATTATTAAACTACTCATAATCTAACTTAGCTAAAGCTTTGAAACAAGGCTATATCTCCTGATATATACCTCCTATATTAATCTAAATAGTCTTAGAACAAATAAAAAATTATAATTGGAGAGAGATGGTTTTCTAAATAGTCATATTAGATGATTAACCTAAGTTGCTAGTTATTGAGTCAAGGCAGAAGAGTAGCTAATGGCTAATAGAAGGCAGGCTTTTGAATAACGAGATATGAACAATAAATTCTGATCAATTGAGAATAATATTTATGATAGAAGGATTATTTCAAATTGCATTAACTCTAGCAATCTTAGTAGCTATCGTTCCCATTTTGGGAGGATATATGGCTCGTGTCTTCCTGAAAGAAACGACATTTATTGACCCCTTAATGAATCGGGTAGAAGTTTTTATTTATAGGACAAGTGGCATCTGGTATCAGGAAAATATGACAGGTTGGCAGTATGCCCGTGGAGTTTTGTATAGTAATGTTGTTATGTTTGTTTTGGTGTATTTAATCTTCATGCTTCAAGGCTCAATTCCCTTGAATCCGACGGGGTTAAATTCACCGACTTGGGACTTAGCCTTACACACGGCTATTTCCTTTGTGACGAATACTAACCAGCAGCATTATTCGGGTGAAACGACATTCAGTTATGCCAGTCAAATGTTTGCTTTGGGGTTTTTAATGTTTACTTCAGCCGCGACAGGTTTGGCAGTAGCGATCGCATTTATTCGGGGCTTAACAGGTAGACCTTTAGGAAATTTTTACGTCGATTTAATCCAGTCAATCACAAGAATATTATTGCCTCTTTCACTAATAGGGGCACTACTATTACTCATTTTAGGTGTCCCAGAAACATTAGCAACTCCCGAAACTATTACTACCTTAGAAGGCGCTACTCAAGTGATTGCCAGAGGTCCAGTTGCCCATTTTGAAATCATCAAACAATTAGGAGAAAATGGTGGTGGTTTTTTTGGCATTAACTCCGCCCATCCCTTTGAAAATCCTAATCCAGCAACTAATTTAATTGAAACTCTTGCGATGGTTTGTATTCCTGCTTCTTTAATTTATACCTATGGCGTTATTGCTGGGAATAAAAAACAGGGATGGTTGTTATTTGGTATGGTCTTCATTATTTATGTTTCCCTAATTCTTGTTACCGCTATTGGTGAGTATCAAGGAAATCCTTTAGTTAACAGTATTTTAGGTAATCAACAACCTAATTTAGAGGGCAAAGAAGTAAGATTTGGTTGGGCACAAACGGCATTGTGGGCAATTACGACTACAGGAACGATGTGCGGTGCGGTTAATGGAATGCACGATTCTTTGATGCCAACTGGCGGCTTTTCTACATTATTCAATATGTTTATCCAAATGGTATGGGGAGGCCAGGGAACGGGGACGGCTTACTTATTTATTTACTTAATCTTGACTGTATTTCTTACCGGGTTGATGGTGGGGCGAACCCCAGAGTTTCTGGGGCGCAAGATTGAAAAACGAGAAATTATTTTAGCGAGTGTCATTCTCCTTGTTCACCCCATCGCTATCTTGATTCCTAGTGCAATTACTTTAATGTTTTCTGATACTTTAAGTGGAATTAGTAATCCCCAATTTCACGGCATATCCCAGGTTATTTACGAATATACTTCAGCCACTGCTAATAATGGTTCTGGGTTTGAAGGATTAGGAGATAACACCCTCTGGTGGAACTTAAGTACTTCTGTTTCGCTATTAGCAGGACGCTATTTACCCATTATTTCCCTCCTATTGTTAGCCGATGGAATGTACCGCAAACAACCTGTACCTGAAACTCCTGGTACTTTGCGTACTGATACAGGTTTATTTACAGGCGTTACGGCTGGTGTAATTTTAATCTTAGGGGCACTAACATTCTTCCCAGTTCTTGCCCTAGGCCCAATTGCTGAAGCGTTTCAAATTGGTGGTTATTAGTTGTTTGTTGTTTGTTGTTTGAAGCAATAAGTACTCATGATGATATCTAATTAAATTATGAACACAGACGATCAACTCGACACAACCCCAAAACAACCCTCTCCCACCACTGAACGTCTCCGGAAACGAAGACAGAGAAACGTTAATACCCAAGGACTTTATCAAAGAGCATTTAGAGATGCGTTTGCTAAACTTCACCCGCGAGTGATGTTAAAAAATCCAGTCATGTTTGTGGTTTGGGTTGGTACAATTATCACGGCATTACTAACAGTTGATCCTGCCCTATTTGGTTCGGTTACGGGAGAAAATCAATTCCTGTTTAACGGATTGGTAACAGTCATTTTATTTTTGACTATTTTATTCTCTAATTTTGCTGAAGCAGTGGCAGAAGGACGGGGAAAAGCTCAAGCTGCGTCATTACGATCTACTAAATCAGATACCACAACTCGAAAACTTTTACCCGATGGATCGATAATAGAAATTAGTTCGACTGAACTCCGCAAAGGCGATCGCATTAAAGTTATTGCAGGGGATATTATCCCAGCAGATGGAGAAGTAATGAGTGGTATTGCATCGGTGGATGAGTCCGCAATTACGGGTGAATCTGCGCCAGTATTGAAAGAACCGGGAAGTGATGTTGCCAGTTCTGTTACTGGGGGTACGCGCATTCTTTCTGATGAATTGGTCATTCGAGTTAGTGCTGATCCGGGGAAGGGATTTCTGGATCGCATGATTGCTTTGGTAGAAGGTGCGGAACGTACAAAGACACCGAATGAGATTGCGTTAACGGTTTTGTTGGCGGTTCTAACGTTAGTATTTTTGATTGTTGTAGCGACCATTCCACCTGTTGCTAATTATGGAGGAAGTCCGGTTGGTGTAGCAATTTTGATTTCCCTATTAGTGGCGCTGATTCCGACTACAATTGGAGGGTTACTTAGTGCAATTGGAATTGCGGGGATGGATCGGGTTGCCCAATTTAATGTTGTGGCAACTTCTGGACGCGCGGTTGAAGCGTGCGGCGATATTAATACTTTAGTGTTAGATAAAACGGGTACAATTACTTTAGGTAATCGACTTGCAGAAGAGTTCATTCCTATCAACGGTTATTCCCAATTGGATATTGCTCATGTTGCGTTAGTGGCAAGTGTATTTGATGAAACACCTGAAGGGAAATCAATTGTTCGCTTGGCAGAAAAATTGGGTGCAACGGTTGATTTTGACCCCCATTCAGCGGAGGGTGTTGAGTTTTCGGCTAAAACTCGAATGAGTGGTACTAATTTACCCGATGGTAGCGAAGTCCGGAAGGGGGCGGTGGATTCAATTAAGGGTTTTGTGCGATCGCGCAGTGGACATTTATCCCCTGAACTTGATGATGCTTACGAACGAGTTTCTCGATTGGGTGGTACACCGCTTGCTGTGTGTCAGGGTAGCAATCTTTACGGCATTATTTATCTCAAAGACATCGTTAAACCGGGTATCCAGGAACGTTTTGATCAGCTACGACGGATGGGTGTCCGCACAGTTATGTTAACAGGTGATAACCGGATTACGGCTGAGGTAATTGCGGCTGAAGCGGGGGTCGATGACTTTATTGCGGAAGCAACTCCTGAAGATAAAATTGAGGTGATTCAGCGGGAACAAGCGCAAGGTAAATTAGTAGCAATGACGGGGGATGGTACGAATGATGCACCAGCTTTAGCACAGGCAAATGTAGGTTTAGCTATGAATTCTGGAACGCAGGCGGCGAAGGAAGCAGCGAATATGGTGGATTTGGATTCTGACCCTACTAAATTAATTGATTTGGTGACAATTGGTAAGCAGTTATTGATTACTCGCGGGGCATTGACAACCTTTTCTATTGCCAATGATATTGCTAAATATTTTGCTATTATCCCGGCGATGTTTTCTCCGGTGGGAAGTCTTAATGTTATGGGGTTGACGAGTGCTAATTCTGCTGTTTTATCGGCGTTGATTTATAATGCTTTGATTATTCCGGCGTTGATTCCTTTAGCGTTAAAGGGAGTTAAGTTTAGACCCGTGAGTGCTAATCAATTGCTGCGAGATAATATTTTGATTTATGGCTTAGGCGGTATTATTGCACCGTTTTTAGGAATTAAGCTGATTGATAGTTTAATTAGTGCAATCGGGCTGATTTAATTAGTTATTTAGGTTGGAGTCAAGAAAAGCATTAACGAGTTACGCAATCAGTTGGATTGTTTTTAGTGTTAAATTAGATCAAAAGAAGGAAAACTTATGAAAGAAATTCAGAATTTTAGACAGAATTTACTGGGAAACGCAAGTGAAATTATTGAGAGAATACAAGAACAGTGGAAAACAAATCCGCTACCGATACAGCTATTCCTTTTGTTGTGCTTGAATTTAGTTATTGCTCCTGCGGTTGATGCCGCGACGGGTGTAGATATTACACGCAAAGCAGCTTATGCACTGGGTATTTTGGGGATGGTAATAGCGGGACTTTGCGTTTATTTAGTGGTTGTTATTTTTCAGCCGGAGCGTTTCTAATCATGATTAGAGAGATGATGATAGCAATTCGCGCCACACTTGTTTTATGGATTTTAACCGCTTTAATTTATCCGTTTTTTATGCTAAGTGTTGGGTTAATATTACCTTATCAAGCCAACGGTAGCTTAATTAAAAATACCCAAGGACAGGTTATCGGTTCAGCTTTAATTGGTCAATCTTTTACTGATGAACGATATTTCTGGAGTCGTCCCAGTACAACCAATTATAGCAGCTTTACGACTCAAGAATTTGATCCCAAAAATCCTGATAACATCGCTCAAAGAACGGGAATTTCTGGTGCTAGTAACCTTGCTCCTAGCAATACCCAACAGTTACTCAACGATAATCGTCAACCCAATACTCCAGATTTGTTAAAGCGAATTAATGAAACAGTAGCTCAACTGAAACAAGCCAATATCCAACCGACTGCCGATTTAGTTTATACTTCTGGTTCTAGTTTAGATCCCCATATTAGTATTGAGGCGGCAAGAGCGCAAATTGACCGCGTAGCTAAGGCGCGTTCTCTCGATACTAATCAGGTTGAAATTCTCGTTTCTAAAGCTACCGATGGTAGATTTATCGGTATCTTTGGTGAGCCAGGGGTTAATGTTTTAAAACTAAACTTAGCCCTCGATTTATTAATTAGAGGGTAAAACTTTTGTGCAAATGTCAATTTATCTTATAATCACAAATTATTTGTGTTCATGATTGATAAGAATGAATTAACCAATCAACTAACTTCATCCGTAAGTTACAAACATCATAAATCGCGTCGTGGCAAGCATAGAATGTATATTGGTATGGCTCCAGGCGTGGGTAAAACCTACCGGATGTTGCAAGAAGCGTGCGAACTAAGAGAAGAAGGAATTGATGTTGTTATTGGGTTATTAGAAACTCACGGACGAAAGGAAACCGCCGCTGAAGCAGAAGGATTAGAATTATTACCTCGTTTATCTATTACTAGAGGTAATACAACTCTAACAGAAATGGATACGGATGCAATTCTGGCACGCCAACCTCAACTCGTACTTATTGATGAACTCGCTCATACCAATGTACCTGGTTCTCTTAGAGAAAAACGCTATCAAGATGTTGAGGTTATTTTAGCAGCGGGAATTGATGTTTTTTCCACCGTTAATATTCAACATCTAGAAAGCCTTAATGACTTAGTAGCCAAAATTACAGGTGTTGTTGTGCGAGAACGAATACCTGATCGCCTATTAGATGAAGCAGACGAAGTTGTTGTTGTTGATGTCACCCCAGAAACCTTAGAAGAACGATTAATAGAAGGGAAAATTTACGCCCCCGAAAAAATTGAGCAATCTCTACAAAATTTCTTCCAACGGCGTAATTTAGTTGCTTTACGAGAATTAGCGCTACGTGAAGTGGCTGATAATATTGAAGAAGCAGCAGAAACGTCTACCCCTGCGGGTCAATTTTGCTGTGTTCACGAACGGGTTCTTGTCTGTGTTTCCACTTATTCTACCTCGGTTCAATTGTTGCGACGAGGAACGCGGTTAGCGACAATTATGAGGGCGCGTTTGTATGGGTTATTTGTTGCTCATCCAGAACGATTTCTAACTAAAGAAGAAAGTCTATATTTGGAAACCTGCCAACACTTGTGTCAGGAAGTAGGGGGTGAATTTTTACGCATGACCAGTACCAATATTCCCAAGGCGATCGCTGAGGTAGCTCACAACTATCATATTACTCAAGTCGTGTTAGGACAAACTCAGAAATCCCGTTGGGATTTGTTGCTGCGAGGTTCTCCCGTTCAACAGTTACTCCGTTATCTAAAAGATGTAGATTTACATATCATTGCAGCAGAAAAGTCTTCGGTGAAGCAAACTCGAACCTAAATAAACGCCATGCGAAGACTACTTCTCTTTGTCACCACTTCATTCCTAGTCAGATTCTGGCTTTGGGTTCCCATGAGGTTTTTCTTGCTGAGAGTATTTGGACTATATATCGGCAATTTAGTATTTCATCTTTTAGGCGGAATTTTATTTGTTTATTGTGTGGAGAGATTTTTTATTCTCTTCCAAGACGATGATGGGCGCGGTTTACTTGGAGTATTTATCCCGGAGTGGGTACAAATACCCGTAACCATTTTTTTCTGTAAAATTACCCGACCTTTAAGGAAGCAGTGGTTTATTTTTAAACACGGTTATCCTCCCTAATGGGTAGACCCTTTCACATTTGTTACGCTACAACTAAGCAATTCAAAATTCAAAATTCAAAATTTAAAATGGAAAAACCCAATACTGACAAGCATCCTAGCTGCTGACTATATGCAAATTAAATGCGTGACAGCTTATTACGAGGAGAAGGACTATTATTTTATTTGATTCAGAGTTTGGTGAAGGATTAGGAGGTGTTTTTATCGCAGTTTTTCCCCCTTGTCCCCCTTGTCCCCCTCGTCCCCCTTGTC
>DNGI01000146.1:422-2867 GCA_003486645.1 Cyanobacteria bacterium UBA11370 | reverse complement strand
CCCTGCCCCCACTCCCGGTCTCCCACTCCCCATTTTCAAAACAGGTCTAATGAAAACTATTATTATTTTAACTAGCTGTATTTTATCAATTAGTAGCAGTTTACTAACAGAGCAAGCCTTAGCATCTATAAGGTCAACTCCTCCTACAAACACCACACAAGTTATCCCGAACCCGCAACAACCAACCCACAATAGCGAACAACAAGCCCAACAACTTTACGAAAACGGACAATTCACTGCCGCCATTCCTTTGTTAGAAGATGCGATCGCAAACTATTCGACTCAAGGTGATAGTCTTAGTCAGGCAAGAGTATTCAGAAATCTCGCGTTAATCTATCAGCAACTCGGAGATTGGAATAAAGCAAACGACTCTATTAGTGAAAGTCTTAATCGTTTGGAAACACTAGCAAATACAGAAGAACGCACCAAACTACTTGCTCAAACCCTTGATGTTCAAGGTCAAATCCAACTATTGATAGGTCAGCCAGAAGATGCCGTAGAAACGTGGAAACGAGCAACAGATATCTACAAACAAATTGGAGATAATACTGGATTTACACGCAGTAAAATTAATCAAGTTCAAGCTTTAAAGGCAATAGGTTTGTATGCTCAAGCGAGTAAGACTTTAACGGAAATTCAAGACTCACTTAACGAACAACCCGACTCCCTACTAAAAGTTAAAACCCTACAAAGTTTAGGGGATGTCCTGCGTGAAATCGGTCAATTAACCGAATCCTATAAAATTTTACAACAAAGTTTAGTTATTTCTGAAAAACTACAAAGCCCAGAAGCCGTCGCAACTACTCTATTAAGCTTAGGCAATACAACGCGATCGCAGCAACAACCGGAAACCGCTCTAGACTTTTATCAACGTGCTGCTGAAATGTCTCCCTTGATTAGTCTTCAAGTTCAGGCACAACTCAATCAGTTGAGTTTATTAATCGACCAAGACCAAGAATCTAAAGCAAAAGCTATAATTCCTATAATTGAGAGTTTATTAACTGAATTACCTCCCAGTCAAACCGCCGTTTATGCCCAAATTAATTTAGCGAGGAGTAAGATAAAATTAGAAAATAGAAGAGCAACAGAATTCGCAACTCGTCCTACTTCCGATGCTCAAGCTTCAATTGCGAATGACCTCGTAACGGCTGTAAAACAGGCTCAAAACCTAGGAGATAAACGAGCCGAAACTTATGCCATCGGCAGTTTAGGGGGATTGTATGAACAAAATCAACGCTGGGATGAAGCGCGATCGCTAACTGAAAAAGCCTTATTAATTGCTCAAGGAATCAATGCGTCGGATATTACTTATCAGTGGCAATGGCAGTTAGGTCGAATCGTTAAAAAACAAGGGGATCGTCAAGGCGCGATCGCGGCTTACACTCAATCCATTAAAACTCTCAAATCCCTGCGTAGTGATTTAGTTGCCATTAGTTCCGATGCTCAATTTTCTTTTCGAGAATCCGTCGAACCTGTCTATCGAGAATTAGTAGATTTACTCCTGCAACCCGGAGCAAATCAAGAAGAACTCAAACAAGCAAGGGATGCGATCGAAGCCCTCCAATTAGCTGAGTTAGATAATTTTTTTCGGGATGCTTGTTTAGATGCTAAACCCGTACAAATTGACCAGTTAGACCCAACCGCCGCAATTTTTTATACGATTATTTTAAATAACCGTTTGGAAGTAATCGTTACCTTACCTGGAAAACCCCTCCGCCACTACACCACCCTCTTACCCCAATTAGAAATAGACAATACACTCAAAAAAATGCGCGAGTCTCTCGCTGTTGAACGGGAACGACCGTTTAATAAAAACCGCTTGCAACTTTCCCAAACAGTTTACGATTGGTTAATCCGTCCCATTGAAGCTGAACTAACAGCAAGTGGCATCAAAAATCTGGTGTTTGTATCAGACGGATTTCTCCGAAATATCTCTATCGCTGCCCTTTACGATGGTAAGCAATATTTAGTCGAAAAATACGCCGTTGCTGTTGCCCCCAGTTTGCAACTTATAGACCCCAAACCTCTACCACGAGAGCAACTTCAGGTTCTTGGTGCTGGACTGACCCAAGCTCGCCAAGGATTTGGAGCGCTCCCCAATGTTAAATTAGAATTTGAAGGGATTGAGGTAGCAGCTTCTTCTGAGGTATTGTTAAATCAATCCTTCACGGAATCGACATTCAAAAAAGCAGTTAACACATCATCCTTCCAAGTCGTTCATTTAGCCACCCACGGAGAATTTAGTTCTAAAGCAGAAGACACGTTTCTACTCACCTGGGATGATCGACTCAATGTGGATGAACTCAATAGCTTGCTGCGTGCAGACAAACAGCAGATTCGCCCCATTGAATTACTTGTCCTCAGTGCGTGCCGAACCGCCGCAGGAGACAACCGGGCAGCATTAGGATTAGCTGGGGTCGCAGTACGGGCAGGGGCACGCAGTAC
>DNGI01000146.1:0-208 GCA_003486645.1 Cyanobacteria bacterium UBA11370 | reverse complement strand
TACGGGCAGGGGCACGCAGTACGGTTGCCAGTCTGTGGTATGTCAGTGATGAAGCCACATCCTTATTAATGACTCACTTCTACCAGGAGTTAGCCCGTTCCCAAACTGAATCAGGCGATCCGATGACCAAAGCGGAAGCCCTCCGCCGTGCCCAATTAGCGGTTTTACGCAATCAACGATTCACTCATCCCTATTACTGGTCAGCGTT
>DNGI01000009.1 GCA_003486645.1 Cyanobacteria bacterium UBA11370 | reverse complement strand
CAACAACCAACAACTAACACCTATTTACAAAACTGGTGTGAGGCGGAAGCATGGGTAAGAACAGCAATTAATGAAACAATGGCTAGCCTGAGTCACTTATTTGAAGGGAAAGCGGCTTGGTTACTTTCTCAAATCTTACCTCCAGGTACGCCATTATTCATTGCGAATAGTATGCCCGTGCGAGATGTCGAATTCTTTTGGTGTCCTGGTAATACAGGAATTCAGCCTTATTTTAATCGGGGTGCGAATGGGATTGATGGGACTTTATCCACTGCTTTGGGTATCGCGCATCGTAATCAAAGTGCGGTAATGCTGACGGGTGATTTAGCGTTGCTGCATGATACAAATGGATTCTTACTGAACCGTAAGTTAGTTGGGCATTTAACAATTGTTTTAATCAATAATCAGGGTGGCGGTATCTTTGAAATGTTAGCGATCGCAGAGTTTGAGCCACCTTTTGAGGAATTTTTTGCTACACCTCAAGATGTTAACGTTGCTCAGTTGTGCTTTAGTTATGGGGTCGAACATCAGTTAATTGAGTCTTGGGAGGAGTTGACGCAGTTGCTAAACCCCTTACCTAGCAAAGGTCTCCGAGTTTTGGAGTTACGTACTGATCGTAAAGCGGATGCGAGATTGCGTCAAGAGTACCTCCGTACATTTGCGGCGGGAATTGGCGGTGCTTAATATCGACAGATTAACGTGTGACTACTCATACAAATTTTCCACGGATTTTTTGTGTTTGGGAACAAAGACAGTAGCGATTAAGTCGGCATTCGGATTATCTATGAAGACAGAGAGGTAACTTCATCGAAACTTTATACAAAGTTCATCAAGCCTTTATAGCAAATCGTAAAAACTCTGATTAATATTAATTTAGCTGGAGAAAAAACAAGCCAGTTTGTCCGGGTTTTTAAAACGTTAAATTGCCTCTCTCTAACTCGCTCTTCAATCAGGAGTCCTCTGTCGTGAAAAAAGCAATTCTAGGTTCTCTCGCTGTTCTTCCCTTAGTTGTTGGTGGTGTATTTACCAATGCTAGTTCAGCTAGTGCGGCTGCTTTAGTTGGTGAATTTAGCATCTCTCCAGGAATAAATAGCAGTCTTCCCCTTGTTACTAATTCCACCCTTTTTTCAAATAAGATCAACTTTAGCCCTAATCCAGGAGGTGTTTTTGTAACTAACCAAACTGGTACTTTTTCTTCGTTTGATGCTGCAACGATCAAATCTATACCTGCACCACTGATTCCTAGTAATGGGGGAACCAAAGATAGCCCATTACTAAGCAATTTTTTGGATTTAGGTCAGTTAAGTGGTCCATTTGCAAACAACGCTACTACAAACGATGGGCAAAATACTTTTTCCTTGTTGAGTATCGGAAGTTACTCCATTGAGGAAATGTTTGATAATAACGGTAATTTTACGGGTACTTCTATATCATTGGGAGTCTCTGGATTCTTTACAAGTGCAGATGGTCAAATGTCTAATGGTGCAGGTACAGTAACTTTCCAAAGTACCCTAAGAAAACCTGGTGTGTTAACAGCGATGGCCTCCTCTAACGGACTAAACGCTAGTTTTTCTGGTGTTTTTATAAGTGCTTCTGTTCCCGAACCAACTACATTGGTAGGGTTAGGTTTAGTCGCTGGTTCTCT
Source organism: Cyanobacteria bacterium UBA11370 (assembly GCA_003486645.1). Lineage (GTDB taxonomy): Bacteria > Cyanobacteriota > Cyanobacteriia > Cyanobacteriales > Coleofasciculaceae > UBA11370. The sequence continues at coordinate 11,660 of DNGI01000009.1, read as the reverse complement.
GGTGATGTCCCGTCGTGGTAAAAAGAATCAGGCTGAATAGCACCAAGCTCTAGCTTTTCATTGATACTACAAATTGGGGAGTAGAGGAGAAATCCTTAACCCCAATTTTTTTATAGCAAAATATCTGTTTAGCACAGGCAGTCTAAGTGAGTTAGTAAGTTAGTAATCGGGACTGTCTTCTGAATCATCTTCAGGAAAAACAACATCCTCATACACCAAAGAAATAGGACAATGGAAATCAACACTGGTTAAATATATCTCTAGTTCTGTTCCTTTAAAAACTTTACAGCCTTTACCTCGTAGGTGATTTTTGAGTGCAGATGTAAGATTTACGGCAATGGAGTTATGAGGAAGGGTTCCTCCTGTCATCGCAAAGACTTCCCCATCAATATATTCATACTTAATGGGTTGTTGTTCCTCCCATTCGAGATACTCCACGGGAGTAATTAATTGACGTTGGGGTTGACCAATCATTGGAAATATCTCCTAACATCCTGAATGCTTAACATCCTAGCCGCCACTTCGGCTGCGGGATTATACCAAAAAATACTTAAAAGTCATCCCAGTGGATGAGGGGAGCTGGTAAAATTACGCTACTTGGCTGAGTACTGATCTAGACGAAGAACTTATAAATTGGTCTTTTGTACCACTTCAAACTCAAAAAATTACGCTACTTGGCTGATAGTAATCCAGGCTTGAAGGGCAACTTTACAAAAACTTTACAGAAAGTTCATGAAGCCTTTATAGCCAAGAGCAAGGACTGTAAGTAATATTGATTTAGGTTGAGGAGAAAAAAACTCGGCTGAGGAAAATACTTAATCTAGTTGAAGTCCCTTTAATTACTCCTAACTTGTTCGCCAATCAGGAATAATCTCAATGAAAAACGCAATTATCGGTTCTCTCGCTGTACTTCCCTTAGTCGCTGCTGGTGTATTTACTAATGCTGGATCAGCACAAGCAGTAACCTTCACCAACGGATCTATACTTCAAGTCAATGCAGATTTTATCAATACCGCTGCAAATCCTTTAAGTCTTCGCTTCTTTGACGGCTCTACTACCCCTTCGACTCTTACGAATATAGGTGGAACAGGCACTTTTGGAATTGGGAATGATTCAACTGGCTCCTTTAGTGGTTTTGCAAACAATGGTGCTACCAATGACCCAAACTACGACATTCTGAGTGTTGACTTTAACAATCCTAGTACCTATGTCGGCAAGACGTTCCTATCGGCAGTGATTCCAGGTGATAATTTTACATTCACCATTGATGAGGCAATAACAGACAAATTTGTTTTCGGTAGTACAAATGGGGTCTTCACACTGAGCAACGTTAAAGGCACATTCAGTAGCACTAGCCCAACTAATTCAGCACCCGGTGTAGGTTTCCTTTCTGGCACCTTCATCCAAAACAATGGTACTTTTTCCGGTACTTTCACAGTTGAGGTTGCTGATGTCCCCGAACCTACCACACTAGCAGGTTTAGGTCTAGTCGCTGGCTCACTCGCATTCGCCCGTAATCGCAAAAAGAACAAAGCTTAATAGCCGCAAGCTGTAGCTTTTTACTGAATCAACCTGAAAACTGGGGACTATTCAGAAAAATCCTTAACCCCAATTTCCATTAGATCAACTGAGAAATCTCGCTCTTCCTCGAAGACTATACGATCGCCCTTTGCAACTAAAACCCAAGGGGCGATTGTTTTTAAGCCATGACCAGAAGAAGCCTCTACCCTAGGAGAGATGGCGCGATCGCATCCTTAACCCCATTGACCCAATCCAGAGCTAATTTGTATCAAAAATCACTTTTTGTAGCCCCGATCTTCATTCAAATCTTTACAGAAGCTTCATCAAAACTTGCCTACAGGGACTAGCGAAAACACGCATAATACAGGTACATTGAAGAAAAATAAACAAGAGCTTCTTGTACTGATTATTCGAGAGTCTGTAATTATCCGTAAGTAATTCAAAGTAGGAACCTAAAATGATGATTGGGAAATGGGCGATCGCTGCTACTGTTACAACCGCTACAGTTTTGGGAGCGCTAGCTGCTCCAGCCGGGGCGATTAGTTTGGGATCTCTTTTGGGAGGAGGGACTCTAGAGACGGCAGATAGAACATTTAGCGACTTCGATTGTTTTATTAGTACCGATCTCGGAACGAACACACCCGTTACTTGTGATGAGATTGAGGTTTCTATCCTTCCAGTTGGAAGTGGAAATGGTCTAAAGTTCACTGGTAACTTCTTTGCGGCGGAAGGTTCATTCCTTGATGTCCTGATTGGGTACACGGCGACGGCAAAAGATCCCAGTAAACCTTTCACAAACATTGGTCTAGGATTTGATGGTCAAGCCACTAATCCTAATGGGTTTGCGACAATTACAGAAACCGTTACTGATCCTGATACAGGTGAAACCCTTGGGTTTCTTACAGTTTTTGCTCCAGGTGATTCTAGCGATCCTAGCTTTGAAGCCGACGATATTCCTTTTACCCGTCCTGTACTGAAAGCTAGATTTGAGAAAGATGTTCTCCTTGTTGATGGAGCATCGATCACAATGATCACACAGCCTAGCGAAACATCAGTTCCTGAACCAGCGACAGGAGCGGCTTTGCTAGCTTTAGGCTCTTTGGGTATTGGTTCAATTCTGAAACGGAACCACCAAAACAAGGCATAAGTCATCTTTAAAGGGAGCAACCCAAAATCCCTTAAAGTCGCACTCAACACTTAGGAGGACTCATGATTCGCAAAACTACATTAGCACTCGCTTTTACAACCGCAACTGTTTTAGGAGTGGTAGCAGCTCCAGCTCAGGCAGCAACCTTCAATCTAGCAAATCTGATCAGTACTGGTGGTAGTATCACTGTTGGAGACAAGCTCTTCAGTAACTTCACTTGTAGCGTTCAGATTACGGGTGTTGGAACCCCTGGAGATTGTAATAATATCAACGTCCGAACTGTTGACAATGACCCCTTTGGATTACTGTTCCAGACAGCCTTTTCCGCTGGTTCTCCAAGCAGAGTTGCGCCATCAAGCCTAACAGCTTTGTTCGGTTATGATGTAACAGTTCTTGACCCAAACCAACGACTGAGTGCTGCAAGACTAAGGTTCAACGGTGCAGGTTCTCCTGGATCGTTACTTAATGGAAATGTAAGCACGAAAGTTACTCAGAGCATTACAAATATACCGGATGGTACGTCTCTTCTTAATCCTAGTGATTCGCTAATGGTTACTAATCCCCCAAACTACCTAAACGATAGGGAGGATTTGACAGAACTCGTGTCCAAAGCAAGGGTGGAGAACAAACTTGAAATTACAGCGAAAAATAGAGGGGTAGGATTCGTTTCATTAGTTGAAAATCGTTACGAACAAACCGAAGTCCCCGAACCCGGTACAGTAGGTGGGTTAGTAGCATTGGGTTCCTTTGGAGTCGGTGTAATGCTGAAGAACAAGGGCAAATCCAACGACAAAAACTAAGGAAATGTAACCTTTACCTGCGAGTGCTTGTCGGTGTGGTAGGATTTTCCCAATAGGGTGTCAAGTCTAAATTCCACTATATTCTTTCTTCTCTGGGAGTTCCTACTTCCAGAATTGGATTTTCTATAATCAAAAATAAATTAAGACTTAATAGGTATTGACAAAAACGACCTATTATGAATATTGGTTATTAGGCTTCTTGCCCAAATCTCTTATCTCTCAGGAATAGACGGGGAAACCTGAACCAAATTGCAAACCACGCGATCGCGTCCCTCCAACTTAGCCTGATACAACGCTTGATCCGCCATCGCAATTAACTCATTGGGCGAAGTTCCCGGACGAGGAATCATACCAGCAACCCCAAAGCTAAGGGTAACACATCCACTTGCCTGAGACCCCGCATGAGGAATTGCTTCCGCTTGCAACTTACTCCGGATCGCCTGAGCAACAAGAACCGCTCCCTTAACCTCAGTATTGGGTAAAATAATTACAAATTCCTCACCACCATAACGAGCAACCAGATCCGCAGGTCGTCTCACTGCCTGGTGTAAAATGTGGGCAACTTCTTTTAAGCACTTATCCCCAGCTTGATGCCCGTAGGTATCATTATAAGCTTTGAAAAAATCAATATCACACAGAATCAATGACAACGGTGCTTTCTCCCGTGCCAATCGTTTCCACTCGTGCTGCAAACATTCATCAAACGAACGACGGTTAGCAATTTGAGTCAACCCATCCAACGAAGCAAGGCGTTGCAACTCCCGATTCGCCGCCTCTAACTGAGCCATCAGCAAACGTTCATGCTCAATCTTACGGCGTAACTGTGCCATTGCCCATTGAGTCTGAAGTAAACGGCGTACTCGCTGTCGCAATACCGCCCAGTGAATCGGCTTAGTAATATAATCCGTCGCCCCTGCCTCAAACGCCCGATCAACAGACTCCTGATTATTCAGTCCCGTAATCATCAAAATCGGAGGACATTGTTCCCCAAATGTGGTATGCAATTGAGCGCAACAGGTAAACCCATCCACCACAGGCATCATCGCATCCAACAGGATAATATCCGGCAATTGCTGCTGACAAACCGCCAAACATTGGTCGCCATCATTAACCTCAAGCACCTGATACCCCTCCTGTTCCATCGCATGACGCAGTACCAATCGCAACGTTTTTTCATCATCCACGATCAGAATCAGGGGTTTTTTTTCCTGCAAATCAGGTTCACTCATCCTTCTCTCCTGGGATGCTCTCGTTCCAAAGCCACCTTGACTCGCTCATACTCCATCTCAAGCTGTGATAATAAGGTAGCCGCACCGTCCGTTGTCCCATTACGACCCATGGCTTCCAGTGCAGCACAAAGCCGAGACAGCGAGGTTGCACCAATCGTTAAACTTGATGACTTCAAGGCATGAGCGGATTGTTGCAGGGCTTTAGCATCTTCATGAGCGATCGCCTCACCAATCGCCTCTACCCTAGGAGGTGAGTCTTCTAAATAACTATCAATCACTTCAGCCAGCAATCCCTCAAAATCATCCCCAGCAATCTCTCTCAACGCTTCCAGCACCTGAGCATCAATCGGGGGTACTTCAATTGAGTCCAAGACTGCCTCAATTGGAGAGAGTTCCTGCTTCATGCCAAAGGTTGGGGACGTAGCTTGATGATGAACTTGAAAATACGTATTCAGCGCTTGGACAATCGCTTCCGGTCGAATTGGCTTGCTGATATAGTCATTCATACCCACCCGCAGGCACTGTTCCCGATCGCCCTGCATGGCATGGGCCGTCATCGCAATAATCCAAGGTTGGGACGGAGATGACCATTCCTCGCGGATGCGACGAGTCGCCTCCAATCCATCCATTTCCGGCATTTGGACATCCATAAAGACCACATTATAAGACTGACGGCGCAAGGATTCGAGTGCCTCTTGTCCGTTATTGGCGACATCAGCCCGATAGCCCAACCGCTGCAACATTTGGCGAGCCACCTTCTGGTTGACCGCCACGTCCTCCACCAGTAAAATCCGTAGGGGTAGGGGCTGGGCTAACGGTGAGTTTAATAGTCCTACGGCTGTATTGCTGGGGCGAACTGAGATTCGCTGTCGGCCTAAAATCCCGATAAGCATATTATAGAGCTGGGATTGCTTAATCGGTTTGGTCAGAAAGGCAGCAAAATTTGCCCCTTCCTGGCGTGTTTCCAGCGGTTGCCGACCCACAGAACTCAGCATCACTAACGGCAGTTCTTGACAAGTGGGTAAAAATTTGATACTACTTGCCAGACTCAAACCATCCATCTGGGGCATTTGCAGATCCAGAACCGCAATATCAAACCGCTCTCCATCCGTCAACCAATCTAGCGCTTGCAGACCCGACTCTGCTGCTTTAACGTCCATCCCCCAGGATTGGGCTTGCAAGGTGAGAATTTGGCGGTTAGTGGCATTATCATCAACGACAAGGAGCCGTTTTCCGGTTAACTCCGGTTGAGCCACATATAAATCAACGATCGCCGAACTCGGAACCGACTGAGCGATCGCCGTAAAGTAAAAGGTAGACCCTTCCCCAACCCGACTCTCAACCCACATCTGACCCCCCATCAGTTCGCACAACCGCTTGCTGATGGCTAACCCCAATCCCGTACCACCATAATGACGAGTCATCGACGCATCAACCTGACTGAAAGGCTTAAATAAGCGATTCATTCGTTCAGGAGGAATACCAATTCCCGTATCCCGAACCGCAAATTGGATTTCGTAATTTTGTTGGGTGTTGGTTGTTAGTTGTTTGTTGTTGGTTGTTTGTTGTTGGTTGTTTGTTGTTGGTTGTCCCCACTCCCCACTCCCCACTCCCTTGTTGGTTGGAATGGAGGAAACGGAAACAACGACTTCTCCTTTTTCGGTAAACTTCACCGCATTACTGAGGAGGTTAACTAAGATTTGGCGCAGACGGGTAATATCACCGATAAAGATTGAGGGAGTACCTGGTTCAATCAGGTAGGCAAGTTCCAATCCTTTCGTCGCCGCTTGGGAGACTACTAAATCTAAGGCTTCCTCAACACAAAGTCGCAACTCAAAGGGTTGCTCTTCTAACTCCAATCTGCCCGACTCAATTTTAGAGAAATCGAGAATATCGTTAATAATAGTGAGTAGGGTTTCACCACTACTACTGATCGTATTCACAAAGTCTCGCTGTTGGGGTGTGAGTTGGGTATCCAACAACAGTCCGGTCATGCCAATCACCGCATTCATCGGCGTGCGGATTTCGTGACTCATCATGGCGAGGAATTCACTCTTCGCTCGATTAGCGACTTCGGCTTCTCGTTTAGCTTTGTATAACGCCAGGTTTTTGATCGTTAATTCTTCCCGTCGCTGTTTCTCTTGAGCTAATAGTTCAGCTTGAGCGAGGGCAATTCCCACTTGTGCCGCCACCGCTTCTAGGAGTTCGATTTCATCATTTGTCCATTCACGGAAGCGATCGCACTGATGAACACCAATAATACCATTCGTCTCTCCTTGATAGGAGGTGCGGACGGATAGCATGGATTTGAGTCCAATGTGATGGCAGATGGCGGAGGTATCTTTGAGCAAGGGATCAGTGTACACATCTGTGGAAACCACAACATGATCTTGGGAGAGTACTTGTTGGGCATGAGGATTGCCGATAATCGGAACTTCCAAACCCATCATGGATTCGTACCCTGATTCTAAATACTCTGCCACTAAAGGGATTTTGGGAGTTGGTTCAATAATATAGCTGTGAATCAAGCAGCGATTTACCCCAAACGCTTGACCAATTTGAGTGGCGGCGGTTTGGAAGATTTGTTTAGTATCTAGGCTTTGGCGAATTTCTTGGGTAATGCGTTCGAGTAGTAGCGCCCGTTGCAGTTGCCGTTCTAGGGCAGTTTTGGCTGAAGTCCGTTCGATCTCATTACCGACCCATTGTGCCATCAGTTTTAAGAGTTGGCGATCGCTGGTTTTAAAGGGTAAAGATCGGGGGTGCAAGCTGGCAAAGTTGAGCGTTCCGTAAGGAAGTCCACCGACCATCACGCGCATCCCGATGTAAGATTGGATTGGGAAGGGGATACAGCTCGAATGATTACTCCAGTTAGAATCTGTAACTGACTCGAAACAAATGGGTTCTTTGGCTTGGATCGTTTCGCGGGAAATCGTCTGATCTAAATCAAAAACATCTCCAGCCTTCATTTCCAGAGAAAACCGAGGCGGGACTTGAGCTGCAATTACTTCATAGCGTGACCCTTGAATACATGAAAGCACGCCAATGTCAAGACCCAAGTGTCGCCGTCCCATTGCCAACAACCCTTGTAAGCGTTTGTCAAAGGTGAGTTTTGGCGCTGAAGCGACTCGATATAAGGCACGGATGGCGGCTTCGGCTTCTCGTTGTTCTTGTTCGGCGCGTTTGCGATCGCTAATATCTCCAACGGTAGCGAGTAGCCAGCGATGCTGATTGTAACTCAAGGTTCTCGTCGAGATCAAGACACTCCGCTGCTTGCCATCCTTGCGGGTAATTTGCCACTCTTGATGATTAACATCCTGTCCTTGCAGTGCAGCTTGCAAAGAGGCATAGGCTTTAGCGCGGTAGATACGCTCAGGATAGAGTAGGGTCAGTAAGCCGGAGTTATGAACCTCCTCACGGGAGTACCCTGTAATCTCCTGCATATAAGAATTATAGATAAAGAAGTTTCCGGTCTCGTCACTAACAGTAATCCCTTCGCTAGCTGTCTCTACCACAATATTCAGGAAGTCCCGTTGTTGTTGAAGTTCCTCCTGAGCGTGTTTACGCTGAGTAATATCACAGAATGTCACCGCAAACCCATCATCCAACTTAACAGCGGCAATATGAAACCAGGCTTTTACCTGTTCGTGTTCGTAATAAAATTCCTGTTCTAACGGTTTCCCAATTTCAACAACCTGAACATACAAATCAAACAATCCTGTTTCTCGATTTCCAGGCATTTCTTTGAGTAAACACTTACCCACTAGTTCATGACTTGTCCGCCCTACCATTTTTTCAGCGGCTGGATTAATCAAAAGCCACTTAAAATCAATAATCGTGCCCTGAGTATCCCGAACTGACTCAAACGCCATCACACCATCTAAGGAACTATTCAACACTCCAGCTAAGAGAGACTGGGAATAGTTCAGCGCTTCTTCTGTCTGCTTGCGCTCAGTAATATCAGTATGGGAACCTGTCATCCGTACCGGGTTTCCCTCGTCATCCCAAAGGGCTTGACCCCGATCCAGAATCCATTTGTAGTTACCATCTTTGCACAGAACCCGATGCTCACTGATGTAAAACGGAGTTTTTTTGGCAAAATGATCTTGAATAGCTTGTCTTACGCACCTCAAATCATCCGGATGAACTCGTTTACTCCATTCATCAATATGATTAGCAATTTCATGGTCTTCATAGCCCAACATTTCCTTCCATCGCGCCGAGAAAAAGACATCATTGGTTTTGAGATTCCAATCCCAAATCCCATCATTATTTCCGCGCAGCGCTAATTGCCAACGTTCTTCACTTTCTCGGAGTGCAGCTTCAGTTTGCTTGCGTTTGGTAATATCGTGAGCAACGCAGTAGATTAATCCTTGTTCAATAAAAGGAGTGGCATTCCACGCCATCCATCTGTAGGAACCATCTTTACAACGATAACGATTTTCAAAGGCGATCGCATCGACACCTGTTGTTAATTTCTGAGCTTCAGCAATTGTAGCCTCTTGGTCATCGGGATGGACAAATTCAAGGTAAGGTTTTCCTAAAAGCTCTGCTTGAGTAAAACCCAAAATTTTTTCCCAAGCTGGATTCAATTCCTTAAAATAGCCATCAAAACCAGCAATACAAAGCATATCCAGGGAGAGGGTAAAAAAGCGATCGCGTTCTTCCTCTGCCTGCTTGCGTTCTGTAATATCCGTTTGAACCCCTAGATAATGAGTTAATTTCCCGCTGGCATCTCGGACTGGAGAAATGGATAATTCATTCCAGAACAGTGTGCCATCTTTGCGATAATTTCGGAGAATAATATGGCAATCTCGTTCTTCTGTTAGCGATGCTTGCAGTTCCTTCAAAGCCGATTGATTTCTTTCTGAACCCTGTAAAAAACGACAGTTTCGACCAATAACATCCTCGGCGGAGTAACCTGTAATGCGTTCAAACCCTGGATTAACAAAAATAACGGGGTTATCGGGTTGAGTTGGATCAGTAATCACAATCCCATTACTACTGGCAGCGATCGCTCGTTCTAGCAATTGTAAGCGAATTTCTGTTTGCTTGCGCTCCGTACTATCCCGTGTTACTTTAGCAAACCCGCGTAGTTGTCCGGATTCATTTTTGAGGGCTGTAATAATTGTACTGCACCAAAATAGTGAACCATCCCGGCGTACTCGCCAACCTTCATCCTCAAACCGACCCACTTCTGCTGTTATTTGTAAAGATTGTTCTGGCTTTCCTTGTTTGATATCTTCTGGAGTAAAAAAACGGCAGTAATTTTGACCAATAATTTCCTGTGCTGAATATCCCTTTAAGCGTTCTGCACCTGCATTCCAACTAATAATATTCCCTTCACAATCGAGTAAGTAAATCGCATAATCCTTGACCCCATCAATTAACAAGCTTAACCGCTCTTCACTCGCTTTTAGAGCTAATTCAGTTTGTTGGTGTGAAGTAATGCTATGACGCAGAGAATAGACAATATCACGCATCATCCCTAGCAATCCTAGAGCCTGACCCTCTGGATTGTCGAGCCGTGCGGCAATCATGACCAGTTTGACAACACCATACCAAGCGATGAGGGCGGCGATCGCTTTAATCACACCCGATAACCCGTACACGGGATACCAAAACGTCCAAACGTCTATTAGGTGGGTGCTACCGCTAGCAATGAACAACACTCCACACAAGCCGAGTATCCACCCTTGGGGTAGAATGTACTGCTTATAGACAATGTACATCAGGATTACTCCTAGGGCATAGTAAGCTAGAGTAATCAGAGAATCTGCAATAATATGTAGTCTTAGTAATTCAGGTTGCCAGAGGTCAGAGTGTCCTTGGAGGAGCAACAGGTAGGGCAACAGTAGGTTTGTCAAAAACTCCAACATAGACACGCGCAAACTAGCTTGGAAAAACCAGATCATATCCCATGGTAATCAGGGATTGCCAGAAATTTAAGCTTTTCAGAACAATTTTTATCGTAAAGTCCTATAGATTTAGGTACGTTATTTGTTTGAGACAAAATAATTATTGGGATGAACTATAGGGTGAATTGAATTATTAGGCAATCAAGGGAGTGCGATCGCGTTTTGTTATTCCCTTAAATAAGAATATCCCTGAAGAAAAGAGAAAGGAATACCTTTTTAGATTTTAGATTTTACACAACTTCCACAGAACTCTATGTAGGGTGGGCACTGCCACCTTACTAAAAACTCCCTCCATCTTCCTATCTGTTTAATTCTGGGTAAGGCAATTGAAACTAGTATTTTATATCTTCGGGTAGAAGTAAGAGCTGTAACAAAAACCGTAACATATCCTTTAGCTCAATCATTAAATTGGGCACAGAGGGGTATTGATCAGTGATTCCCCAAGTTTAACCCTGAACAAACCATAAAGAACAAGGAGATTGGAATGCAACGTTTTTTAGGAACAATCCAGCAATTTTTTAGTGCAATTTTGGTTTTTAGTTTAGTTTTTTTGTTGACCTTACCAGGTTTATTTGTTTTTGGCAATCCATCCGCTTTAGCCGTATCTCAAAACCCTTTAACCACTCCACCATCAGGTGATAAAACCGAACTGGGAATGTCACAAAAAGAAAAACAAATGGCTTATGAAGAAGCAACCCAGGCACTTCAAGAAGACCCGATCAGAGGTGTAGAAAAGTTGTATGAAGAAGAATATGCAGAATACAAAGAATCTCAACCTGATCAGGGTTTGATCGAAAGTGCCAAAGAATTGGTTCAGGATATTACAGGTAAGAACTAGAATCCTGGATATAGCAGTTTTGAATAAGAGTTTTCGGGTTGATTGTTTATATTACTCCCTCTCCTTGCAGGGGAGGGCTATTTCATTCTTAAAATTTACTCAAGCCAGAAAGCTTAGTGTAAGTGATTTTTAGCTTCTTTATTCTCACCAAAAGAAAATTCAAGACGCAAGACACGAGGACGCAGGGAAAACAAACAACAAACAACAAAC
>DNGI01000322.1:39710-50902 GCA_003486645.1 Cyanobacteria bacterium UBA11370 | reverse complement strand
TCCGCTGCCACATCCGCTGCCAAGATTTAGCCTCACTTCAGTACCCTCCTCAAAAACAAAGTCCGCCTGACGCGGACTTACTGAAAAATTAGAGGTTTCCTAACTCTTACCTTGCGGGTTTTGTAGATATCACTGTGGTTTCAACCGCCACGCTATTTCTCAATTAACCGAGGTTGACTTTAACAACTTTGGTCTTTTCTTCTTCCGCTTTCGGCAAGGTGAGGTTCAACACACCATTTTTGTATTCAGCTTGCACTTTATCATTCTGAATCCTGGCGGGTAAGGGAATCACCCGTTGGAATTTGCCATAACGGAATTCACTCCGAGTGACACCTTTTTCTTCCGTTCGGGTTTCAGATTTGCGATCGCCGCTAATAGCTACCGCTTCCGCTGTCACATGAATATCCAAATCCTTGCTTTCCATCCCAGGAACTTCGAGTTTGAGATGAATCGCTTCTGCATCTTCGTGCATTTCCGCTGGAGGGATAAACGAACCTGCCCATTCGTTATTGCGTGTCGGTGTGAGGGTGTCAAATAGGCGGTTCATTTCTTGTTGCAAGCTTTCAATTTCCCGGAAAGGTTCCCAACGAATGAGTGCCATACTTGTTTCCTCCTAAAGGTTTCTTTTAATTAGGTGAGGCGCTAGTTCAATGCCTCTTTCTGATATTTAGCATACAAAAAACTTCAACCTAAATAGATTCGGTTCCATCCCCCAATTTTAGTCGTATTGACCGTACTTTGAATCAGGGTTGATGAAACAAACTTGGGACTTACCCACGGAACCCCACATAGGGTGAGGGCGCATCGATATGCGCCCCTACTGATGGTGCTTGAAAGCTTTTCTCTGCGTCAGTACTGTTTTTATTGAGAACTCCCTTACCTGTTTTCAAACACCCTCTTAAACCTAAAACCTAAGACTTGTTTGCTATCTCGATCAACCTTCGCCACCTTCGCCACCTTCGCCACCTTCACCACCTTCAGCTTCTTCATTCTCTTCGCCCTCTTGGCTACCTTCTTGGGCTTCCTTACCTTCACCGCCTTCGCCGCCTTCAGAGGCTTCATCCTCTTGAATTTGCTCCGTTTGAGGGGCAGCTTCCTCGGCTTCACCGCCTTCAGTGCCTGGGTTGCCTGCATTACAGGCACCAAGGGTAGCTGCCAAGCTTAGAGCCACAAATAATTGAATGGTTTTTGATTGCATTTTGACACTCCTCAATTGATAGTATTAAGCCTTAAGGGCTACTCAAATCGTTTCTCACTATAATGTTATTGCAATAAATTTGCAAGTAATCCTTCCCTAAACTTATAAAGCCGTCTGCCAAGGGCACAGCAAATGAGAAAAGAGGAGCGGGAAATCAAGAAGGGCTGTTTATAATTAATTGAGACTGGCTATACCTAATTTAGTGAAAGTTTAAACAATGATTTTTGGCATTAATGAAGTTCTCACTCCAGAGGAATTGAAATTGATTATTGAAAGTCTGGATAAAGCTGATTTTGTGGATGGGAAAACGACAGCCGGATGGCACGCCAAGTTTGTTAAAAATAATCAGCAACTTAACCGCCAAGCAAGTTGTTTCAAAGATTTACACGAACTTGTTAAGAGTGCCCTAAAACGCAATGCTTTATTTCAGAGCGCAGCCCAACCTAAAATTATTCACTCTATCGTATTTAGCCGCTATGAGAAAGGGATGTCTTACGGCAGGCACGTTGATAATGCGTTCATGGGGAATCAAGAGTTTTGGCGATCCGATGTTTCTTTTACGTTATTTCTCAGTTTGCCTGCAAGTTATCAAGGTGGTGAATTAGTGATTGAATGCAGTGATGATGAGCGTATCTACAAACTTGAAGCTGGGTCGATGATTGTTTACCCATCTTCAACGTTACATCGGGTAGAGCCTGTGATTGAAGGCGTAAGGTTGGCAGTTGTAGGCTGGGTTCAGAGTTTGATTCGTGATCCGAATGAACGAGAAATTTTGTTTGATTTGGATACAGCTCGTCGGTCAATTTTTGCCAAAGAAGGGAAGACGGTAGAGTTTGATTTGCTCTCGAAAAGTTATGCAAATTTGTTGCGGAAGTGGGGGGATTAAAAGTTGGTTGTCGGCTGTTTGTTGTTTGTTGTTTGTTCTTTGAGACTATAGAAGAAAATCGAGGGTTTAAGCTAGCACCTGTCCTACCACTAACAATCCATAAAATAGCACGACTACTGTCACGAAAGACACGGAACCAAGATTCAGTAGACTGTTTCGATGGAACAGAGATAGGAGTGAATGTTATACCTTGACTCCCTAACACAAAAATAGCGATCGCTTTGGCTCGTTTCATGTGAAAGTCGGAGGTAATAAGATAAATATGTTGGATGTTGCGGCGCTTGAAGTCTGCGACTAAAGAAGTAAAATTAGTAACAGTATCGACCGCACGATAATCTAAATTTAGCCGTTTTGCTGGGATACCTGCATCATCAAAAATAGCACGGGCTGTTTTGGGCGGAGAGCCAGAGGAAACCCAGATTTCTAGGTTAGGGTAGGATTGAGCAAATTGGGCAGTAAATTTCTCACGCTCTGAACCACCACCTAGGGTAAGGATAGCTTGGGGATGGGGCGCTTGGTAAGATGCGATCGCCAGTCGTATAGGAATGATACTAATTAGCAGGAGGATGAGGGTAGAGGTAGCCCAGAATAGCAAGCGGTATCCTTTGCGCTTAAGATGCACACTATTCATCAATATGCGGTTTTTGGGCTATGGTAGCGCATTTTCAGCAAGGCGATCATGCACGAATCCAAGGGCAGAGTCAGCGATCGCCACGATGAGCCATCATGCTCATTTTAACTACTAGACCTCTCCAAAAAAGAATCTGAAACCCTTACCCTGTCTAAGGGAAAACCTAATTTCTGGAGAGGTCTACTGAATCTGACTGCGATCAATATAATAGGAACCTAAGACTAAAGCATCCATTTGAGTGCGAAGAAAACACTTGATCGCTTCATCGGGAGTCCTAACAATTGGCTCGTTTTCATTTAAAGAGGTATTCAGCAGTAAAGGAATACCCGTCCGTTGATGGAAAGTATTAATTAAATCCCAATAGAGAGGATTCGTTTGACGACTGACACTCTGTAAACGACCAGTATTATCAACGTGAGTTACAGCAGGAATTTGAGAGCGGACTTCAGGACGGACTATAAATACTTTTTCCATAAAAGGAACAGGCGCGTCAACTGCAAAGTATTTGCCCACATACTCTTCTAAAATACTAGGAGCAAAGGGACGAAACTTCTCCCGGAATTTGATTTTCAAGTTAATGATATCCCGCATATCTTCACGGCGAGGATCGGCTAGGAGAGAGCGGTTGCCTAAAGCTCTTGCTCCAAATTCCATTCGTCCTTGGAACCAGCCAACAACTTTCCCTGCACACAGGGCATCTACCACATAATCTAGAAGCGATTCTCGGGCAATTTTATGAGGTTTAAGGTGATGTTTTTGTAGGGCAATTAGACAGTCTTCTTCCGAAAATTCTGAACCCCAAAAGGCATGATCGAGAACAAATTGGCGTGATTGTTTGAGGATTTGATTCCAGACATAAAAAGCCGCACCAAAGGATGTGCCATTATCGGCGGCACCTGGTGGGATATAGATGTTTTTAAACGGAGTATTTTGGCTAATCTTGCCATTAGCAACAGAATTCATAGCGACACCACCCGCTAAACAGAGATTCTCACTGGGGAAGCGATCGTACAATCGATTTAATAGGTGGAAAAGGATTTCTTCGGTAATCGATTGGAGTGAGGCGGCAATATTTTGATGTTTTGGGGTTAGTTCTGAGTGAGGTTGGCGCATGACTCCAAGCAATTTTTCCAATTCATGACTGTGAAATGGAGCAACAATCGGAGCGCCGTTTTCCCAATTCATCGTAATACCTTGTTGATGATGGGTGAAGTAGTCGAGATTTAGTTCAAACGAATCGCCCTTGGGATAAATAATTCGCCGGAATGCTTCCAGATATTCTGGTTCTCCGTAGGGAGCTAATCCCATAACTTTATATTCATCACCGTAGGCGGGGAAGCCGAGATAGAGGGTAATAGCGTTGTAAAGATAGCCGAGGGAGTGGGGAAATTGGGTGCGTGAAAAGTATTCTAATTGGTTGTGGTTTCCTGCACCAGAGAGCGTACTAACAAAGTCACCCATCCCATCAACAGATAGAACAGCGGCTTTCTCAAAGGGGGAGACAAAAAAGGAACCAGCGAGATGAGTGCTATGGTGTTCTAGGCTATAGATTGTAGCGCGAATTTCATCGGGATGGCATTGGCAAGCTAGGGCTAAATTCTCTTTCAGAGAAATAGATTTACTTTGTTTGTTAAAGCGATCTAAGAGGGACTTTAAAGTCGGTCGCTTTTTGAGGATAAAGATTAGCTTGCGATTGAGATTGGCTTTCGGGTTAAAGGAAACGGCAACATGATCCAGTTCACTGGGACTAATACCACCAACTTGGAGGCAATATTGGATCGATTGAGTAGGAAATCCTGCCCAATGTTTGACTCTGGTGAAGCGTTCTTCTTCAATGGCTGCAACTAGTTTGCCGTTTTGGATGAGGCTAGCGGAAGCGTCACCGTGGTAAGCGTTGATGCCGAGGATGTTCATGTCTTCGCGGTTATAGCATTTGGGATTTTAGATTTTGGAGCGTGCAATTGGCAGTCTGTAATTGTTGTGTCAATCCATGTGTCGCATTCCTGATTTAAATTGGTATTAGGTGATTCAGGCTTATCAACCTCTGCTAAGATTGGAAGTCATTATCCGGATGGTATTTTAAGGTTTGCCAAAAAACAAACTTTGGGAAGGAAGCACTTTTGACAGAGGTCTATTGTCTTCAACTTCGGCTGGAGTTTGCGGCAATCGTCCGGATTGTGTCGTCTCTAAATCGATAGATTTAACATCCCTGACTTTGACACCAAACGCTCAAACTATGCCTGGGTTCTTTACGGCAGTCCAAGCTTTATACATTCGCTTGCTGCCTTACTCTATACGAGAAACAATTCGCGATGCTGGGCGACGAAAAGGATGGTTGATTGAGAATCTAAGTCTTCAGAAGCTTTTGAATATGGGGGTTGGTGTACTTCAGTTCGCTTTTAAACGTGAACGAATGCTTTCTTGGCCAGTTATCGTCAAGATCGATATCTCGCCTCTATGCAATCTCAAGTGTACGTTTTGCGTACATGCCGCTGCCAATGGAGACCCAGTGCTAGAGGAGCAGAGATTTCGCCCCAGCCAGAAAATGACCCTGGAGCAATACCGTTCCATTATTGACCAGATTGCAGGTCGGTCAACGGCTGTTTCGCTCTATTATCTGGGCGACCCGCTGGTGCATCCGGATCTAGAGGAAATGTGCCGTATTGCTCGGAAGGCCGGACTTAACGTCCATATCAGTACAAATTTTAGCTTCCTGCTTACCGATGAACGAGTTCAGCAGTTGGTTAACAGTGGCTTGACCCATTTAACGGTTTGTGTGGACGGGTTAGATCAACAGAAATACCAGCTCACTAGGGTCGGGGGTCGTTTGGATTGGGTGTTATCTAACTTGAGGCGTGTCTGCAACTACAGGCGCGAGCAGGGTCGGATTTATCCCAAAGTGGAAGTGCAGTATATCAAATTTCAACACAATCTTCAGGACTTGGAGGAGGCTCAACGTTTATTTGCAGAAATTGGTGTTGACCAAGTTAGTCATTTTTGGGGGAAACTGAGCAATATGACGGAGGATGAACCCGGTCGGTATGCTATTGTTGGCTCCAAGAAAAACCAGCGTTTGCCGCAGTGTTCTTGGCCTCATTTGGCGATGCTGATCAAGTACAACGGGGATGTGATTCCTTGTTGCCAGTATCGGCAGGGTTCTCAGTACACGGCTACAGGCGATCGCACTCGGCTGGGTAATGTTTTTGAAACTAGTGTTTGGGATATTTGGAATTCGGCGCAGTATCAAAAGTTGCGGCGGTTGGTTTCCAACCCGGAGGTGGTGGAGTCGGAGAGTGAGATGAAGGAGAGTTTCTGCTATGGTTGCCCGATAGTATTTAATACCAATCTGGGCGAGCAAACTGTCTATGCGAACAGCCGGAAGTTTGAGGAACTCTATGGTCTCGATGAGAAGGGTGTGCCTGTTCGCCATCGGGTTTAAGGGGTGGGTGTTTTTTGAACGCAGAGGACGCAAAGGGTTTGGCAGAGGTATGCAGAGGTTTTAGAGGGGTTTGCAACTTTAAAAAATCATTCCTCATCCCTGATAAAGGTTGGTGTAGATCGTAGTTAGCTGCTGGGCGATCGCCGTCCACGAGTAGTGATAGCTGACTAGGCGCTTGCCGTTCTCGCCGTACTGCTGCCGGAGGTTGGGGGAGTTGAGTAGTTGGGCGATCGCATCTGCTAGAGCATTTTCTTCTCCTTGAACAACCAATCCAGCATTCGCTTTGGCAATTTCTTGGGCAATTTGCACTCCCTCAGTCACGATAACGGGTAATCCTGCTGCCATTGCTTCTGCAACAGCAATACCGAAATTTTCAGAAAAAGAGGGGAGAACGAAAATATCTGATCCTTGTAGCAGCAAATCTTTATTTTCTCCCCTGACAAAACCTGCAAAGGATGTACAGGATATGAGATTGAGAGACGCTACTAATTGTTTGAGGTAATTGATATAATTGGGTTCACCTGTTCCTGCAAAAATGAAGTGAAATTTTTGGTTTTTAGCGGCAACTTTTTGGAGTGCTGCTAGAAGTAAATCGGGTCGTTTTTTTGGGTGAAGACGAGAAAGAAATAAAACAATCGATATTTTAGAAGGAATGTTATAAATGTCATGAATTTTATGCTTATATTCGAGATGCTCTACGGGTTGATGTATGCCTATTGGCAAGGTAATAGTAGGTGTTTGAATACCAAAGTTACGGATATCTTCAGCTTCTTTAGCGGACGTGCAGTGAATAGCCGCTGCACGATTGAGATTTTGTCGCTCGATCAGAAATAAGTATAGTTGTTTTTTGAGGGCACTTTGAGTTAGCGACCACGGGGAAAGGTGATCCAGCGTGCGTAAAAGATAGGGAATTCTATGCCATCGTGCGATCGCACTTGCACAGGTAGAGGAATAGGAGAATAGATAATGTATGTGGAGGAGATCGTAGTTGGGAATATTTTGCCACAGCCAACTTGTCAAGGCTGTGGAAAATATGAATTCTTTCAGTGGTGGTGAAAATCGTGGCAGAAACCAAACAGGAACTTTTTCATACTCAATCCGTTGGTTTAAGAGTACGTCTAGAACTCCAGAACCGTTATCATTAGTTGTCACAATTTCAGCATCAACATGGCATTCTCGTAATGCCTTAACCATTGCTAAAACGGCTTGACTTGGCCCACCCCGAAGTGGGGAAATTGAGGGGATAACGTGGAGGATTTTCATTAATCGTCAAGATGCTGATGTAAATAATTATTCAGTGTTTGCTTAAATCGTTCAAACCCAAATCTTTCGATAACTTTTTGCCGTAACATTTGGGGTTGATAGATCAGATAATTAGAATAACTCCCTTGAAGAATTTCAATTAAAGTTGTGGCAATTTGGTCAATATTATCGGGGTCAACCAATGCACCTAGTTCGCCATAGCTAAGTGCGTCAACAGCGCCATCTCGATTGCCTCCTAAAGTGGGTTTACCACAAGCTAGTGCTTCTAGGTAAACAATTCCAAACCCTTCACCTTTACTTGGCATAGCAAAGACATCGCAAAGGTTGTAATAATCCCCTAGTTCATCATCCGGTATAAATCCTGTTAATGTCACGCAATCTTGTAGATTGAGGTGAGTAATTAACTGTTCAATGCGAGGGCGATCGCTTCCCTTTCCAACCAAAATATAGTGAATAGTTGGGATATGCTGTCGAATTTTAGGGAGGCTTTGTAGAATTTGGTCATATCCTTTGTAGCGATCTGCACTTGCTAACCTTGCCACTGTTAGAATAATCGGCTGTTCTGGTTTTAAGCCATAGCGTTCCAGTAAATAATTGGGTTTTTGACCAATTTCAAATCGACTAGCATCGAATGTAACTGGCAAAATAGTAATTTTATCAGGTGGCACGCTTTGCTCTTCGATTAGGCGATCGCGTGTATATTCGCTAATGGAAACAATTTTTTCGGCTCCCTGTAATCCTTGAATTTTCCATTTATCTGTAACGTTCCAAGCGTCCACACCGTAAACTAGTATCCAGTAAGGAATTCCTGTAAAGCGATAAATCCAAAACGCTACAGGTGAAAAATTAATGTGACCACACACAATTAAATTAGGGCGATTGCTCAAAGCTCCTTGGATTAAGTTTATGGCAAAGTGTGGAGTTCGCCAAAAGTAGGGAACATGACCGCTAAATCTAAAATCAATTTTATCAAAATCTGGGCTAGTGTCAGGTTGGCGCTGATCGAGTTTGTCAAAAACTACAAAATTTTGATCGGGAAATTCTTGGTTTATGGCTTGGAGTAAATCCTGAATGTAAACTTGAATTCCTCCTTTGAATTCAAATATGTTAGGAAACCACAGGTGTATAGCTGAGTCAAGGTATGGCATAGCTGTGTTTAGTTTTGGCAAGCTGGTTGTTGT
Source organism: Cyanobacteria bacterium UBA11370 (assembly GCA_003486645.1). Lineage (GTDB taxonomy): Bacteria > Cyanobacteriota > Cyanobacteriia > Cyanobacteriales > Coleofasciculaceae > UBA11370. The sequence goes on along the minus strand of DNGI01000322.1, from coordinate 42,304 downwards.
AAAAATAATAGATAGTAGTAATATTGGTATTGGATAAAAAATAACGCACAAATGAGCAGGGGCAATACAGCATAAAACTCAAATATGATAATGGTTGCTAAACAAAAAAATATATAAATAGCTATAGCCATCTTCTGGCTGGTCAACATTCGATCTACTTGAGGATTTTTTTTCACGTCAAAATAAATCATGGGAGCTTTAAAAAGAAAATATAAGATTTGCATCACTAGCAATATTCCTAAAATTCCAAACTGCAAGAGTACGTAAGTCCAGGTGGAATCAGCGAGCGCCGAATCATTTCCTTCAATGAAACTACTAGCTTGTAATATCTTTAAAGTATTAGAGCCAAATCCTAAATGCTTGCCGAATAAAATAGAGAAAACATCAGATTGATTAACATAAAATAAAAATATTTCTAGTCGTCCACCGTAAAGCGATGAATTGGCCCCTCTAACGCTTAAATCTTTGATGGTAATAAGTGCATAAAATGCCAAAAATGGCAAAATGGCAAATCGGGTAAAATTTATAAATATAAAATCTGTCTTTGTTTTACAGAACTGAGTGAAATAATAGAATAATTTCTCGGTGAATAATAAAAATAAAATCAAAATTGCAGTTCTAGAATCGCTTAAGAAAATAGCTAAGGCATAGGCAGCTAATAACCCAATTCTCCAAGGATGCCATTTTAGTATGTAAAGATTGAAATAAGCACAAATAACTAAAAAAAGTCCTAGGGAATTAGGTTCAGTAAACGTGCCAACTGAACGAACCATACCAGAACTAAACCAGGAGACACCATTGGAATTTACAGCAGTCATTCGTTGCAGGATAGCGTAAAAAACTTGAGCAAGTGCCAGAATATTGGTAAATTCTAAAACTTTAATTAAGTAATGATTATTAAGGTGTCTGTGGCAAAATATAAAAAGTGTAGCTGTAATAATTAAAGGTCGGGTCGTTAAAAATAATATTGAAAGGCTAAAATTGGTAAAAATACTCCGAGCTAGCGAAATACTAATAATAAAAAGGAGTAGGATATAAGTTATTTTAAGGTTATTATTTTTTTGATACTTATAGATGGGGTTAGTGACAGGCAAAAATAAGCTACCTAACAGTAGCAGAAAAGCAAACCCATCTTTTAAAAGCTTTTGCCAACTGGGTACAAGCGAAATGTAGCTTTGATTTTTGTAATATTCAGGAAGCCAGTGACCATTGATAGCATAGTTGGCTGCCTTCCAGTACGTAAGTGTAGAACTAGCTACCATTAAGAACAAAAGGATATGCAGGAAAATAGATATTCTCGAATATTTAGTAGTTAACATAGTGAGCAATTTTGCAAATAAGGTAGCAGTGTTTGGGTAACGACCGACCAACTGAGATGCTGCTTATAATAGTCTTGAGTACATTGAGCGAGCTGGTGTAAAGAGGGAAGCTGAGTTAGGGAGTTGAGAACTTGCTGCTCAAATTTAGAATAATTGCGATCTGGAGATAAAACAATACTAGGTAATTTTCTAAAGAAAGAATCGGTCAATATGCCATCTGTACCAATCACGGGTATGCCGTGTTCGAGGGCTGACATTAATGAACCTCGTTTAGCACTGATGCCAAATTCATGAGGCATTAACATTAAGTCGGAGAATTGCAAGTAATGAGAAAACTCAGTTTGACTGAGATAACCGGGACGGATAACAGGGTTTTGGAAAGGTAGGGATAGAGACTGAGCGTTGCCTAATAGCAACCAGACAACGGGGTATTTCTTTTCCAAAAGGCAGGAATCTAAAGCCGAAATCCAAGGGTGCCAAATTGAGCCAACGCAACCAAATAGAGTTAAGACAATTCCTTCAGGCAAGATGCCAATTTTTTGACGCAGTTCTTGCTTGTGATTTGGGGAAAGGTGTTGCAAGGGAATATTATTAGGAATGGGTAAGTAATGAACGTTCTCCGGATGGTTGCTCAAGCGTTTGAGGCGATACAGGTAGGGTTCGGAACCGGAAAAGACGCGATCGCTAGAGCGAACCAGTTGTCGCAAAGCATATTGCTGTAGTATTCCCAGAACCCAAGTACCGGGATATTTCAGGAACCAAGAATAAGTTTCATGGGCAATTAATAAGGTTTTAAATCGTTTGGCGCATTGTTTCCAGAACTGAAGTAAATCGGGCACAAAACCTTTCGGAGAGTAGAGCCAGGGAGTGTATTGTAAAATTACAGTTTCAACGTTATGAGCGTCTAGAAAAGTAAAAAGTTTTTGTAGACCTGGTTTAGACCAGCTTTCTACATAGGGCAAGACTGTAATGGGTTCGGATGAGGCTTGGCAACCTTGTTCAACGATGAGATCGATGTTGATGTTGAGTTGGGTTTGGCAATAGGTGGCGAGGTTGATGGAGTAATCGCCAACTCCACAAATATGGGGATGAACTTTAGCTGTTAGAATTACAATTTTTTCGGGTTGCTGCATCTTTAGATCTCTTTAATTACTTTTCAGATGATTCAGCCGTGGTGCTACCCTCTTTCCAAAAGCTTCTAGTTCTAAGCTGTCACGCATTTAAATTGGGTATCAGTAGCGACCAAGATGGTCGCACTACAAGGATTCTGTAATT
>DNGI01000322.1:9436-39494 GCA_003486645.1 Cyanobacteria bacterium UBA11370 | reverse complement strand
GGTTTAAATGACGAACAGCTTAGATCCTTGTGAATTTATTATTTATCTAGATATAACCGTAAATTTCAAGCTCTTTATGTGCAATTTTTTCAGCTAGTTCTATTTCTTGAGAATCCCGCCGTTTATAGCTCCCAATAGAGCTGGTACGGGCTTGATTAAACCTTTTTTGAAGCCGGGTATTCATTTGAGAACCGAAATGTTCAACAACAGATTGCCCGTATTTGAGAGGGTGATTCACCAAATCTTCATATTTCAATACCATGGTACGACCACTCGCAATAACATCAGGGAGAGAAAAGAACTTATGGCAATGGCTAACCATTTCTTTCCACATCCAGATGGCTCTTACATAAGGAGTGCATTCGAGAAATTCCTCTTCTCTTCCATTCTCAACCCACCACGGAACGTATCGATTGCCATATTTCCGACCCAATGGCATTTCTGATGTGCGTAGATCGATTAACTTTTCATCAGTAAGTATATTATAAGTGCGGACGAGAGAGTCAGCACAATCCCGACCATCTCGGTAAATGTGGAGAATACGGCAATTAGGTAGGGAATGATAGGCGAATTCTGGGGCAAAGCTTAAGAAAGGCTCTTTATAAACGATACGTTGAACTACTCGTTTATGCCCTAATGACTGTGCGAATTCTTGGATGCTCATACATCCTATAATCCATTTATGAAAGGCTCTGAATCTAGAGCCAGGAATTCCAGAATCAAGATAATTTATCAAAGAAGCTTCAAAACCAAAAGAAATAGAATTATAAATAGATGTATCTAAGAGATTATCGTTGACAATATGTGGAATAGTAACGGGTAAAAGGATACTAGAAACGCATTCAGAATTAGATAAAGCATTAAGAGCCTGAATCAAAAAAGTAGTTCCTGATCTGGGACAACCAAGTATCACGTTATATTGAATTGCCATAACTTACCTCCTCCATAAAAACTATATCAGTACACAACTGTATCTGTATTCAAGAAGTCCAGTTTATTGCGCTTGCATCAGGAACCCAGCAAAATTTTCTGGTTACTATGGTATTTACTTAGGCAACAAGTGCCAGCAGACCTATTTTTCGTCATCAGTTGGATTATTGGTTCTGGTATCTAAAGAGATTCCAAACTTTCTAGTAGTGAGCTTCTGTAAGCCTCACCTATTTTTTCCCAAGTAAAAGTTCTGTAATACTCTTCTAGAGTTGTAGAGCTGAATTGGACATTTTTTATTAGTTGTAAGGAGGGTGGGAATAGTTTTAACTTCTCCTTAAAAAAAGGGTGTAAATCGCTTACACCACCGACAGGTGTTGCAAAAACAGGCATTCCAGACTCAAGCATCTCATTCAAAACAAGTCCCCAGCCTTCAACCTTGCTGGTAAATAGACCGATATGGTGATTAGCTAGCAAAGAGCAAAGCTGGGTCCTCTCAAATGACGGTATAATTTTTAATTTTCCAGACTGAATAAGTTCAACAGGACAATCTTTCTCAGCCCCAATACCACAGCCTGCAATTGTAAAGTTATCTTGGGGTCGTATAGCTGTCCATTGAGTTATAAAGTCAAGTAAAATGTCAGTGCCTTTGTGAGACACCCATCGACCAATCCATAGAAATTTGAGACTGTCTCCTGAAGGGTTTTGTCGAGCGATTCTCAGTTGAGCTAGCGCTTCCTGATCGGTTTTTGAAAGAGCATTGACATAATAACTTAATTTATTCTTCCACCAGGGGAACCACTTTCTCATCCAGTTAAACTCTAAAGTACCCAGGCAAAGGATATGTCGAGATCTGGTCCAACCTTGAAGCACTAAAAATGCTCTATATACTGAGTATAAATAGCTGAAGCAAAGTTTAATGCTTCCTTTGATGCTTCTTTCTCGGTGATCGTTTAAGCTATTCACTAAGTACAAGATATCCGGTTGTACGCTACGAGCCACAACTATACCTGATTGACTAACCTTTCGGGTGATAAGTGTGGCAGGACTATCAATCACATCGAAAAGCTTTTGGGTTTCCATAAAGCTATCCAACTTAGCTTGCATCTGCTGGAAAGTTTGCCACCACTTGGTTTGGGGAGGTAGGGGATGAGGCGACCACAGAGTAACATCATTTCCCTGTTCCCGAAAGGCTTCTGCCAGATTGATTGCCGCCTGACCAGCGCCGAATTCGTTAGAGAGTGCAGCATGGGTAATTATGAGGATGCGAATTGGTCGCAACTAGCCCTCCTTGACTTCAGCTTAAGCTTTAGACCATGTATTAAGTAGTTCGATTAGGTCTTAAGAATTTCCGGAAACTTTCACACTGTAGTAAATAGACTCAAGCGTTGCAATCACTCGCTCCCAATTGTATCTTTCTTCAACTAAACGGCGATTATACTGTCCCATCTTCATTTGTAAATCGCGTGAGGAAAGTACTTCTATAAGAGCTTTCGCCAGACCCGACGCATCTCGTGGGGGAACTTTACGACCTCCCCGATCTGGTATTAGATAAGCTAACCCTCCCGCATCAGTTCCAACAATGGGTTTACCGCAAGCCATTGCTTCAAGAACACTAATACCGAAGGGTTCTCCGTAAGATGGCAAGCAGTAAACACTACATTGACGCATCACTTCAGGTATGCAGTCTCGTGCAACAGCACCCAACAGGGTAATTTGCGATTGGCAGGACATCGCAGATATTCGTTGTTTTATCTGTTCTAATTCTGTCCCCGTTCCGGCGATAGTTAGTCTACAAGATGGGAAGGTTTGAACTACCTCCTCAAAGGCATCAAGTAACGTAAAAACTCCTTTTCGATAACTAAGGCTAGCAAGGTATAGGATGTTTAATTCACTATTACTTGGAGAATTAAGAGCTTGAGAGGGTGAGAAATGAGTGGTATCAATTCCATAAGGTAAGTAGTGAATTTTGTCTAGGCAGGTGTCTGGTTCATACAATCGAGTAAGAGCTGCTGGGGTGGAAAGCAGAAGTGCTGCTGCCTTTTTTTGCTGTTGGCGATCGCATTCCCGTATCAAGGGATGAGTAAAAGCTGATGAAATTGCCCCCAAAAAAGATGTTTTGAATCTTGGTGGTTCCGAATTATCAGGCCAACCCGGCAAAAATAGACCCAGTACCATAGGTAAGCCTGTATTAACGAGCAAGAAGCTCAACCCAGGGTTGACGGGATTTAGCTGATGGATGACATCAACTCCATCATGGCGATAGACATGGCTAAATATCTGTCTGACCCGAATCATGTACTCTATCGAGTTTAGAGTCGAAAACTGCGTCCAGACGTTGGCAGGATATAGCTTAATGTTGCTGGGTAACTCATCTTTGATATCCATTGATGGAACAGCAACATGGAGAGTATGACCCCGTTGTGCTAATCGGTGAATGAACTCAAATGCAGCTAAACCGTCGCCGTGAGGCTGACAGTTAGTGAGAAATTCAGAAGGGTGAGATATGAATATAGAAAGAGGTTTAGATGACGGCATAGCCAGCTCTCCCGTAGATGTGGTGATAAGAAAAATTAATTAATAGAGCCAAACGCTTACTGGGTAAGGAATTGCCAATTACGAATTACCAATCACCAAAAATTAATTTACTTTAATAATTATTGTCTTTCAAATAAATAAACTTCAAAATCAGGACATTTACGCAGTATTTTATAAGTAACTAACCCCACCTTTTGTAATTCAAAGATACATTTGTTTAAATCGCATTTATTAGGGTGAAACTCGAAAACAGCGGTCTTAACTTTTTGGAGTAGCTCTTGGTGATTTTCAATGAATCTTTGCTCAGAGCCTTCAATATCACACTTTAGTAAATCTATTTGTGAAATTTTAGAGTAGACAGAGTTAAGATTAATATACGGTACAGTAGCCCCTTTAGAGTTTATATTTGACGTAACTGAATTCATGACATGGAAAGCAGATTCTAAAATTTTTGCCTCTCCTTGTAGTTCGCCAACTAGACCATGCAGAAGCATTATCTTATCTTTTAATACGGTTTGATTAGCTACTCGATATTGGAGGGTTTTGTAAACGCTTGGACTTCCTTCTACCAAAGTGACTTGAAAATCAGCATGAGGATTTTGATTGACTAAAAAATCAGCAGCTCTTAAGGTAAAATAGCCAACATTAGCTCCTATATCTAGTAAAATAAAAGATTGATATGGCTTTAAATTTGACAAAGATTTTTGAAGAGATAAATCATATTCTCCATCAACGAAAATATCATTATAAATTACCCACTCAGCATAAGTTGCGACTTTGATATTGATGCCAGACTTTAGCTGCCATTGTAAGTTAAGATTAGACCAAAGTATCTTTTCTACAAGACCATTGTATCTAAATTGAATGGACTTTTTGACGCGCTCAAATAATGAATTAATCATAAGACTTACTTTAGCTATTATTTTGGCAAACTAACAATCTATAATGTATCGATCTGTTCATACATTTTTATATACTCATGTCTTAATACTTGCCAAGAGAATCTTTGGATGGCTGAATCTTTATTCAGTTTTGCCCTAGCTCTAGAGATTAATGGTGAGTTGTGAAGTTGAAGGATTGCTTCTTTCAATCGGTTAGGTTTAGTCATATCGATAAGCCCAGAGTTATCTAAACCCATAATCCATTCTGTATTAATATTTCTATGGGCGATCGCAATTAACCCAGAAACCATCGCTTCAAGGTAGACTCGGCCAAACCCTTCACGAAGGCTGCAAAGAACAAAATAATCTGCGATCGCGTAAACCCCAGGCATTTGGGAATAAGGAATTACCTCAAATCTATAGGAATCCGGCTTAAGTAGAGCCTGCGCCAGAGCTTTCACCTTCTGAGTTTCTTCCTCGGGTTGTCCAACAATCCACAGAAAAAATTGGCTTGGATCTAGCTGGGAAAATTCTTTGATTAGCCAGTCCATACGCTTATGGCTGGTATTGACAGCACCAACAGAAAGAATGACTGAACGATCAGTAGGTAAGTGCCGCAGTCTTCGTTTAATTTCTACCTCTTCTGGGCTTAATTGGGTTGAGAATAAATTACAATTTAGTCCGTAGGGAACTAAAAATAGACGGCTCTCTGGGTAGCCTGATTCTAGAGCTTCCTGTTTCTGCCCAGGCGTTAGAACTTGAACGTAATCGTATCTCTGGTAATGTTGGGGTGAGGCAGGCCCTCCATTGGAAAATAAAAGTTTGAAGGAACCTCCAAATCGATGGCGCAGATGATAGAGGATATTAGCGGGAATTGTTTCACTAAAATGAATTATTTGATGATGATTATTGTAACAATAAAAAACTATGGGTAGACTAAAAACAATATTTTCAGTTCTATAACTTTGTTTTTGTAAATGCTTGAAGGGGAGAAAATTATACAATTTTGAATTACGTTTAGGTGTCCAAATAGGCATGGCTCCATCAATAACATTGCCAAAACCATGAAATAGAATTACATTAATATTGGTTTCATAGTTTAGAGCTTCATAAAGCTCTCTTGTAAAAGTTTCTAACCCTCTGTTTATATATCCCAATCCGGCTGAATATAGAATTATATTATGCTTGGGCATAGCTCTTAATTAGTTTGATTTAAAAATAATTTTTTGATAAAAGTAGGTGAACTCCATAAAATAGGATTATTCATAGATTCAAATATTTTTTTTAATTTATTTGTAGGCATGGATATTATATGATTTCCAACATAAGTAAGCTTAACGAAACGATATGTCAACAATTTAGAAAATAATTTACCCTTAACTTTCGGTAAAAATTCCAAAATTGTATTGTGCCTTTCTTTCACGATATCAGGTGAATTAGACTGGCTCTTGGTTTCTTGGTAAATTCTAGGGTAAGCAAATATTCCCTGTAGTGTTTCTAATCTATATTTCATGAGCAAGCGTATAAAGAATTCTTGATCAAAGTAATAATGTAAATCCTCTCTGAATTGACCAATTTCAGAGAAAACTTGGGTTCGCCAAAACGTTCCTGGTTGTGGCTGATAAGTTTTGACAAGGACTAAATCATCCCATGTAATTGCTGGTATTTTAATTTTTTCTCTGAGGGTTCTACCATCTCGATCAATTTCTCTAAATCCACCACATAGAACCAAGGTATCTATATTTTTTCCAAAGTAACGTGCTACTCTCGCAAGTACATTAGGAGCTAAAAGGTCGTCTGAATTAAGAAAAGTGAAGATATCACCTGTGGTCATACCAATGCCTTTATTTAAGGCATGAGATTGACCTTTATCTGGCTCACTAACCCAGTATGTCAAATACTTCCCATACTTTTTAATGATTTCAACACTTTGATCGGTACTACCACCATCAATAATGATGTATTTTAAATTAGGGTAGCCTTGCAGCAACACGGAACGGATGGTTTCCTCAATGAACTGACCTTGGTTATAACTTGGTGTCACAATACTAATGCGAGGCCATTGGGAACCATCAGGTATCCGTTCTGGTAGAGGTTGACTCTGCTGCGTCCACGGCCATCCAGTTTTACCCGGTGGTGGTGATGGTAAATCTTCCAAAGATAGAGCGGTATTAAATTTAAACATTTTGCATAAAAATGCGAGTAAAAAATAGCTAAAGATGCAGCTTACTTCATTGCTTCAATATTAAGGCTAACTGGATAATATTGACCGTTGATGAAAATTTTGCGATCAGACCAATCCTCAAATGTAGTTAAATCTGACGAACCAGGAGTCCATTCTTGAACTTCCTTGAATCCCGCACTTCTTAGATGTTCTTCTAAACTAATGCGATTGAATACAGCCATGTGAAAGTTAAATTTGTAATTCTGCCCTCCCATCAGTGCACCACTGATGCTATTAAGGTCATTTCCATTTTTACTGTAAACATCTAATAATAAGTCAAAGTCAGGAACAGATAGGCGCAAAACACCACTAGGTTTCAAAACTCGGAACCACTCAGCTAATACTTTGGGAACTTTAGCATAGGGGAAATGCTCCAGACAATGGCAGGCATATATTAGGTTTACACTATTGTTTTTGAACGGAGATAGATTATCTATAGCACGTATATAATGAATATGGGATGCTGGCAAACCATCAATGTTAATAAATTTTGGATGATTGACAGAACCGCATCCCAAATGTAAGTTCACTGAACCATCTTCTAATTGTGGCAATGGAGGTCTTACGATTGACTTCATAGTCTTGCCATAAAGCGTTTCTAATTCTAAGACAAATGTATGCCATATTGAGCGGTATCTATCGCGAAAATTGATAGGCAAACTTTTGATTAAGTATCTCATCCTCAACTATACTCCCAATAGTGTTCTATTGCCACAATTGTCCTTTCTTGACTGGGTGCAAAATTAGACTGATAAACATCTTTATCAGCTATTTGTAGAGTACCTATGTTTTCTCTCCAGCATAACCATTCAGCCATTGGAACTGCCAAACCAACGCTCATCAAGTAATTTCCAGATGCTAATGACAAACAAGGAATAATGCAGTCAGTATATGATTCTCCTAGTGGAATGGTAAGTTCTAAACCACTGAGTGGTCGAGTTGAATATTGAATTAGCTTGTGACCAGATGAGGTGGAAATTTCTAATACTACAGAGCCATTAGATATTTGTTTTGGTGAATAATAGCGAATCCTGATTCGCAAATAGTCCCAGGTTTGCGTCACTGGTTTCAGTTCAAAATTTTGATCGAGTAATTGTATTTCAATAATTTCAAAATTACTATGGGATAATTCTCCGTATTTTTGTCTAAATATAATTCCAGCTGGATAAGTACTACATTCTTGCAATGAATTCAAATAATGATTGATAATTTTTTCAATAGAGCCTCTAGAATTAACTTGGCCTAAAGTGAGGTAAAGACCTTGATTGCATAAAGTCCCAATAGTTCCCATATTATGACTCACAAACAAAACCGTCCTTCCCTCTTTTCCCACATCTTGCATCTTCCCCAAACACTTCTTCTGAAACTGAGCATCCCCCACCGCCAACACCTCATCCACCACCAAAATTTCAGGTTCTAAGTGCGCTGCCACTGCAAACGCTAACCTGACATACATCCCCGAAGAATACCGCTTAACTGGCGTATCTAAAAACCTCTCCACCTCCGCAAACGCCACAATCTCATCAAACTTTCGCTTAATCTCCGCCTTACTCATACCTAGAATTGCTCCATTGAGAAAAATATTCTCTCTACCTGTTAACTCTGGGTGAAACCCTGTTCCTACTTCTAATAAACTAGCGACTCGCCCCTTAATCCGGATTCTTCCGTTCGTAGGTTCTGTAATCCGACTTAAAATCTTTAATAGGGTTGATTTCCCCGCACCATTGCGACCAATAATACCAACTCTGTCCCCCTGTTTAATCTCAAAGGATACATCCTTCAGTGCCCAAAACTCTTCAACAGTAGGGTCAGATATTTTTTTATCTAAAGGTTTTAGGCAGTGACGCGCCAGGGATTTAGCCCCTTGAGAAATTACATCGCGTAGCGCTGTATAACGTTCCTGTTTCTGGTGTCCAATGATGTATTTTTTTCCCAGATTTTCGACCCGAATGACTGTATCTGACATTTTGTTACTCTCTTTCAGGCATCGGCAGCTTGAAACTTGGATAAGATTTTAAATTACATCTGCAAAAGTACGTTCCACCTTCCGGAAATACCAGACGCCACTCAGCAAAAAAAGTGCCATTAATGTAACCGATAACGTGAATCCTGGCAAATAAAGGGTTGATTCTCCTCCCAAGATTGCCCACCGAAACCCATCAATGACCCCTACCATTGGATTAACTGAATAGAGCAAACGCCATTTTTCTGGCACAATAGTGCTACTAAATCCAACTGGAGAAATATATAAGCCAAATTGCACGATAAAGGGAACAATATAGCGGAAATCTCGATATTTTACATTCAGTGCTGCCAACCACAACCCAGCACCCATTGATGCCGCAAAAGCAATTCCAATAAATAGCGGTAACGTTAGAATGCGCCAACTTGGTACAAAGTCATACCAAGCCATCAGTCCTAGCAAAATCATCCCAGAAATCATAAAATCCACAAAACTGACAATCACTGCACTAGCAGGTACAATTAATCGAGGAAAATAGACTTTAGAAATCAAATTAGCATTGCTAATTAAACTGTTACTGCATTCTGAAAGTGCATTGGCAAAAAACTGCCACGGTAGCATCCCTGCAAACACCAGAATTGGATAAGGCGCACTCCCAGAGGGTAACTTTGCTAACTCGCCAAACACGATTGTAAACACGACCATTGTTAAAAAAGGTCGAATTAGTGCCCAAGCAATTCCAATTGCCGTTTGCTTATAACGCACCAAAATATCTCGCCAAGCCAGGAAGTAAAATAACTCTCGATAGCGCCACAAATCTTTCCAATACTGCTGTTCTGTACGACCCGCCTCAATAATCAGTTCTTTCGTTTGCATCGTTTGCATCTTTAGGAGTAGACAATAACACCATCTTAGAGAATTTCATCGACCCAATCAAAGTCTTAGTTTGAGCTAAAACTAGCGATCGCTAGAGCGCTGCTATTTCATACAACCCTTTGTTGACAAATCAGGATTGTCACAGTATTGACTTGTGAAATGCAATTGGTTCAGACCCTCATTTGTTTAAGAAGTCGAAGATATCGCCTTCACCAATTATTGAGGACTACTCTAGAAATCAAGACTCTATTTCCTTATACAAAAAGAAAATTTACTTGAGTTTAGATGTGCAGTAATTGAACTATCCTAAGCCCTTAGATGCCAAAGCTCTGACAATCCAAAATCCTCTAACCTACCACAACCGATCGCTACTCGCTCTAGCTTGCTCTGCTTGAGTACGGTTAACATCATCTAAGAAAACCTTTGTTTCCTCCACTAAACGGTTCAATTCCTGACAATTCGGATTCGTACAAACCTGATTCGAGTTCCCTGGATTTCTAGCAAACCGACGCGGAGTTGTCGTCGATTCACGGGCATTATAACATTGGTCAGAAGCCTCTTCTAAGGCTTGGTCAAGACGACGCGCCTGATCAAGAATCTCCGGAGCTAATTCACCCCCTTCATCAAATATTGGTGCGGTATTATTCCAAATATTTGTTCCTGTAATATCGGACTGATTCGGTGGTTGAGCATTGCCCCGAATAGCCATCAACCCACTGCTAATCAATGATGTACTAATAACCAAACCGAACCACTTTATTCTATTCATAGTTACACTCCACATTTCAATTCAAAAGTGTGCTTTTACATTCAAAGCTTAAAATTTAAACGCAAACCCCATGCCCAAAACAAACCGAGTTCCATCTCCTGCACCCGTAATATCTCGCAAGGCTGGAGTAATAACTAAGGGAATGTTTTTAAAGGGAGCAATTGAAACTCCCACACCTAAATCTTGCCCACTCCATTCTGCAATTAAACTAACAGGTTCAGCAATACGGACAGCAATGTTACCAAACACATTAATATTACCCTCATTATTATCTACAGAATCCTCAGTTCGGAACTGTCCATTCCCTACCCCTGCTGTAACTGCAACCCGACTAAATGGCTGGTTAATATCCTCTCGTGTCCGGAAAATTTTACTCACCACTCCATAAAGTGAATTCTCAAAATCATTGTCATCACCAAGGTTTAAAAACCCATTCCAACCAGCAGCTACAGCCCAATCGTTAGGCAATCGACGATGCACTTTGATATTAAAACCACCACTACCAAAATCTCGGTTAGATCCAAAACTTGCCACTGCATAGGATAATTCCACGCCCACCGATTTCTGGGCATCTCCTAACCCGATACCAATTCCCAACGCCCCATCATCCACATTAGCAAATCGTGTACGTTCTTGATAGGTTGTGCTGATAAATCCAGTATTATTATCTGCACCAAATGCCGTAGGAATGACAATACTCAGCGCTGGGGATGCTTGCAATTTTTCATCAATTGTCCGTTCCTCCAAACCCCGTAATTCCTCCTGTAAGCGATCCACTTCATTAGTGGAAACAGGAGAAGCTGTGGACGTTGAAGAATCCGGAAAATTAAAGGTTTTAATGCCAATTTGATCACGCTGTCCTACTGACTGTTGCGCCACTCTTAGATCATCCAAATTTGCCGCTTTTAAGAGTACATTTTCATTTCCAGTTGCATTCATACGTAGTACATTTATTGTCTCCGCATCCCCGCGTCTCCGTGTCCCCGCGTCTGTCTCAATTACTCTGTTTGAATGCAATTCCATATCGGTTTCTGGAGGGGCAATATTAGCTCTGGATACAGCCGTTACACTAGTGGGTACTACTATAGTTTGAACGTTTTGTTCAGGTGGAGTGAAGGAGGTTTCCCTCTCTTGCTTTGCGATCGCTAACTCATTGTCAGTTGCGTTCAACAAGGGTAGCTCTGTAGAATTGAGAGATGAGGAAATGGGGGAATGGGGAGAATTAGAAACTATCTCATTTGATCCCAACTGGGTATTAGGAGTTCTCTTGCTTTCCGATACAATTTCGGGTTCTATCGAAAATGTGGGTAACGCCTCCTCAGACTTCGCTGTCGCTAACTCTGAATGGTTGAAAGCAATGGCTGTAAATTCTTGTTTTACCCCAGATTCGGGTAAGGCGATCGCATGATGTTTATCTGTCATCGTCGCTTGGTGCAGTGTTGATAGTTTAGCTGCATCCATATGATTTTGTTTAAAAATTTCAGGCTGATAACCCCTATCTACACCAGACTTTGCCCAAACTGGATCAGGTAAACCCTGAACCGTCAGTGTCGCTAAGGTATAAATTGCAACGGTTGGTAGATGCCGCAGGGAAGACGGGAACTGACTGTCGAAGGGATAACTGAAATTTTGCGGATCACGCTTACCTTTCTGCGGGTAAAATTGATGAACGGGAACTAAATCTTGATGACAAAAGTCAGAGATTAACTTGACTGGCACGAAACAAGACCCCAATTGAAGGTGTTGTCTCTTTATACTGAATTGGTGTTAGACATCAGGAAAAGAACAACCACTCTTGATAGGGTAGCCAGAAAAAGAAACTCTGCTTTTTTAGATGGAACTCCCGGTTTTTTTAAGACCAGGGAATCGGAATCACTTGTCTGTCCTAAAACGTTAGCATTAAAAGAATTATATAGCTTTTTTGATCGGTGTCAACATCTATTTAGGAATTGTCAATGATGAATTATGAATTATTTATTGATCGTACTTAATTCAACAGTAGCAAACACTAAGTTAATTAATAAGCTTGATCAGCATTTAAGTTGCATTATGGAGGAGATAAGGCAGAGGGTAAACGACTCCAAGGAAAGAGAGTTTTTTCCTCATCGCCAAGCTGTGCAATTTAAATGCCTATCACCATCTCCCCATCTCCCCCTCCCCCCATCTCCCCATCATGTCTAGACCTGTTTTATACATTGCAATTACCAGCCACGGTTTTGGTCATGCAGTCCGAGCCTCATCCGTAGCCGCAGAAATTCAAAAACTCTGTCCAGAAATTTTATTGATTTTAGTAACAACAGCACCGAGATGGTTGTTAGAGTCTTATATTTCCGGAGAGTTTATTCATCGTCCCAGATCGTTTGATGTGGGTGTGATTCAAGCCGATAGCTTGAGTATGGATAAAGCCGCAACTCTGGAAAAACTCAAAACTATTCGTGCGTCCCAAAATTCAATTATTGCCAGTGAAGTTAATTTTATCCGCACCAATCGAGTGGGGCTAATTTTAGCCGATATTCCTCCCTTGGCAGTGAAAATAGCGAAAGCAGCGGGTATTCCCTGTTGGATGTTAAGTAACTTTGGTTGGGACTTTATTTATCGAGATTGGGGAGGGGAGTTTATCGAAATTGCGGATTGGATTAGTGAAATTTATAGCGGATGCGATCGCCTATTTCGTCTCCCCTTAAACGAACCTATGACAGCGTTTCCAAACATCACCGATGTCGGATTAACGGGTGGTTCACCCCGCTATCATCCCGATCAATTGCGACAAAAACTTGGTATCAACACCCCACCTGAGAAAACCGTCTTACTGACCTTTGGCGGACTCAGCCTCCAGGAAATTCCCTACCATACCCTGTCTCACTTTCCAGATTGGCAATTTATCACCTTCGATCGCCTTGCCCCCAATTTACCTAATTTACTTAAAATTGCAGGTCACGACTACCGCCCCGTCGATTTTATGCCCTTGTGTGGGCGAGTTATGTCCAAGCCAGGATACAGTACCTTTGCGGAAGCCTTACGCCTCGATATTCCCATCATTTCCCTCACCCGCGAAGGTTTTGCTGAATCCCCCTTACTCCTGGAAGGGATTCAAAATTACGCTTACCATCAAATTGTGACCCCCACAGCATTTTTCCAGGGTGACTGGGAGTTTCTCCACCAGTCCCCCCAACCCCCCCGGCGATCGCAATCCCTTGCCAAAAATGGTACAGAAGCGATCGCTAAAACCGTTGTCAGCTACTTCCAAACTCACTCACGCTCTTTCCCCCAATGATAGCTCCTGTCAATTCCCTACTCGAAAAAACCGAACCTGCCGCCAAAACCCCAGACACCGTAGAAATCCCTAAACCCACTAAATCTCCAGAAGTTATAGAAACCGCTAAAAACTCTACAATTGTAGATCCGGGAGAAGTATCCAAAAACACCAAGACCTCAGACCCAATTGAAACCCCTAAACCCACCAAAACCCCAGAGACAGCCAAAACCTCTAAAACTCCCCATCCCTCCACTATCCCAGAAACCGAACCGGAAGCCCCCTCTTCCTCAACCCTAGAACTTGCTGCCAAAGACGTTCGTGCCGTTATCGATCAACAAAAGGAACAAAACCAAACCTTAACCACCAAGTTAAATATCTTATTCGTTACCAACGGCGCTTTGTTCACCAGCTTGACGATTTCTCGGTTAGTCTTTTTCCCCGGTTTCTTCAGTTTTGCCGAATTGCTAGGATTTCTGCTAAATTTCACTTTATTAATCAATGCCTTTTTACCCCGTCAGCTAGCCGTCAGTCCGAATTTAGGAGATAAAAAATTTTTGGAACGCTACCTCGTCCTATCCCCAGAAGAGTACCAATTGCAGATGATTGTTAATCTGGTAGAGACCTATAATGCAAACAAGCAACGATTGGAGGATGTCTCTTCATCGTTACAATATTCCGCTTACGTCACTTGGGGTTTGGCATTGATGATCACGTTGCACGTCGTAGCCGTTTATTTTGTTCCTGCGATCGATTTGAGTAGTTTTGGTTAGGTTCATATTATGAATTCTCAACAAGTTGACGATAATCACTCTGGCAAACGCTTGAATCTACCAGAACCCGATCCGGAAAACATCACGGTGTTGACGCGCAACCTACCTAACACTCCCATCCTACCCTGGCATCATTATGACTCTCCCTGGAGTGAAGCTCAAGAGGAAAACCCAGATCAATCGGGGATGACTGAGGAGTCGGGTGAGGGAGGTGAGGAAATCTTGACAGAGACCTCGGATAAAATTCCAGCCGAGATTAGCGATCGCACAGAACCTGTTAATCTTGACGGGGAGTTGTCCCAAACAGAAATAACAGACGATCCTCAACCTGTACTTACTCAGTCACCCGATGAATTAGAAACGATTGAGTTAGAGGAAGAGTCTGAGAGTATAGACGTGGTAAATAGTATTCCATCCTTACCTACTCAACCTCTGGAGGAAATAACGTTAAAAGCAGGCAGGATGCCTACCCCACAAGAGTTTTTGGAGATATCTACTGAGGAATTAGAGGAATCACCAATAACTCAACTTAAAGACGATTCTGCTGAGGGAAACCTTGAGAATCAGGTTCAACTTATACTCACAGAGGAGTTAGAAGAATCAGACACAACTCAACTGAACCAGGAATTTACTGAGGTAAACCTTAAGGATCAGGTTCAAGCTGTACAAACTGAACTGATCGAGGGAGTGGAAAACCGCGATAGCGAGGATAAGTCCTCTGGATCAGAAACGACTCCAGAGAATGAACTCAAGCAGTTAGGCTGAATAATTTCTCAAAATAACAGTTTATTGCTAGGGATCTACTGAAGCTTTATTTCATATGATGTCCGGGTAATCACCCGTAATAAAACTTCACCCCCTCACCCCCTCACCCCCGAACTACGTTCCGCTACGCTAACACCCCCTCAATCTTTTTTAGGGTTATTCAACCGGACATGATATCAGACAGGACACACCCCACCCTTGAGCATTTTTAACTGACTGAACTATCCAATATCCTTAACAGTTCCTCCAGCGACAATTGAGGCAACTGTGACAGCAATAAACTCAAATCTTCTGGCGATAATTCAAGTAAACTTGGGAGGAGATTGGTCAAAGGTTCATTGAATTGCTCAAACCGCATTTTCAAAAGATTTTCTGCTAGTAACTCTTTTGCTTGTTTTAGTCCATTTTTATCAAGCGATAATGCTGATAATTGCACTAATAACCTTGTAAATTCAGCCGCATTTAAAGCAGATAGTGGGGGAATAAATACGCGAATTTGTGGGTCTAATTCTCCAAATCGCACGAGCAAAAAATTTTCAAGTATCGCCCGATTTTCCTCTCGCCTGCCCCGTTCAATACCCTGTTGAATTCCTTCAATTCTGCCACGCTGTTCAGCCGCCGCTATCTGTTCTTGAAACAAAGGAGCGATCGCCATAATTAATTCCCTATCTTCTACTTCTAAATCTGTTGATTGATTTCTGGTTAAATTGGATTGCAACTGATAAACTAATTCTAGCGTATTGATCCGCAAAGGTTCATCAACAGGCATGGCACTAAGAGAAGCGATCGCCCTCTCCTGCACTCTCCCTCTACCTAATATCCTTAGCCACAGAGTTTCTTCAACCTCTGCCAACTGATGAATAACCACAATCGCTGTCCGTAAATATTCCGGTAGCCAATAGATTCCTTTACACCAATTCTCTTCATCTACAGTTGCCCTAAATCCATTTAATAAGGTTGTTGATGCGGTAGGAGTCAAAATCCACAACGTAGGTAACTCTGTTTCAAGAGGTCGAATATTTTCTCTTTTTGAGAGTCGTTGTATCTCCCCTTTCACATCCAATAACTTACTCAAGCAACTGAGAACTTCCTCAACATTAACCGGATTACGAAACGGTTCAAATAATGCTGTTGTCGCTGCCATTTTTCCCAATAATCCCAATTTTTGTTTGTAGTCATTAGTGCCGGGATTTGGCATGAAGTAAACATCAATTTGACGAACTTCTGAAGAGACTTCACGCCCTGGATTGACTACTCCTAGAGGCAAAAGGAGTTCGGATAAGTAGTCTTTGGCAAATTTATCGTGAATTAATCGCGTCATTCGATTGTGGATTGTGGATTGTAGATTGTCCCTACGGATGAAGCCGAGGGCTTGAAACCCTAAATTGTACCTAATTCAAGGAACTATTAAAAATTTACTGAAACCCTTAAATCTTAAATTCTACAAGTCTCGGCGCGACAGAACAGATTTCAGCCAAACCCTTACTCTTAAACCCCCTTCTACATTGATTGTGACTTAAAACATACTGATAATTAACAGCGATCGCACTCTCCAGTGATGATATTCACACTCGTTTAGGTCACTCAATCACGAAATCCTATTTTCTGACACCCTAAGATATCTTCATCACCTACACAGATCATTGTTATGGCAATTTGGAAACAACCCCAACAACAACAACCTTTCACTACCTATAGAGATCCGAAAACAGGTCAGTGGATGGTTGTTAAATCACTGGAACCAATTGAAGATATTATTGTTGAAGCACCCGTTTATCGAGATCCACAAACAGGTCAGTGGATAACCATCAAACCAATCCTACCGCCTCAGAAAACTCTGATTACCAATGCACACTGATTACCAAGGAAAGGCGATCGCACTCGTCAATACTCCTTCAAACTCCCAATAAAAACCCCCAACTGATATAGTTAGGGGAAATAGCCTACTCTATGGGTCTAATTGTCCTTATCTCTCATACCCAGGAGACTTATGCAAATTTAAGACTGGGTAGATTGCAACTCATCCAAACGCGCTAACACTTCGGTACTATGAATCGCGGGTCTAACACCGAGAAATATCTCACGCAAAATACCATTTGGATCGATAATAAAGGTATGTCGCAAAGAAACAAATCCCATCCAAGACCCATAGGCTTTACTAACGGAACCATCGATATCTGCTAATAAGGGAAATTTCAAACCCTCTGAATCACAAAATTCAGCGTGGGACTCCACATCATCCGCACTCACTCCCAAAATTTGCACATTTCTCTCTATATATTTAGGTAAGTCTTGCTGAAAGCGACGCGCTTCCAGAGTACAACCTGATGTGAAATCTTTGGGATAAAAATAGAGTACCACCCACTTGCCCCGATAATCTGCAAGCGATACCTCACCATCTCCACTATTACTGGGTAAGGTAAACTCCGGTGCGGGTTCATTTAACGGAGGTTGCTTACCCCCCATAGCAGATGCTGTCGGGGTGAGGTTCAACCACGCGAAGCAAGCGAGACAACTTGCTAACAAAATGCTGAGAAACGTGCGACGAGAGATCATGGTTAACCTCAGAACTGTACTTTACATAAGTTTACAGTTCCAGGGACGAGCGTGAGAATAAGCTGTTGTACCTTTAACGTTCATAGTCTTCACTTAGGTAACAAACCTTTAAACCCTCTCCCCTCCCCCTCTCCCCCTCTGTCTCAAAAAGCAATTTAAAAGCACACGCAGCTTAGGTAGCGATCGCAACGGTTACTCTCGTTGATGTTTGACTAGATTTGCCGAGGACAACATCGATAGCTATTCAAACAAAGATTACTGTGGGTTAGCCTTGACTTCTTCAGGCTAACTGAATCCAAACAATCTAGCAAATTGGCTGAAGTTTTGCCAATTTCAGATGGTGTATTTGATAGGTCATTACACTTATAATATACCTAAATGAGGCAGAACTGATATCCAAGTCCCTCATTTTTCCGGAGCTAATAAAACAATAATTATGTTGTTAAACTCCAAAAATTGAATTAATTAGAGTTGGCTCTCTTTTTTACTAATAACCCATTTTAAATATAGATCATAAGTTCCAGATTGTCACTGGCAGACCCTCTCATCTGTATCTTCACAACCTAATTCTAAATCCGTGTTTTTCCCCTACATATCTCTAGCTTCTCACTCATAAAGACGACGAAAAGCTTACTAGGAAAGGATTTTACCTCAAGAGCAACAACGCTACTTAACGTATTCTCCAGATTAATTCTAGGTAAAAATTATCTCGACTTCAACACTAAAACTATTATTAATATGAACATTTATTAAAACCATTGTTAGGCGACGCAAAATCAATGATAAAGTAGTTTACAGTTCAGAAAATAAATCAGTCTTTAAGTTAAGGCAGTGTCTGATTTATATTAAGAGTAGATGTAAGAACTGTCAATCAAGACTGATTGTGTAAAGCGCTACGAATTGAGTTTCTAATACCAGTCAATTCTAAAGAAAAGATTAGTGAGAGAATTTGGAAGGCTGGTCATCGGTAAACTGAACTTGAGTCAGAACTAGGAGGAAATACTGAATGGTCGCAACTACTGAAACAACAACATCTCAAACCTCCAAAGAGCAAGCTCTAGTTCTTTGGTTTGAAGAAGTCGGAATTGCAGACATTCCCTTAGTTGGTGGAAAAAATGCCTCTCTCGGCGAAATGATTCAACAACTGACTGCCAAGGGAGTAAGAGTCCCCACAGGATTTGCTACAACAGCCTATGCTTATCGTCACTTCATTGAAGGTGCAGGTTTAGAACAAAAACTGCGCGATCTATTTTCGGATTTAGATGTTGAAGATGTTAACAATTTACGGATACGAGGTAAACAAGCACGGTCTTTAATTCTTAACACGCCATTCCCGCAAGACTTGCAAGATGCGATCGCTAGTGCTTATTTAAAACTATGCGAACGCTATGGTTATACCGCAGAATTATGCGATCGCTTAGACCCAGCAGACCAAGAAAAATGCAAACAAGATAGTGCGGCGGTTGACGTTGCTGTTCGTTCCAGCGCCACTGCTGAAGACTTACCCGATGCCAGTTTTGCAGGTCAACAAGAAACCTACCTCAACGTTTATGGTGTTCTCGATGTCTTAGAAGCGTGCCATAAATGTTTTGCTTCTATTTTTACAGACCGAGCCATTTCTTATCGTACCGTTAAAGGGTTCGACCACTTTGATGTTGCCCTTTCAGTTGGCGTACAAAAAATGGTGCGTTCCGACTTGGCATCATCGGGTGTCATGTTCACCATTGACACGGAAACTGGATTCAAAAATGCCGCCTTAGTAACCGCCGCTTACGGGT
This sequence comes from Cyanobacteria bacterium UBA11370, assembly GCA_003486645.1. Classification (GTDB taxonomy): domain Bacteria; phylum Cyanobacteriota; class Cyanobacteriia; order Cyanobacteriales; family Coleofasciculaceae; genus UBA11370. The sequence goes on along the minus strand of DNGI01000322.1, from coordinate 20,191 downwards.
TAGGAGAAAACGTCGTTCAAGGTGCGGTTAACCCCGATGAATACTTTGTGTTCAAGCCGACTCTAAAACAAGGGTATCGCCCAATTTTAGAAAAACGCTTGGGCAGTAAAGAAATCAAAATGATTTATGATATCGGCGGCAGTAAGCAGACGAAAAATGTCTCCGTGCCGGATTCAGAACAAACAAAATACGCGATTAATGATGAAGAAATTCTGCAATTAGCGCGTTGGGCTTGTATTATTGAAGACCACTATTCGGAAGTTCGGGGTCAATATACTCCGATGGATATTGAGTGGGCAAAAGATGGTCTAACGGGTGAATTGTATATTGTCCAAGCTCGCCCGGAAACCGTACAATCCCAGAAGTCAGCTAGCGTGCTGAAGAACTATCAGCTTCAGGGAACGTCTGACGTATTAGTAACAGGTCGTGCCGTTGGCGAAATGATCGGTCAAGGCAAGGCTAAAGTTATTTTAGATGTTCACAAACTCGATGAGTTTGAAGCGGGTGAAGTTTTAGTTACGAATAAGACTGACCCAGACTGGGAACCCATTATGAAGAAAGCGAGTGCGATTATCACCAACCAAGGTGGACGCACGTGTCACGCGGCAATTATTGCTCGTGAAATGGGTATTCCCGCTATTGTCGGTTGCGGGAATGCGACGGGTATTTTAACGAGTGGACAAGAAGTAACGGTGTCTTGTTCGGAAGGAGAAGAAGGACGAGTTTATTCTGGTTTAGTCCCCTTTGAAATTCAAGAAACTCAACTGGATAACTTGCCTCGCACTCGCACGAAAATCTTGATGAATGTGGGCAATCCGGAAGAAGCGTTTGGTCTATCGGCGATTCCTTGCGATGGTGTTGGTTTAGCGCGATTGGAATTTATTATTGCCAATCACATTAAGGCACACCCCTTAGCACTGCTGCACTTCGACCAGCTTGATGATGCCTTGGTCAAACGAGAAATTTATAAGATGACGTATCTCTATGAACGCAAGGCTGACTTCTTTGTTGATAAGCTAGCTCATGGAATTGGGATGATTGCAGCAGCATTCTATCCGAACCCCGTCGTGTTGCGGATGTCTGATTTCAAGAGTAATGAATATGCCAACTTATTGGGTGGAAAACAGTTTGAACCCAAAGAAGAAAACCCGATGATTGGCTGGCGTGGTGCGTCTCGTTATTATGATGAGAACTACCGCGAAGCTTATGGTCTGGAATGTATCGCCCTCAAACGGGTACGGGATGAAATGGGTTTAACGAATGTGATCCCGATGATTCCGTTCTGCCGCACTCCTGATGAAGGTCGCAAAGTGTTAGCTGAAATGGAAAAATATGGACTGAAGCGGGGCGAAAATGGTCTGCAAGTCTATGTGATGTGCGAAATTCCTAGCAATGTGATTTTGGCTGACCAATTCAGCGAAGTGTTTGATGGGTTCTCGATTGGATCGAATGATTTAACTCAGTTAACATTGGGTTTGGATCGTGACTCGGCTTTAGTCGCTCATATCTTTGACGAACGCAATGATGGTGTCAAGGAAATGGTGCGGATGGTGATTGAAAAGGCGAAAAAGAATGGTCGTAAGATCGGGATCTGCGGTCAAGCGCCGAGTGATTATCCTGAGTTTGCCAAGTTCTTAGTTGAGTTGGGAATTGACTCGATGAGTTTGAATCCTGATTCAGTGATGAAGACGCTGTTGATGGTTGCTGAAGTGGAAGCAACTCAAGGTTAATTCTTGATTCTACGTTCTCGTTAGGAGTTAAAATGGAAGTTACCTCATGGGGGTAACTTCCGTTTAAGTTTCTGGTTCATCCAAAGAAAAATATCTTCTATATCTTATATCTGCGATCGCAGTAGGTGATATCTCAATCTGGTATGCCATATTTTTCTTGAAGCTGCTGAAATGCTTGCTTTAAAGGCATACCCTCTCCTCGCTCAAACTCCTCAATGCTCTTTCGGATACCCGCAATAGATTCAAGCAACTCAATCCTGTCCAGAAGTTGCTGGTAGCTTTCAGCATCTTGAACAACCGCTGCTGCTTTGCCATTTACAGTAAGAACGATTGGGGTTTTGGTTTTTTTGAGCTTGATGAGAAAAGCCTTAGCACCCCGTTGGAATTCCGAGAGAGGATGGATGTCAGAGAGACTAGGTATCATATTATCAAAAAATTATTTGATAATTTTATGATAATAGCTTGAAATTGTTTTGTCGGGAATTTTTGGAAATCAGTGCGATCGCTTTCAGACACCTTGATTGTGATACCGTTAGTATCGGTTAGATTCTTTAACAACAATTAACAATCTAGTTCTTTGTCACCACCACACCTACCCCCTGGAATAACTCCTAACTTAGGTGGGGGACGGCTATTTAGCCACTTTACCAACGCGGAGGGGGTTACGGGCATTACTAGGATTGTTGGTGATAATCTTGAAGTAAGTCAACAGGTCATTGTTAGAGAACTTCTATTTGGACAGGGAAGCAACGACTATCTGGCATGGGAACCTGGCAGCATATTCGTTACTGAATTAGGCATTGATGCCACTGAACGTCAACTCAATGATATTGGTGTTTTTGGAGATAAACAGAACTTTGCGATTCAGTTTTCAGAAGAGATAGCATTTTTGTCAAACGGTATTAGAGTGAGAGGTGTTATGCCATCCAGAAGTATATTTTGTATTCCTGGTAATACCATACTCCAAGGTACATTCTTAGTCACGAGGGTTCGATGATGAGCAGCTTGAATCTTAATTCAGTTCTGGAGAATTTGGAAACTACCCAAGTTGACAAACAAGTTCCCGCGTTAGAACAAGCAGCAGAAATTGTGAATTCTGTTGCTATCAAAGCTGTTGAGGCTTTAAGAAAAGGGCCGAATCGTTTTCTAGTTGCAGAACGCCTTAAGTGTCTGGGTTCAGTTATTGTTCCACATCTAGAGAAGCTTCTGAACGAATCAGATGATTCAGAAACAAGAATTCTAGCAGCAGTTGTACTTCTACAATTTAACTCGCAACTAGGTGTACCCTGTTTAGTAGATGCAGTTACTCAAGATGAAGACTATGCTGGTTTAGTTGCTGAACATTTGGCTAAAGCGGGAATTGATCAAGCAATTGAACCGATTATAAAACGTCTGAGAAATTGCGAACTCAAACAAGTGGATTTAGTGGTTAGTCTTCTGGATGCTTTAGCAAAACTTGGTGGTGCTTTGCCTTCTGACTTGCGGCAACGTCTATCTGAAGAAAGTCTCAAGAAAGCAGCATTGCACCAAGCTCTAATTAATTCTGGCTTAGTTAAGCAGATTAAGCATCCTGCATATGAGGCGATCGCTGAAATACAATTGATTCAGGTTGAAGGAAAGCCTGTTTCTGAAACTATCATTGAAGAACGGCGTTAAAGGGCAATTTATTTCTTACCCTATGTCTAACTACCGCAGAGTAATCATCCCTGGTGCAACTTATTTTTTTACTCAAGTAACCTATCAAAGGATACCTTGATTATGTAGTGATATTGGTCGAGAAACTTTACGCAAAGGTTTACAAAGATTAAAAAAGTTGTATTCTTTTTCTCTTGATGCCATTGCCCTTTTACCCGATCATATTCACTGTATCTGGACTCTCCCTGAAGGTGATAGTAATTGTGCCGCTCGGTGGCGCTATTTAAAAAGTTTTGTTACTCGCAGTTGTGGGCATAAATTACAGCTTACAGCAGAGATTAGCCAATCCCGCCAAAAACGCCAGGAAAAGAATTTATGGCAAAGACGCTATTGGGAACATTTAATCAGAGATGAAAAAGATTTTAGCTTTCACTGTGATTACATTCATTATAATCCCGTGAAACATGGTCTATGTCAATCACCTCAAAATTGGGAATTTTCGAGTTTTCATCGTTTTGTTAAGCAAGGAATTTATCCTGAAGATTGGGGTATGGATGAGTCTATTAATATTCCTGAAAATGTCGGCAATGAATAACCAAATATGACATATATGAGCTGTAGGGTGCGTCAGATTTTTAAGTTAATCGTCTATTACTAGCTTGATTGTCTGACGCACCCTACTCACTGACTATTAATATTCCTGAAAATGTCGGCAATCAATAACTAAGTATGACATATATGAGCTGTAGGGTGCGTCAGATTTTTAAGTTAATCGTCTATTACTAGCTTGATTGTCTGACGCACCCTACTCACTGACTTGCGGCAAGGTATTCAAAATAAAACTGAAAATTAAGATTGCATCTCTTCACTCAGCATCGATTCTTTAACCGCTTGTACGAGTTCTGCTTCTGTACATTGATACAAATCCCGTAGGCGGAATACTTGCCAGACTTCCAGCCTCGGCATTGTTCTACCCTTTTCCCAGTTGCGGATTGAAGATTCCGAGCATTTTATTTCCATGGCTACATGGCGGATAATCAGCCCTGCACGTTCTCTCAACGCTCTCAGATTCATAAATTATGGCAGGTTCTAAACTCGATTAGCGTTAAAAATTAGCGCTAAACATTGACAATTGACAATCGCTGTGCATAAGTCTTTTAATCATAAAAGAAAAGGCGTTAGTACATCACTGCCAAGAGACTCGCTAACGCCCTTTCCTATGTTCCTTACGGATACAAACTAATCATGCCACATAATATCAATCGCAACGATTTCGCGCCAGAAACTTATCCAATTGGCTACCGAAAACGTCTTTATCCTTGGGCGATCGCTCACTTACGTCCGAATATGCAAAAAACTATCATTGGGCGATTCCGCAGTCGGTCTGATGCTGATGGTCACTTGCGGTGTTTGCGTCAGCTTATGCCTCATGCTTCTTTTATTGTGGTTTTTGATATTCAACCGGATCTGGAAACAGTAACGATTTCTGCTGCAAGTACGGAAGACGTGATGATTTGAGAATAGTGAAAGGTGGTAAGATATCGCTCTTGTCAGAGTGATATCTTATACCAATTTAAAAAGGAAACACAACAGATGAATGGCTGAAAGTCTGACAGAGTGGAGCTTCCCCAATCCTTGCATCTAAAATCCAAAATCCAAAATCCAAAATCTAAAATCTAAAATGGTATTAATTACCCACAAAAAAGGAGAGGCTATTCCACCTCTCCCAATACTCTCCATGTCAGAAAAATCCAGAAATTAGCCGATAAAATTAGTAGTAGCGAGTACGACCACCAGCAGCCTCATTCGGCTTATAAACAATGAAGCTCAGAACTTGGCACTGCTTGATGTTGTCAAATCCAACAACTCGCACAAAACAATTGCGATATTCAGAGCGACAAGCATCCACTTCAGCCATCACTTCTTTAGGAGTACGAGCATTGAACAAGGGCAACTTCCACAATGTCCAGAAGTGTTGAGTTGGTTCTGATCCTTCGCTGAATTCGATCGCTGGAATATAACCCTGATCCAAAATATATTCGACTTGTTTGATGATCTGAGCATCACTCAGCGGGGGCAAATAAGACAGGGTTTCGTAACGACGTTCTTTTGGTAGCGTTTGCATGGGATTTAACGTTTTAGATTGAAGTACAGGTATGCAACAGTAGGAGTTTTGAGTGCTGAATTATTAACTCATTCCTCATTCCTCATTCCTCGTCTGTTTGGTGTTCGGGAGGGGCTGGATGATCTGGAATTGTGAGTTGCGTAATCCGCTCCAAATGCTGACGGCGATGTTCCATGTTCGACTGCTGAATTCCAGTACGAACCATTTCAGGCAAGAACTCTGCTATCTCGTCTGCCAAATACTCTCGCACGGTCATGATCCGAAACGCTAACTCTTGCCTTGCCCGGAGCAATTCCTCAATATACGCTTCTCCATCTTGGATACTTGTATTGGAGGAAAAAGAATTTAACCAATACGCCTGGGGCGGGTCAGTTTCTTTCAATTGATCCAGGACAGTCCGCAGTGCTTGATAGGTCAGGTAACTGATCAGCGTCTTGGCAGTATCTTTCGCAACTCGTTTTAGATCCATGTTCTGACCGCAGCCCCAATCAGTTGTTAGTTATTCGTTTTTAGTTATTAGTTGTTAGCCAGAAAATACTTTTCCTTTCCAACAACTAACAACCAACAACCAACAACTAATTAGACGGTATCCATCGCCTCGAACTCGAACTTGATTTCCTTCCACAGTTCGCAAGCTGCCGCCAATTCAGGACTCCACTTGCAAGCTTCACGAATAACATCGCCGCCTTCTTTGAACAGGTTACGACCTTCGTTACGGGCTTGGATACAAGCTTCCAGGGCGACACGGTTCGCGGTAGCACCGGGAGCATTACCCCAGGGGTGTCCCAAGGTACCACCACCGAACTGGAGGCAAGAATCATCACCGAAGATTTCCACCAGCGCAGGCATATGCCAAACGTGAATACCACCAGAGGCTACAGGCATAACACCAGGCATAGAGGCCCAATCTTGGGTGAAGTAAATTCCTCGTTCCCGGTCTTGTTCGATGTGGTCTTCGCGCATCAGATCCACAAAGCCCATGGTGATACCTTTTTCACCTTCCAGCTTACCAACCACTGTACCGGAGTGGAGGTGGTCACCACCAGACATCCGGAGGCACTTGGCGAGTACGCGGAAGTGGATACCGTGGTTCTTCTGACGGTCAATGACGGCGTGCATCGCGCGGTGAATGTGCAGCAGGACACCGTTACGACGGCACCACTTCGCTAAGGTTGTGTTAGCCGTGAAGCCACCTGTCAGGTAGTCGTGCATGATAATGGGCGTATTGATTGATTTCGCAAATTCAGCACGCTCCATCATTTCTTCGCAGGTGGGGGCGGTAACGTTCAGGTAGTGACCTTTAACTTCCCCAGTTTCAGCCTGGGCTTTTTCAATGGCTTCTTGAACGAACAGGAAGCGATCGCGCCAGCGCATGAAGGGCTGAGAGTTGATGTTTTCGTCGTCTTTGGTGAAGTCTAAACCACCGCGCAGACACTCGTAAACCGCACGACCGTAGTTCTTAGCAGACAGACCCAGCTTGGGCTTAATCGTACACCCTAATAGAGGACGACCGTACTTGTTGAGCTTATCCCGTTCTACCGTAATTCCGTGAGGAGGGCCTTGGAAGGTTTTGAGGTACGCAATTGGAATGCGGAGGTCTTCCAAACGCAGGGCACGTAAGGCTTTGAACCCAAACACGTTCCCCACGATGGAGGTCAACATATTGGTGACAGAGCCTTCTTCAAACAGATCCAAGGGGTAGGCAACAAAACAGATGTACTGGTTGTCTTCCCCACGTACTGGCTCAATATCGTAGCAACGGCCTTTGTAGCGATCAAGGTCGGTCAACAGATCCGTCCACACCGTTGTCCAAGTCCCTGTAGAAGACTCCGCCGCAACAGCAGCACCCGCTTCTTCAGGAGGTACACCGGGTTGTGGGGTCACGCGAAATGCCGCCAGAATATCGGTATCTTTAGGAGTGTAATCCGGAGTGTAGTACGTTAATTTATAATCTTTTACCCCGGCTTGATACCCAGATTTTGACTGGGTTTTAGTTGACGAATAAGACATGGTTTCCTTCCTTCGGAACTACTGAATGTTGCGACAGGCTAAGTTGTTATTTCGCATGAGCGAAGTTGACACGACTCTCCCACTTGTCCCCAAGGGGTTGACGGGAAATCAATGCCGATTGAACTTGAGCTAGAACGCCAGTTAACACTCCCCCTGCTGAACCACAAAAAACTCTAGGGTTTTTTGGAGCAAATCCCAAAACCTCTTTCTTTTAGCCTTTGACTGGCAAGCGATCGCGTTCAACTAGGGGTGTTCACTAGTGTTCGTTCTGCCCGAATCTGAGGGAGCCAAATTCTTATCTCAGAATTGACTATACTTTGAGCGGTCAGCGATCAGTATTCAGCCGTCACCTAGAAACGCTGATTAATCAAGAGCGAATAGCTGAGTTGAATGCTCGATTTATGACCTTGGTGAGTATAACTTGCCTTTGAGAAGCGAACGGTTCCCCCAATTTTTAGTTTTGGACTCTTGCCTGGAATGTCCTAATACTCTCTCTTTGACGACAAAGCTGCTTGGGTTAAGTTAACTTTGTCACCCGACTAGGTTTAGTCGGTAAGAGTCAATATTATTCATCGACAATTGCCACTATACCAAGAAGTGGTATCACTTATAATTCAAATATTCTTGCAAAATGTATAAGTTTGATTTATCAAAAAACAGAAATATTTATTTTTGTAAAATAATTGTTACAATTGGTGCATGAAGTTACCCTTGGTGGTAGAGCCGATCTGAGCCTTATTCGGACTTAATTCACGCGCTGGATCAGTAATCACAGCATTCGCGGTTGAGTTGGGGATATGAGTGAAATAAATCCGTTGTTTTTGATTACCACTCCCAACTTTCACCTCATAGCGGGGAGTTTGTTTAAAGTCTTCGGGTATCTCAGGAATAATCAAAGCGATCGCCGTTCCAAATTAAAGAAGCTCAACACCTCATTAATAAAGCTCAGAGCCTCAATTTGTTCATAAAACGTTGCATCAGCCGAGTGTAGCGCAGAGGTAGAGAATAATAATAGGTAGGAGAGTGAAGAAGAATTTCACATCCGTTACATCCGTTACCAAATCCGCTGCCAAATCCGCTGCCAAATCCGCTGCCAACTGTGCATATCCTCAGTGTCCCCCAGAGATAGAATTCCACACCCCACTCCCCATGACAGAAACAAAAACCCGCCTTGATTTACCTCCCCCATTCCCTGACCATACTCAACTGCCAGAGTCAGACGGTACATTCGTGAAGAATTTTCAAGAGCATCCCCAAAGTATTATTTTGACCGATTCGATTGGGCAAATTTTGCAGCAACTCCACCCCGACGGGAACTATGCCATTGGACAAGATTGCGGTATTTATTGGCGGGAAACTGACCCCCCAGAAAAAGGAGCAGAAGCCCCAGATTGGTTTTATGTTGCCAACGTTCCCCCCCTGCTCAATGGAGAAATTCGCCGTTCTTATGTTCTGTGGCGAGAATTTATGGCTCCGACTATTGCCTTAGAATTTGCGAGTGGTGATGGGACAGAAGAACGAGACGCAACGGCGTTATCTATTTCCCCGGAAGGAGAGACGATTAAGCCTGGGAAATTATGGGTGTACGAGCGGATTATTCGCATTCCTTACTATGGAATTTATGAAATCAAAACAGGCAAATTAGAGGTATATCATTGGAGTGATTTTTCCTATCAAAAATTAGCACCCAATGAACGAGGACACTATCCAATTGCGACAATGGGTGTGGAATTAGGGTTATGGCACGGTAGCTATCAGAATCAAACCCAATTATGGTTACGCTGGTGGGATAATGACGGTAATTTGCTTTTAACAGGTCATGAACGAGCAGAGTTAGAGAAACAACGGGCTGAACAAGAACACCAACGAGCTGAACAAGAACACCAACGGGCTGAACAAGAACACCAACGGGCTGAACAAGCAGAGCAAAAAGCAGCTAGACTAGCTGAACGATTAAAAGCAATGGGTATTGACCTGGAAGCCGAAGGACTGGAGTAGGTCGGAAGTCGGAAAGGGAGAAGGGGAAAAGTAATTATTCTGGCATTGTCTCCACGCCTCGATTCTCCATTCCCTAAGTCCTAATATAGAAAAGTACAAATCCGAGGAACTAACCAACCATGGGGTTTGGAAATACCTGTATCAGTCTTGTTTTTGCGGTCACGGTGCTGGGGTTAAACATCCCTGTGTTCAAAGTAACGCCAGATAAATTGGTACAGGTCGATCGCAATCAGGTTTTAGCACAAACCAATATCGCCCAGATTGAGTCGCCTCCCGATTATCAAGGCACTCCGCCTCCCCCAGGAGGTGATCCACTCCCTCCAGAACGCTTGCGGCGAGAGGTGCAACCCTTACCTAAAGATTTTCGAGTCCCTGCTTTGCAACCCGATTATACAGGCGATCTATGGGTGGGTTCCTGGTTAGGGTTAGCACGAATTAATCCGAATAGCGGACGACTCATGGCTCGTATTGATCTACCCAATTACACAATTGGTGCCTTAGCGCAAGACCGAGTAGGGCGAATTTGGGTCGGAACTTACGATGGGTTATTGCGAGTAGACCCCCGCAGTAATGAAGTAACCGCCCAAAACTTTACCCTTCCCTCTAACCGTGTATTATCTCTGTTAGTAGATCGCCGGGGGTATCTTTGGGTCGGAAGCGATCGCGGTCTTACTCTCATCAGTCCTGACCAAGGATTATTGATGACTACCCTACAAAAACTTCCCGGTGTTAGCGCGAATGCTCTTACTTTAGATCAGGACGGTCAACTCTGGGTTGGTACATTAGAAGGATTAGTGCAGGTCGATACGGCTAGTGCTTTTGTGATTGGTCGGATTAGTAATTTACCCGGAACAATCATTCAAACCTTAACCACTGGACCCGATGGCAAACTTTGGGCAGGAACTCCTAATAGTTTACTGGTGATTGACCCCCAAAATCCCTTTCAAGAGCCACGTTCTGTCACCCCGTTGAGAGGACGCAGTGTGACCTCTGTTCGCTTTGCTTTAGATGGAAGTGTGTGGGTCGGAACTGAAAGTGGCTTATTAAAAATTAGAGCAGAAACAGGGGCAGTTTTAGGTGAACTATCTAATCTTCCTTCTGACCATATTCTGTCGCTGTCGCCGGATACGGGGAATAAGTTATGGGTGGGAACAACCGAAGGATTAGCTTGGGTAAGTCTAAGTAGTGGTTTGGTTAGACCTCATTTGGCTTTCATTAAAGAACCACCAGAAGAGTATTAGTTGTTTGTTGTTTGTT
>DNGI01000322.1:2611-9105 GCA_003486645.1 Cyanobacteria bacterium UBA11370 | reverse complement strand
CAACCAACAACCAACAACCACTAACCACCAACTAACAACCAACAACCAACAACCAACAACTAATGATTAATATCCAAAAGCTAAAGCAATGGAAACAACAGGGGCGTAAAATTGTTGTGCTGACGGCGTGGGATTATGCGATCGCTCAGTTGTTAGATGCGGCGGGAGTGGATATTATTTTGGTAGGTGATTCGTTGGGAATGGTGACACTGGGGTATGAGACAACGCTGCCGTTGACGTTGGAGGAGATGATCCATCATACAAAGGCGGTGCGTCGGGGAGTGAAGCGGGCTTTAGTCGTCTGTGATTTACCCTTTTTGAGTTATCAGGAAAGTTCCCAGCAAGCGATACATTCGGCGGGTCGGGTGTTGAAGGAAACGGGGGCACAGGCAGTAAAGTTAGAAGGAGGATATCCCGCAGCAGCAGAAACGGTGGCGCGGTTAACCGCAATTGGAATTCCGGTGATGGGTCATGTGGGGTTAACACCTCAGTCGGTGCATTTGTTGGGGTATCGCCAGCAGGGGAAAACCAATGACGATGCAGACCGGATTTTTGCCGAAGCGATCGCGCTGGGTGAGGCGGGTGCTTTTGCAATTGTTTTAGAGCATATTCCTAGTGATTTGGCAATGAAAATTACACAAACCTTAACAATTCCGACAATTGGGATTGGGGCGGGGGGACATTGCGATGGACAGGTTTTAGTTACAGCGGATCTGCTAGGTCTTTCTGAAAAACTGCCACCGTTTGCTAAATCCTATGTGAATTTGCGGCAGGAGATTACCGAAGCGGTACAAACGTTTAGTTATGAGGTGCAAGAACAAAAGTTTCCTCGAATTGAATAGTATTATGTCGGGTGAAATAACCCTAAAAAAGATTGAGAGGGAGAGAGGGGGAGACGGGGAGAGGGGGAGAGAGGGGGAGACGGGGAGAGGGAGAAATTTTATTAGGGGTGATAGCTGGATATCATAAAATCTGGTAATTTAAATGCACAATAGCTTAACGTTCATAAATCTCTAACGGTAAACCATCAGGATCTTTGAAGAAAGTGAATCGCTTTCCGGTAATCTCATCAACTCTAACCCTTTCTACATCTACACCCTTGGATTGAAGATGAATAATAGTTTCCTCAACATTATCAACCTCAAACGCTAAATGCCTTAAGCCGCAAGCTTCAGGATTGCTAACTCGTTGAGGTGGATGAGGAAATGAAAATAACTCAATCCTGTCATGGCTACCTACTTGCAAATCTAATTTGTAAGAATTCCTGCTAGTTCTGAATGTTTCTTCAATAATCGAGAACCCTAAAATATCGACATAAAACTGCTTGGACTTTTCATAATCGGAACAAATAATAGCGATATGATGAATACTGTTAATTTTCATCCCAGCACATTCCTTTAGCTTGAATATCCTATCTAGCAGCATCCGTAAAAGTCAGAATCAAAGACTCTCTTCCTCACTTCCCACTTCCTACTCTCCATCTTCCTCATACCAAGTTGCCTTCCTATGTAGTACTTTCTTTCCCCCTGGTCTTCCTTGTCCCCCTTGTCCCCCTTGTTCTCCTGATCTCTCCTATCTACTAATATGAGCTGCAACTTGGTATCACTCCCCATCCTAAAGCCGAATGCACCTCAAGCGTTTCAAAAAAGTACTCTGTTAACCTGACTCTGCTATAACTCGCCTAAACTCTTTAATGGAGAGCTACAAAAAATCCTGGCGGAGATGGATTGCAGATGGATTCAGAACTTTGGTGCGACGGGTGCTAAAAAAAAGATCATGCAAAGCTTTAAGCTCAGGTGCATTAATGGATGGAAGAGAAGATGAGCGATCGCGACAAATCAAAAGAACAGCTAATTCAGGAATTGGTATCACTACGCCGAAAAGTTGTGGCACTTAGAACCACAAAAATTGTATTCGATGCCCAACACCAGCTAATGAGAACCTTCGTCACCACAATGCAAACTGCAAGTGGAACATTGATGCTCAGAGCGCTGTTGCAACAGATTCTGAACATTGCCAGCAAGCTTACCGATGCGGAAACAAGTAGCCTATTTTTACTGGATGCGGATGGTGTCGTGATTGAAAGTATCCTAGCTCGTGGCGCAACACTGCGGGGGCAGAAACAGAGACTCATCGGTGAGGTTCTAGACAAAGGTTTTGCAGGTTGGGTGTTTCGCAATCGCCAAATCGGACTCATTACCGATACTATGACAGATGAGCGCTGGCTCACTCTACCCAATCAGCCTTATGCCGTTCGATCTACTCTGGGTGTACCCATCCTTAAGGGTAGGCAAGTGTTAGCCATTCTCACGCTGATGCACTCCCAACCCGAACATTTTAAACCTGAATTTGCCAAGTTAATGGAGATGATGGCTGGGCCAATGGCATTAGTCCTGGATAATGCTCGACTCTATAATGAGCAGCAGGAACGAGAGCTAGAGTCAAACCCAGTTGAGCAGCAATCCGATTATAAAGTAACTAAAACACTTTCTAGTGACGGGGAATTTTCTCTCATTGGTCTGTATATTCTTTTTGGAGAGGGAAATTTTTTATATGCTAGCCCTAGGTTAGCAGAAATTTTTGGTTATACGTTCGGCGAATTGATCTCTTTAGATTCTATACTCGAACTTGTCACTCCTGACAACCGTAAGTTTGTTGCTGACCAAATTAGCCAATGTATTCAAGGTCAAAACAAAGATCTTTCGTTTAGATTTCGAGGACTGCGAAAAGACGGTAATCTGATTAATATAGAAGTTTATGGCACTCGAACTAAACTTTATGGCAAGTTTGTTATTATTGGCGCACTTCGATTGATTTAATTTTAAGTTACCTGTAAGTAATGATGAGTCAAACTGAAGCTCTACAATCTTTATTAGAAGCTGTTGCTGCTGGTCAAATCAGCTCAGACATCGCTCTGGAAAAACTGAAGAATTTTGCGTTTGAGCCAGTCGGTGATTTTGCAAAAATTGACCATCACCGCAGCTTGAGAACTGGATTTCCAGAGGTAATTTGGGGGCTAGGGAAGACCCCTAACCAAATTGCTCAAATCATGGAGGCGATGCAACGCCGTAATCCTCTAGTGATGGCAACTCGAATAGAACCGGATGTCTTTGCTCAATTGGAAGCTCATATTGCTGGTATTCACTATTATCCTACAGCGCGAATTTGCGCGATCGCGCCTAATCCTATTCAACCGAAATATCCAGGTATTATTAGTGTTATTTGTGCAGGGACATCGGACTTACCAGTAGCGGAGGAAGCAGCAGTTACGGCGGAACTTTGTGGGTTTCAGGTACAACGTCTCTGGGACGTTGGAGTTGCCGGAATTCACCGCTTGCTTAGTCATCGACAGATGATTGCTGACGCTAATGTACTGATTGTAATTGCTGGTATGGAAGGGGCATTACCCAGCGTTGTTGCGGGTTTAGCTGATTGTCCAGTTATTGCGGTTCCTACAAGTGTAGGATATGGTGCGAGTTTTAATGGACTTGCGCCCCTGTTGACTATGCTAAATTCTTGTGCGCCCGGTGTAGGAGTTGTGAATATTGATAATGGGTTTGGGGCGGCGATTTTAGCGGGACAAATTCTGAGAACGGCTAATAAATTACAATCCATATTGCCTCAGTCGTTAAATTCAGTTGATTAAGCTGTCGTGGATTTAATTGATAAGCTGTTCACATTTAGGTTGAAGTATGGGTATTGATAAAGCTCTAGTAGAAGGCAGACAAACTGTCTAAACTATGCAGCTTAAATCTACAATAGCTTATATCGATTTCACTTGAAATCTGCTGTTTACCTTTAGGAACTTTTTTATAAAAAATTAACACAAAAAATCTAAGTTTAATTTTATCTTGTATATAGGCAAGCTGAATTTTGAATGAGTTTGATTGCACTTCTTCAAAGACGGGTAATAGCAACGCCCATCTCGGCAAACTTGCCAATCTGATACCAATTGAAAAAAGAAATGGGACACCTGAAGTGCTGAAACTCTGACCGAGTGCATCGTCCACATTCTCAACTCCACACTGGTATAACTATGCTTAAACATTTGAGCAAAACACCAATTTTACACCCTGTCAATCGGTTAAATCACATACTGTGCTTAACGCTATTGATGTCACTGTTTTTTCTGACTTTGCCATCTCGTCCCGTTTGGGCGCAAACCTCATTCACAGGTGTATTAAAGTTAACGAATACCTGTAATGCGACAACCTCTATTAGTGGAAAAAATCCCCTACCCTTAACGATTGAACAGTTCTATGAAGTGAAGGGTTTAAATAAAGAACCCGGTGCAACTCATGCTTACATCAATATTCCTGGTGTTGGCAGTCGCTGGGTTCCCTTATCCTGTGGCACACTTAATAAAATTATTGCTGTCGTTTTTACTAATGAACCTACTCCAACTCCTGTAACTCCTCCAACTCCCGTAACTCCTGTAACTCCTGTAACTCCTCCAACTAAAACTCAATTACTCGCCTTCTTTGATACCAGGACTTACGCAACTGGCACATATAGTAGGGTGCGTCAGACCATCAAACCCTGATTATCTNNTTGGTCTGACGCACCCTACAAGTTGATTTTATTGTGACACTTGCGTAAGTCCTAGATACGATTAACAATCCTGTAACTGTGGCATTTGGAGGTACGCAAGACCTTACCCCTCTTCCTCCCAAATTGAATGAGTTTGATTTAGCAGTAAACACCCTCTGTGGAGAACCGGGTACAGTCGTTACCCCCGCTAATTTTAAGGCAACACTGAATCAATTTCCCGATGTTGTCGCTTCTATTAAAAAGAAAGTTGGCGGTTCTATCAGACCAGGGCGTACTTCTGATAGTGAATTTTTAGATGATTTAACCAATCTTTGGTTTACTGCACACGGATTTGATCACGTTTTCTGTGGAGAACCTTCAGACAAGAACATTGGTGGACTGCATTATGTAGGACGCTATTTAGATTTACAAAACAGAGGGTTAGCTGGACTTTTAGCCAGTTCAACTTCTAAGGCAGAAATTGAACCCGGTGCGATTTATACTTTAGGTGTGATCATGCTAGTTGGCGATCGCCAAGTCCAAGCTCCCATTAAGGGATATGGTTACACTCTCAATGCCCAAGATATTTTAGAGTTGGCTACCCAAACCTACAAAAATAACCCCAATTCAGACACAATTACTAAAGCCTGTCTTCTGAATGTCACTGACGATCAGAAAACCTTCAATACTGTTTTTGTCGCTAAAAATAATGGGATTCGGACGTTTTATCCTGATGCTACACCGGATTCCGAAAAAACACCTAAATGTAAGGGATAGTTGAGATAGGAGTGGTTCAGATCCCCGACTTCTTAAAGAAGTCGGGGATCTTGCGTTTAAGAATTATTTAGAACTGCTAGACGAACTTGTTAGTATAAGTTAAAGATAAAGGATAAGAGACCCAGATGATCGGGAGAACTTCTCAAGGAGCTATAGATCTTAACGTTTATATCCAAGGGAAAGGATTTCCCATTCTCTGTTTACATGGTCATCCGGGATCAGGTCGCAGCCTATCTGTATTTACCAACCCCTTATCTAAGCGGTTTAAAACCTTAGCCCCTGACTTGCGCGGATATGGCAACAGTCCGAGTGTTGGGAATTTTGAGATGAGGGATCACTTGGTTGATTTAGAGAACCTCCTTAACCGCTTAAATATTGCTCGTTGTCTGGTATTAGGTTGGTCACTCGGCGGAATTTTAGCGATGGAACTGGCACTAAGGCTACCCGAACGAGTCAGTGGCTTGATTTTAATCGCTACAGCCGCCCGACCCAGAGGAAGTCATCCTCCGATTAGCTGGCAAGATAATCTTTACACCGGGATCGCATCCATCTTGAATCGGCTACAACCTGGGTGGGAGTGGAATATCGAGACATTTGGGAAGCGATCGCTCTATCGCTACCTCATCCAACAACATACCCCAACAGCCTACCACTACCTGGCTTGGGAAGCCATGTCAGCCTATCTTCAAACCTCTAGCGCTGCCACCCGCGCCCTCAATACTGCCCTGAAAGCAGGATACAATCGACTAGCCGACTTAAAACACATCGAATGTCCCTGCCTGGTATTAGCGGGAGAGAGCGATCGGCATATTACAGCAGCATCAAGTCGAGAAACCGCTCAACACCTGAAGCATTCCCAGTGGAAATGTTACCCCAATACGGCTCACTTATTCCCCTGGGAGATTCCCGATCGCGTACTCAGTGATATTAGCCACTGGCTTGAACTTAACCCCCAAGTCGTAAGAGGGAGAGAGGGAGAGGGGGAGAGGGGGTGATACTAAGTTGCCTTCATACATAGTAATTTCTCTCCCCTTAGTCCCCCTTGTCTCCCTTGTCCCCCTTGTCCTCTTGATCTACTATCTTTAACCGCAACTGGGTATGAGGAAGTGAGGAAGGGATAGCTTATGGGTTTGTACAAAAATGAGTCATATCATGTCCGGCAAATCACCCATAATAAAAAGTCTCCC
>DNGI01000322.1:0-2361 GCA_003486645.1 Cyanobacteria bacterium UBA11370 | reverse complement strand
TTTAGGGTCATTCAACCGGACATGATATCAGAACCTTCTGCTTCACTCTCCCACTCCCCACTCCCCACTCCCCACTCCCCATGGTTACGAAGGTTGTTCACTCAAAGTCGGCATTCCACGGGACTCAATCCACTCCCCCACTTCATCATTAAAAATTGTTAAGTTAGTCGGTTTACAGCGTTTGACCGTAACAGCAATCCCTAAAGCCCCTTCACTTTCTAAATCTTCAATGTACCCACCTTGGGCAGCTTCAGCTTCCTCCTGGCTGACAAATGGGCCGAAATAATACGTGCATTGAGGATTTTCAGTCACGATTTCTACCCAAAATGCCAATCCAATCAATTCGAGAATCTTGATCCAAATTTCTTTCATGCTCTTTACCTGGTATTTGGAATACTATGTGGTCTTGTTAACGGAGGACCCGTGTGGGATCGATCTCGGTTTGAGAATCTGAGTTCCCCCACCTCGGAAAGATAGTTGGCAAAAGCCGGAGTTTAAATTTCCGTCCTTGCACTGGGCTACTGGTCAGGAGTTTCACGGGTCACTGAATTTTATACCCTACTGGTTTACATTTTGTTATACAACTTTACGTTTCTTTTTTCCAAGAAACTTTTGGATGATCGTCAAGATAGAGTAGGGCTGACCAACGCTGACGATACGTTTCATACAAAGTCATCGCTGCTGCGACAGAGGCGTTCAGGCTTGGGGTCTTACCCTGGAGGGGAATCGAAACCAAAACGTCGCAGCATCCTTGTGTCCGCAAGCTTAAACCATTTTCTTCTGAACCAATAACTAATACTATCGGTCTGATTAAGTCAACAGTGTGTAGTAGTTTACCAGCATCAGCACTTGTTCCATAAATCCAAAAGCCAGCCGCTTTCAATTCCTCTAAGGCGCGACTAAGATTGACAACTCTAGCAATTGGAAAGGTTTCCAGCGCTCCAGCGGCGACTTTCATCACCGTCGAGGTAACGCCTACAGCCCGACGTTGGGGCATGACTAAACCCTGTGCCCCCAAGGCTTCCCCGGTGCGAATAATTGCTCCTAAGTTGTGGGGATCAGCGATCCCATCACAAACGATGATCACCGGATGCTCAACTTTCGCTTTAGCCTGTTTAATCAAATCCCCTAACTCAATATAGGAATAGGGACAAACTTGAGCCGCAACACCTTGATGGTTGGCTCCCTCGGTAATTTGGCTGAGTCGTCGGGGCTCGACTTCATCAATCACCGTACCGTTCGCTTTCGCTTGCAGGAGTAGGGAGTGAAAACGGGGATCGTACCGCAATTGAGGCAAGATCCAGATCCGATTAAGTTGGCGCTGATTTTCGAGGGCGGCGAGGACTGGATGACGACCATAAATTAAGTCAAGATTCTCTGACTTTTGGGGATGGCTCGGCAACTCCCGTGGTCGTTCCTCAAGAAGTTGAGGGGTTGAACTGTTCTTCAGGACTGGTTTTTGGGTAGGACGCGGCGAGATCTTGGGTTTTTCTGGCTGCGGTTTCCCTGGATAGCGAGAGCGGGGTTTGTCTCGAAAGGGCTTCCCGCGCTTGGGCGGACCCGGAGCATGAGAGCGGCGGTCTTGATGAGCCATAGTGTTATACCATGTGGGATGCAAGGATTTTGGATGGGGGGAGGCACACTCTGTCAGAGTTTCAGCAACTCTTGTGCAACATTTCTTTTTTAAATTGGTGTTAGGATTCGATGACTTTTTCAGGGGGGATCGAGTTCGAGATGAGCCAACAGTTGGATGAGGCGTTGGGGATCAGTCAAGTAAAGATATCCGAGCAACGTTTCCAAGCTGGTCGCTTGTTGATAGATTTTAGGATTGAGACGGCGGACAGTTCCTGTAGTGGCATTGCGCCCACGCCGCAAAAGTTCGAGTTCGGGATCGGTGAGGTGAGGTTCAAGCGATCGCAGAATTTTGGCTTGACTTTCGGCTCGTACCTGACCTACTACCTGATTATGATAGTCACAAACACGTCTAGGTGGCAGTAAGTAGCAAGTTCGGATATAGAGTTCATAAACAGCATCTCCCAGATAGGCCAAAGAAGCAGGTGAAACCTCCTGGATGCGGGATAAAGAATTGGCAGTGGTACTCAATTGCCTGAATCGCAGTTCCGCCCACGAAAGCGCGGAGTTAGGATCTAAGGGACTTGAGACTTCTTCCTCCTCTAATGTCACAATCTTTGTCCCACCTCAACTTCTAGATTTTAGCCTTATTAAACATAGTTGTTGGTTGTTGGTTGTTGGTTGTTGGTTGTTGGTTGTTGGTTGTTAGTTGTTGGTTGTTGGTTGTTGGTTGTTGGTTGTTGGTTGTTGGTTGTTGGTTGTTGGTTGTTGGTTGTTATACAAATTTTA
>DNGI01000455.1:11549-12754 GCA_003486645.1 Cyanobacteria bacterium UBA11370 | reverse complement strand
GGGTGTCGTGACTCAAAAAACGTAGTCAGCTAAGACTTAGGCTGGTCAGGACGGCTTGTAGATTTCTCAAGCCTCACGCCTTTAGGCTGAGGTTCCTGACTCTGCTTACTCCTGAAGCCTTGTTAGTAGTCCATTGTTCCTTGCCCGTTGCAAAAATTAACCAACAACCAACAACCAACAATCAACAACCAACAACAAAAAAAACTATCCGCTCCCACGGAAAGTGCTTTGGACAAATCCATTACACTCGATGTAAGAGCGGTCTAGCGGGTCTTCTGATTGAAACCAGACTGCCGGGAGGAACTCATAAGCCAGCCCAGCAGATCAACTAAAATGATTCTCCAAAGAGAACCGAGCTGACTGCTAGAGAACAGCCCCGGCGCACAGCCGGCTAACTCCAATCAGATGACCCATGGTTTTACTGCTATCTGTCATGGGCATCACCTCCTATTACTTCTTATACGGTCTTACTTGCCGTAGTTACTAGGTGTTCATCACCTTTGATCAGGATAACATAGAATTTTTGAGCTGATGGGGGAGTTCAGTCATCATCGCCTGTATCATTCCGATCCATTGGCAGTCCCATAATTGAACAGTACAGTCTGTGGGTGATGACCAAGATCGCCCGTGGGGGAATTCCGCCCTGGATTAAAGACAGAATAACCGCGTCCATTTCTGGGTCATTCCGGCGATATTTCCGGATAAAAAATACCAAGGAGGTAGCATCTTGTCTGTCTCGTGGGTTATTTGCGCCAAGGTGTCGATAGGACGGCTGAAACCCTAGTTCTATCAACTTATTCTCAACCTGCCAATCAGACCATCCAGGGATACGATTATTGACACATAGGGCTAAGAATTTAGCGGGTACATCAGGAAATTTCGGCATCAACCAGCCTTGTTTACAGTCCCAAATTCTGCCAGATATTTTACTGCTATCGATTTCTGGATATTCCATTACTTCCCCCTGAAGTTGCAATCGTACCAATCCGAGTCGCCGCGTCGTTCCGTGCTATTTAGATGTAGTCCGTACTCATCAGCTAGCTTTTGGCATTTTTCTTCAGCATCTTCTGGTACTTCTCCCTGTACGGGTTCGCTCCAGGTGAAGGCGATCGCCTCCATTTGCTCATCCGGGTCTTGTAGATATTCCTTTGGTTTGTTCATTTGAAAACCTGTAATACCAAATCCGGTATATAAAACCCTTTCTA
>DNGI01000455.1:1936-11266 GCA_003486645.1 Cyanobacteria bacterium UBA11370 | reverse complement strand
TATATGATTCGGATTTGGTATAATAGCTTCACTAATAACAGTCATCAGAACCGGGGAAATCCCTAACAGTCATACTGACTTGCGTTCAAAGATAACAGATCTGTTAGAGAGGGAGATAGGGAGAATAAGAAGGGTCTACTCAAAACTCAAAAAAATACCCCCACCAGCAAGCAGGGGTAGAAAGCTCAGTTTATCAAATTAGTTGATTTTTAGAGAGCGTTACCGCGAGGTAGCACTTCTTCAGGGAAGACAAACTGTTCATGAGGCTGATCTTGAGGAGCCATCCAAGCCCGGAGTCCCTCATTCAGCAGAATGTTCTTAGTGTAGAACGTTTCAAACTCTGGGTCTTCAGCCGCACGCAATTCCTGGGACACAAAGTCATACGCCCGCAGGTTCAGCGCTAAACCGACAATCCCGACTGATGCCATCCACAACCCTGTTACAGGCACAAATAGCATGAAGAAGTGTAACCAACGCTTGTTGGAGAAGGCAATTCCGAAGATTTGACTCCAGAAGCGGTTCGCCGTCACCATCGAGTAGGTTTCTTCGGCTTGAGTGGGGCTAAAGGCAGCGAAGGTATTGGATTTCTCGCCGTCTTCAAACAGAGTATTTTCCACCGTTGCACCATGAATCGCGCACAGCAGCGCCCCACCTAAAACACCCGCTACCCCCATCATATGGAAGGGGTTGAGGGTAAAGTTGTGGAACCCTTGCACGAACAGGATGAACCGGAAAATACCTGCTACCCCAAAGCTGGGCGCAAAGAACCAAGACGATTGTCCCAAGGGGTACATTAAGAACACGCTGGTGAACACAGCAATTGGCGCAGAGAAGGCGATCGCATTGTAAGGACGAATCCCGACTAGACGCGAAATTTCAAATTGCCGTAGCATGAAGCCGATTAAGGCGAAAGCACCGTGAAGTGCGGTAAACGCCCACAATCCGCCAATTTGACACCAACGGGTAAAATCACCTTGAGCTTCGGGACCCCACAATAGCAATAGGGAATGCCCAAAGCTATCGGCGGGGGTGGAAACGGCGACGGTGAGGAAGTTGCACCCTTCCAGGTAGGAAGAAGCTAAACCGTGAGTGTACCACGATGAGACGAAGGTGGTGCCAGTGAGCCATGCACCCAGAGCTAAATAAGCACAGGGGAATAATAGCAGACCTGACCAGCCAACGAAGACAAAGCGATCGCGCTTGAGCCAGTCATCAAGGACATCAAACCAGCCTCTGCTACTGGGGGCGCGTCCTACAGCGGTTACCATAAATAGGGATCTCCAAGGATTTATAAGTACGAAAGAAAGGCTCGCCTCTGTGACCAACCCTACCGCTTCTATAAGCAGATAAAGGGTTGGTTTGTGAGGAAAGTTTACTTTTCTTTACTGTATCTCATATAGTATGGGAAACTTTGAAATTTTGCCAGTGCCTTTTTTGAAAATGGGGAGTGGGGAGTGGGGAGTAGGGAGTGGGGAAGAAAACAAACAACCAACAACCAACAACAAACTAAACAGACCATGAACTCTGTCTAAGATAATAAGGAGTGTGATGTAAATAAGGCTTAGGGCTACTCAGTAGGATGTTTACAATTGATTTGACTTTGAAAAATACGCCCCTGCCGCTGTCTGTGCAGCGCAAGTCGGAAGAAGATGCCCAGGCGACTTACCAGGACATTCTTAAAGCCATGCGATCGGAGAAATCTCAGGTGGTTGAACTCAGTTGCGATCGCCAGCCGGAGAAAAAAATTGGGGTTCTCAGCGATCAGATTAGTGCCGTGATGATTTCTCAGAAATCGGGTGCAGCCACATCAGGTCGTCCACCAGGTTTCTTTGCTATGGCTGAATGATAGTGATTATTGACACTCCCCACGACTAGAAGTCGGGGGATTCTTGCTTCATGGGGATACCAATATATTTACCCCCTCACCCCCTCACCCTCTCACCCGTTTGGGGGTCAAATAAATGAATTTTATCGGCTACGATTGATAACCAAATTTCATCACTAATGCGTACAATTTGATCCGGTGCAATTCTCACCTGTAACGTAGAAGTCTGATCTAATCTAACCGATAAATACGTATCATTTCCTAATGCTTCCACTAATTCAACGTGCACAAGTAAATTTTTAGGTGCAGGAACAGCAATACTTAAATGTTCCGGACGAATGCCTAAAATTATAGAACGTCCATCATAGTTTTGGAGAAAAGGTTCCCAAACATCAGGAAGTGTGAGGCGAAATTGGGAATGCTGAATTAACAGAGGTGCTTTAACTTGAACGGGTATAAAATTCATCGGCGGCGAACCAATAAATTCTGCAACAAATTGATTAGCAGGTTGATTGTAAAGTTGGAGTGGAGAAGCAATTTGCTGGATTTTGCCTTGATTCATTACCGCAATGCGATCGCCCATCGTCATCGCCTCAGTTTGGTCATGAGTTACATAAATTGTAGTCGTTCCTAATTGCCGTTGTAATTTAACTATTTGACTGCGGGTTTCCGCCCGAAGTTTAGCATCTAAATTAGACAAGGGTTCGTCCATTAAAAATACTTGCGGATTCCGGGCGATCGCCCGTCCTAATGCTACCCGCTGCTTTTGTCCCCCCGAAAGCTGTTTGGGTAATCGATTCAATAATGGCTCAATTTGCAATAACTTTGCTACATATCGCACCTGTTCATCAACGGCTTTTTCTTTCTCAGAACGATAGCGCAGTTTTTTAGGAAGCGATCGCGTCATCCCCACTACTACATTCTCAACCCAACTCGGAATCTGATGCGGTTTTTCCTCTTCCCCACTCCCCACTCCCCACTCCTCATTCCCCAACTTGGTACGCCGTAATCCAAAGGCAATATTGTCATAAACGGTTAGATGAGGATACAGGGCATAATTTTGAAACACCATAGCGATGTCTCGTTCTTTTGGTGGTAAATCATTCACCAATGTATCCCCAACCCAAATTTTCCCCCCTGTCAATTCCTCTAATCCCGCAATCAATCGTAACAGGGTACTTTTTCCACAACCCGATGGACCAACGAGTACCATAAATTCGCCATCTTTAACCGTTAAATTAATACGACGTAATATATTAACGGTTCCTGGTGAGGGTGAAGACGAGTCAACAGTTTGGCTTAAATCGTCCTCTACATTTGTCCGTAAAGGTTCTGCCGTTATCGGTGTTGCTACCCGTTCTCCCTTGCGACCTGGAAAACTTTTGTAGATGTTTTCAAGAATAACCTGCGCCACGATAGTTACTGTCTTTATAAATTATGAAAGATAAATTATAAATTATGAATTATGAAACGATACTTACTGTTAATTAAGTTGATTGTCACAATCTTGATTCGATACCGTATTATTTGGTAATATTGTGTTGCACAAAACCGTACCTGTTAGATTTGCATCTCTTAACGTCGCACCACTAAGGTTAGCATCCCTCAAATTAGCCTCACTCAAGTCAGCATTGGTCAGAAAAGCGCGACTCAAGTCTGCTCCTCTTAAGTAAGCACCATTTAGATTAGCACCATTGAGTCTAGCACCACCGAGGTTAGCATTACCCAGATTTGCTGCTTTTAGGTTAGCACCACTGAGGCGGGAACCACTCAGATTGGCACGTCTGAGGTCAGACCCTTTGAGTTCAGCTAAAGTCAGGATAGATTGGGATAAATTAGCTTCGCGTAGGTCAGCCAAACTCAAAATAGTTTGAGTCATGTTAGCGCCTGTTAAAATAGCTTGAGCTAAGTTAGCTCCTTTAAGATTCGCCTGTCTTAAGTCAGCATTACTCAAGTCAGCACCACTGAGAAATGCTTGACTCAGATCGCTTTCTCTAAGGTCAGCCTGATTAAGTTTAGCTTCAATGAGATCAGCACTTCTCAAATTAGCATTACTCAGATTCGTTTCAGTCAGGTTAGCTCTACTCAAATCGGCATGGGTTAGGGTCGTTTGAGTTAGGTCAGTACTACTCAAATTAGCATTACTCAAGTCACAGGTTGCACATTCTTTTGTTTCTTGTAACCGTCTCACATGGTCAGGATTTTCAGCGGAAATGGGAGTAGCTGACCCAACGGAAAGTAGCAGTAATAAAGATGTTACGTAGGTTGGGACAATTAAAGTTAATTTGTAAGGGTCATCATTAGTCATTGGTTATTGATAAAAGTTTCCTACCTGTTTACATTTCGTAGCCTAGTTCTGTTTCTTCCCACTTTCCTCTTTTACTAGGGGTGAGGTTCATGGCTACAATCATCAAAATATCTCCAGTTTCATATCCATTTTAAATCAGATTTAACCAGATGGTAGGTGATAGCAGAGCATCAGCGATTCACCAAGCGATCGCCCTAAAACCCAAGACGAAAATACCTTATCCAATTAAGAACTTGTATATTCCAGCTATCGGCTTTTGCCGTTTAAACATTAAGCTTTGATTATGAATTACTTTCTTTTAAAATAGATTAAAAAATGTAAAATATTTTCTGAAAATTTAAAATAAATCTAAAAAAAATAAGATTGCGTATAATTTAAGGATAATTCAAACAATAAGGTTATAATCTTGCTGGGTTTATTAGAAGACTTTCAACTTTAATAGCACTCATAAACAGGCGGTATTGAATCAATTGATACCGTATTGATGAAGTGATATAATTTGAACAAAAGAACACAGAAATTATAGATAATTCTAGATTTCTGATCCTTCCGTTGAGGAGCAGTTGCAATCCCCTTCTGAACTCCTGTCTTCTGAACTCCTTTCAAAAACTGCTCTCAATAACAGAGCAAACCTGTCAGTAAACGCTTCACGTACAATAACTAGCAATGGCACTGAATCAATTTGCAATTGTTGAAAGTACTCTACGGGAGGGAGAGCAATTCTATACAGCTAACTTTTCCTCAAATGATAAAGTCCAAATTGCCACGGAACTCGACAATTTTGGGGTTGAATATATTGAATTGACATCTCCTTGTGCTTCACCCCAATCCTATCGAGATTGTCAACAATTGACCCAATTAGGCTTACGAACCAAAGTACTAACTCACATTCGCTGTCATTTAGAGGATGCCAAAGTTGCCCTCGATACAGGTGTCAATGGTATTAATATGTTTATGGGCACTTCTAGCTTGCTGCGTCAGTTTGGTCATGGCAAAAGCATCAATGAACTGATCGATTTAGTCGCAGAAGTCGCTACATTTATTCACTACCAAAGTCCCCAAACTGAGCTGAGATTTTCCCCTGAAGATGCCTTCCGTAGTTCACTTTCAGACTTGCTTCGAGTTTATCTTGCTATCGATCAATTGGGACTTATAAACCGTTTTGGAATTGCCGATACGGTTGGTGTAGCCACTCCCAATCAAGTCTTTAATTTAGTTCAAACTCTGCGTCAATGTACCGATAAAGAAATTGAGTTTCACGGTCATAATGATACGGGTTGCGCGATCGCCAATAGTTATGCTGCTCTCGAAGCAGGTGCTACCCATATTGATACCACAGTTTTAGGGATTGGTGAGCGCAATGGCATCACCCCTCTCGCTGGACTGATTGCCCGCCTCTATACAATTGATCCAGAACAGTTAGCTCGTAAATACCAACTGCATCAACTCTTACCATTACATCAACTCATCACCGATAAAATTGGCATTAAAATTCCTTTCAATCACTACATTATAGGTGAAGCAGCGTTCAGTCATAAAGCGGGTATTCATACCAAAGCTATCCTCAATAATCCTAAGACTTACGAAGCCATTGATCCCAGTGATTTTGGCTTAACGCGCTCATTTTTAATTAATCATAAACTCACCGGGAAACACGCGATCGCCAATCGAGCCAGTCAACTAGGACTACAATTAGACACACTCCAAATTCAAACCATTACCCAACAGATTAAAGCCTTAGCTGACCAACAGGATTTGACTGTGGAAGAAGTTGATGAACTACTCTATTCTACCTTCAACGTTCAACACAACCGAAACCCAGAGGAAGAATTCAAAAGTGTAAGTATTCAGCCATCAGCGATCAGCTATCAGCAAGTGGCTGGTTAAGTGTCTAATACTATTTTGGATTTTGGATTTTGGATTGGGGATTTGAGATTGGGGAAGATGCACTCTATCAAAGTTTCAGTAACTCATGTACCGCATTTCTTTTTTAAACTGGTATCCGTTAAACCCTCCCCCTCTCCCTACTCCCCATCTATTGCGAACTCCTTTCCGACTGACAATTAGAACGGTTGGCACGCTTAACTAAAAAACTCACTAACCACGGAGCAATTAATAGAATACTCAACATCCGTGTCAACTGCATTGCCATCACCAAACCCGTATCACCTCCTAACTGCATCACCGTAGCAATCATCGCCTCAATTCCCCCAGGCGTGAATCCTAAGATAGCGGTTACGGTATCAGCATTAGTAAGTAAATGAAACTCATAGCCAATACCCAAACACATCAAAATTAGGACAATGACCAAACCGATTTCAATTAATACCGCTTTCAAGAATTTACGCGCAGTTTGCCAGTCAAACTGTACACCAATAGACAGTCCAATGAGTAGCAATCCGGCACAAAAAAGCGGCTGAGGTAATTGCAATCGGTAGGGTAGCAACCATAAAGTTCCTAATCCGATCAGAAATGGGCCTAAGAATCCCGCTGAAGGTAGACGCAACCGCTTTCCTCCCCAAATTCCCAACGTACCGCATATAGCTAGTATCGATAGGTTCAACCCCATCGGCAATGTGGGTAAATTATTGGTTATGGCTACCGTAGCTGGAACTGGAATCTCTAGGGTAGCGGGAAAGAGAAAGCTGGCTACGGCTGGCAAAATTACGACCACCAGCAATACGCGAATATACTGAATCAGGGCAACCGCGATCGCATCGGCTCCCATTTCTTCACTCATCACTACAATACTAGAGGCAGCACCGGGTATGAAACCGAGGAAAGCCGTAGTCCGATCAATACCAGCCCAGCGGCTTAACAAATACCCGTTAAACATACTCAGGCTACCTGTGGCAAATACACAAGCGAGTAAGGGCAAAGCATAAGTGGTTGCCATACTCAGCGTTTCTGGGGAAAACCGGGTGGCGGTAGCCAGACCAACAATGACTTGCCCAACCATTTTAAACGTCGGGGGTAGGGATTGGCGGCGACCTTTGAGCATGGCATAGGTAATCCCCACCAGCATGGGAGTGAGTAGCCACGCAACGGGTACGTGTAACCAGCTAAATAGAATACTAACGACAATGGCGATCGCTATCAGTTGAATAATCTTTTTGATCTGTAGCAAGTTGAGGTTGATGACTTGCCTCAGTTGGGTCAGACGAACCCAATAGCCTTCAGGTTGGAGTTCTAAAACCACAGAGGTCGAGATAATTTACAAAACTAAAAACAATTTAAGTATTTTTAGTTTATCGCTATTTGTTGTATTAAACAGTAGAGCAGGCAGGGGTTGAGAAGTCGGATTTCTTGAAGAAACCCGACTTCTGGGTGTGAATGTTGGCTTTTTTTGTCACCATAGACACGATAGACCCATAGACCGAGAACTTCTATCCTAGAAGTATTGCCAATTGTTATCGTTTTATGACTCAACTGAATCCATTTGTGCGACTTGTGAAGCGTTGTAGTACCCGGTTGAGACAACTTCACGCTGTACCTTTTGCAAAAGTCGAAATCACCCCCCTTAATCCCCCCAAGGCTTGGAGGGAAACTGACTCCCTCTCCTTACCAAGCGGAGGGTTGGGGAGGGGTTTTAAGGATTTATGCAAGAGATCTACTATACCCTTTGTCGCAATCTTCATGGTAATAATGCTACTGTGGAGCGGTATTCCGCCTTCAGCCTTTGCCCGTACCCAGACAGCAACAAAAGCTGCTCAACTGATCCAGCCTTATTTAGAAGGAGTAATTGATCGCGTCACTGAATTTCGCCTCGATAATGGATTACAGTTTATTGTCCTAGAACGCCATCAAGCACCTGTTGTATCCTTTGTCACCTATGCTGATGTTGGCGGTGCTGACGAACCCGATGGCAAAACTGGAGTCGCTCACTTTTTGGAACATTTAGCCTTTAAAGGCACGACTCGAATTGGAACAACGGACTATAAGGCTGAACAACCACTTTTAGACCGCTTAGATGAATTATCTGCCCAAATTAAAACCGCTAAAAAAGCAGGTAACGCAGCAAAAGTCTCCCAATTACAAGCAGAGTTTAACCAAGTTGAAACCCAAGCTGCAAACTTAGTTAAACAGAATGAATTTGGTCAAATTGTCGAACAAGCTGGAGGGGTTGGTTTAAATGCTACAACGTCAGCCGATGCTACGATATACTTCTATAGCTTCCCTTCAAATAAGTTAGAACTATGGATGTCTCTAGAGTCAGAACGCTTCCTCGATCCAGTATTTCGGGAATTTTATAAAGAACAAGAAGTTATTTTAGAAGAACGTCGCCTGCGTACTGACAATTCTCCCATCGGTCAGATGATAGAGGCATTTCTGGATAAAGCCTTCCAAGTCCATCCCTACCGCCGTCCCGTCATTGGTTACAACGAAGACATCCGCAACCTGACCCGCGAAGATGTCCAGGAATTTTTTGAGACTCACTACGTCCCCAGCAAATTAACTATCGCCGTTGTCGGAGATGTCGATCCCACTCAAGTTAAACAACTCGCTCAAACCTACTTCGGACGCTATAAAGCTCGTCCTACCCCTTCGGGAGTTACTATTGTTGAGCCACCGCAAGAGGAAACGCGGGAAGTAACATTAACCTTACCCTCCCAACCTTGGTACTTAGAAGGATACCATCGACCCGCTATTAACCATCCTGACAATGTAGTGTATAACATTATCGGGCGTTTATTGAGTGATGGTCGCACCTCTCGCCTCTATAAATCCTTAGTCCAACAGAAACAAATTGCTCTGGCGGCTGAAGGGTTTAGTGGTCTTCCTGGCGATCGCTATCCGAATTTGATGTTAGTGTACGCTCTAACTGCACCCAATCATACCGTTGAAGAGGTAGCAACCGCATTGCGGACTGAAATTGAACGACTCAAAACCGAACCCGTCACCCCTGAAGAATTAGATCGGGTGAAAACCCAAGCAAGAGCGGACTTATTGCGATCGCTCGATTCTAATATGGGTATGGCACAAAATTTAGCAGAATACGAAGTTAAAACCGGGGACTGGCGCAACTTATTTAATGAATTAGAAAAGATTGCAACCGTCACACCAGAAGACATTCAACGGGTAGCGAAAGCAACATTCACACTCGAAAATCGCACTATCGGACGACTTTTATCGAGTCAGTAGTTTGTTGTTGGTTGTTGGTTGTTTGTTATTTGTTATTTGTTGTTGGTTATTTGTT
>DNGI01000455.1:0-1732 GCA_003486645.1 Cyanobacteria bacterium UBA11370 | reverse complement strand
TTGTTGTTGGTTATTTGTTGTTGATCATTGGTCATTGGTCATTGGTTAATACTAAAAAGTAACTAGTAATAAATAACCACAATTAACAACCAACAACTAACAACCAGCAACCAACAACCAATAACCAACAACCAACAACTAACTCATGACCAATCCAAAATCTAAAATCCAAAATCTAAAATCATTTGGTTGGATGAAACTAGCAATTATAACCATGCTCCTCGTGGTAGGATTACGCTTACCCGCAACAGCAACTGATGCTAAACATTACACTGAATTACAGTTTCCTCCTCTACCAGAAATTCAGTTACCTGCTTACACGAGGTATCAGCTTGATAATGGTATGGTCGTCTATTTAATGGAAGATCATGAATTACCTCTAGTTAGTGGTACTGCAATGATTCGCACAGGCGATCGCCTCGAACCACCAGATAAAGTTGGTTTGGGACTATTAACAGGAGAGGTGATGCGTACAGGGGGTACGACTGAACACTCTGGCGACGAACTCAATGAACTTTTAGAACAACGCGCCGCTTCAGTAGAAAGTAGTATTGGAACAGCAGCAGGGAGTGTTAGTTTTAGTGCTTTGAGTGAAGACTTGAATATTGTTTTCAATCTGTTTGCTGAGGTGATCCAAAAACCTGCTTTTGACCCAACCAAGTTGGAGTTAGCGAGAAAGCAACAAGCGGGACAAATTGCGCGTCGGAATGATGACCCTAATGATATTGCTGACCGTGAATTTACTAAACTAATCTACGGCGATAAAAGTCCTTATGCTCGGACAGTAGAGTATCAAACGTTAGATAATATTTCTCGTGATGATTTGGTGAAATTTTACCAAACTTATGTTCATCCGGAAACCATGATTCTCGGTATCGTGGGTGATTTTGATTCTACCAAGATGCGATCGCTGATTGAAGAAAAATTCGGCAACTGGAAACCAACAACTCCACCCCCAAAACTAACCATACCTTCTGCATCTCAATCTAGAGAAGGCGGAATTTTCTTCGTTAATCAGCCCCAATTAACCCAAAGTTATATTGCCATTGGACATTTGGGGGGTCAGTTTAATAGTCCAGACTATCCAGCCTTGGATGTATTAAATCAAGTACTTAATGGATTTGGTGGACGGTTGTTTAATGAAGTGCGATCGCGCCAAGGTCTTGCTTATTCAGTATATGGCTATTGGAGTCCTCGCCATGATTATCCAGGACTGTTTGTTGCTGGGGGACAGACTCGTTCTGATGCAACTGTACCCTTTATTCAGGCGATCCGCGCTCAAATTGAAGAAATCCGTAAATCACCTGTTACTTCAGAAGAATTAAGTCGGGCGAAGGAAGGGGTTCTTAACTCATTTGTGTTTAACTTTCAAGACCCTGGTCAAACCTTATCACGACTGATGCGCTATGAATATTACAACTACCCAGCCGATTTTCTATTCCGCTATCAAGAGGCGGTGAAAGCAACAACTATTGAAGATGTTCAGCGCGTTGCTCAAAAATATCTGCAACCCGATCAACTTGTTACTTTAGTTGTGGGAAATACGGAGGGAATTCAGCCGCCTTTAACCAGCCTTTCTCCTAACGTAACATCTTTAGATATTACGATTCCTGAATCCAAAAGTAGTTAGTTGTTAGTTGTTAGTTGTTAGTTGTTAGTTGTTTGTTGTTTGTTGTTTGTTGTTGGTGGAATAGCTGAATAGTTAAAGATTATCTGCCACAAGTTTCCCCCC
>DNGI01000451.1:15574-18120 GCA_003486645.1 Cyanobacteria bacterium UBA11370 | reverse complement strand
TGTTGTTTGTGAATAACCAATAACTAATAACCAATAACCAACAACCAACAACCAACAACTAACAACCAACAACTAACAACCAACAACCAATAACCATGAAACAAAAAATTTGCATTACTACCCTTGAATTTCCACCCGATGTAGGCGGCGTTGGTGAGTCAGCTTATCGAATTGCCCAAATGCTGCTAGAGTTAGGGTATGAAGTCCACGTTGCTGTTTTTCGTGCTGTTTTTCGTACCGAACAGCAAAAAGTATTAGCAGGTGAATATAGACGATCTAACTGTCAGACTTCTGAGCATAATGGTATTATTGTTCATCGTCTTCAACCCGCCATTCGCTCGACAATGGCAAAAGAGCAAGATTATCTTTGCGATCTTTATGGGTTGCTCAAAAACCTCCATCATTCCTATCAATTTGATAGTTTTCATGCGTTCTTTATCAACGAAACAGGTTTTATCACAACCCTGTTAGCCAAAGAAAATGGTATTCCGGTTATTAATAGCGTCCGGGGTGCGGATCTGCACAAACATATTTTTAGTCCCCAGCAGCATGGACAAATTAGTTGGATTCTCAATCATTCTTCCTGGCTGACTTTTGTAAGTAAAGATTTAATGAATCGAGCAAATGTTTTAGTTCCCGGAATTGAAAGAAAATCCTCTGCTTTTTGGAATTCAATTGTTCCCCTTAATTTCGATAACTTACCCACTCCTTCATTAATTAATCAATTACACGGTACGGTAATTGGATCAGTGGGAAGCTTCCGCGATAAAAAAGGATTAGAATATTTGTTAGATGCTTGTAGCCAGCTCAAAAATGAAACCGAATTAACCCTGCTTTTAGTCGGTGATTTTGTGCAAAAAGAAAGCGGGTATTGGGAGCAAGAACTACGCCATAGCGGGATGGCTGATCGAGTAGTAATTACCGGAAAAATCAGCCGACAAGAAGCACTTGCTTACTTGCCTCATATCGATATTTTTGCTATTCCTTCCCTCCATGATGGCTGTCCGAATGCTTTATTGGAAGCGATGTTAGCTGGGAAAGCGATAGTTGGTACAAAGGTTGATGCTATTGGTGAAATTCTTGAGGATGGAATTGATGCTTTAGTTGTTAATCCGGCTGATAGTGATGAATTAACTACAGCACTACAACAATTAATTCTCGATCAAACGTTGCGGCAACAGTTAGGTATGGCTGCGAAAAATAAGGTACTGACTGCACTTGCGCCAGATGTGGAACAACAACACTGGGAGCAAGTTTACCAACGGGTTTTAAGTCAGCCAAAATTGAATATCAACAATGGCTTAGAACTCCCCCAACTGGCACTTTTAACGGCTGATTGAAAGCCAGATCCCCAACTTATTTAAAAAATCCGGGATTTGAACGGCTGAATTACTCCCCATTCCCAAATTAGGAGATTTGAACCATGACTAACTCAAACGTAACTCTTGTTATTTCACCTCGTGAACGGTTTAGTTACACTCGTCAATCTCTGGAGAGTATCTATGAAAATACCCAATTTCCCTTCTCCTTAGTTTATGTTGATGGCGGTTCACCCAAAAAAGTTAAAACTTATCTAGAAACCCAAGCCAAAGAAAAGGGATTTAAACTGATTCGCACGGAACATTACCTCTCTCCCAATCAGGCGAGAAATCTGGCTTTGAGTCAGGTGAAGAGTGACTATGTTGTCTTCATTGATAATGATGTGGTTGTTACTCCAGGGTGGCTAAATCGGTTAGTGAATTGTGCGGAAGAAACCGCCGCAACAGTTGTTTGTCCCCTGACTTGTATTGGTCAACCTGTACATGAAACTGTACATTTAGCGGGGGGAGAAGCGCGGATTATTGTGGAAACTGAAGGCGATCGCACGGTGCGAAAAGTCCACGAGAAACATTATTTTGTGAATAAACCTGTAGCTGAGGTGCGCCATCGGTTACAGCGGCGGCAATGCGAGTTTGCAGAATTTCATTGTATGTTAGTCCGTCGGTCAATTTTTGATCAGATTGGTTTACTGGATGAAGGGTTACTCAACACCAGAGAACATATCGATTTTTGTTTGAATGTTACTCAATCCGGTGGTAAAATCTACTGTGAACCGGATTCGGTTGTTACCTATGTCACTGCACCGTTAGAGTGGTCAGATGTACCGTTTTTCTTGCTACGTTGGAGTGATGAATGGGAACTAGCTAGCCTGCAACATTTTAAGGAAAAATGGGATTTAACGGGGCAAGATAAGTATTTCAAAAAGCGCTATAAGCGATTAGGACACCGCCGCCATTATGCTTTTCTCAAACCTTTTATCCGTCGTTGGACATTTGGGGAAGCTAATCTGTGGTTGGAAGACTTTTTAATCCCATTAGAACGCAAACTCAATCATTATATTACCCGCCGCTATGCCAAAATTTATGGACAATCCAATCCAGCGGCTGTGCAAGTCAATTGATTAATGGCGAATGGCTAATGGCTGATTGAAGACTGAGAAGAGAGGACAAACCGGGAAAAATAAACGATAACTATGAGCAATTAGCAATTAGCGATTAGCGATTAGC
>DNGI01000451.1:11976-15354 GCA_003486645.1 Cyanobacteria bacterium UBA11370 | reverse complement strand
ATTAGCGATTAGCGATTAGCGATTAGCAATTAGCCATTACCAATTAGCGATTAGCAATTAGCAATCAGCCATTAGCGATTAGCGATTAGCAATTAGCAATTAGCCATCCCTTCGTTTATAACCAGCAACTTACGTTAGTACCTCCCCCAGAATCTACACTGAATAAAAGCCGTGAGGAATAAATCCATATCAACCAAACGTCCCAAAAATCTTAAAACCGCCTTACCCGGTTTAGCGCGGATTTTTCAGCGGTTCTGGCCTTTAATTCAAAAAGAACGGTTTCTATTAATTGTCTCATTCATCGGACTTTTAATTGAAATTGCCGCTCAATTATTAGAACCTTGGCCGCTAAAATTTATCTTTGATCACATCATTTTACCCGATGCAAGTGTTAGCAACCTCAATAGTCCTATCCTCAATGGACTCAATCCCATGGTGCTACTCACCCTCTTAACTCTAGCAATTGTAGCTGCTACGGGGTTACGAGCGGTTGCTGCCTATTTTAGTCTCGTCGGGATGTCCCTCGCCGCTAGTCGGATTGTCACCGAACTCCGCGCCAACCTTTATACGCACTTGCAGCGCTTATCCCTGTCGTTTCATAATCAAGCGAAGACTGGTGATCTGATTACCCGCGTTACCTATGATACAGATCGTCTACGGGAAGTCACTGTCACCGCCGCTTTACCCCTTGTGGTCAACACCCTCACCCTCATTGGGATGGTTGGTGTTATGTTCTGGTTAAATGGGGAATTAGCGCTAATTGCGATCGCCGTTTTTCCACTATTCGTTTTCTCTAGCATCCAAATCACCAAGCGCATTCGGGGAATTTCTCGCCAACACCGCCAGCGTGAAGGTGCAATGGCGGCGACGGCGGCGGAAGCGATGGGTGCAATTAAGGTGGTTCAGGCGCTTTCCCTGGAGGCGATGCTGGAAACGATGTTTTCTACCCATAACCAGAAAAGTTTGGAAGAAGGGGTGCAGGCGCAGCAACTTTCAGCTCGATTGCAACGTACTGTAGAATTGCTAGTAGCTGTAGCGACGGCTTTAGTGTTGTGGCGAGGTGTTCAACTGGTTGTCCAAAAGACAGTTACACCAGGGGATTTACTGGTATTTATCACGTATTTAAAGACGGCGTTTAAACCCACGCGCCAACTGGCTAAATATCTGGGACAAATTGCTAAAGCGATCGCTTCCGGTGAACGAATTATTGAGTTATTGGATACAATTCCTGATATTCGGGATCTTCGGGGTGCAATTGAGGCTCCTACGTTTCAAGGTGCTATCGAATTCAAGAATGTTACCTTTGCTTATGAAGATAAAACTATTTTAAATAGTATCAATTTTGAGGTCAAACCGGGTCAACGAGTCGCTTTAGTTGGACCATCAGGTGGTGGAAAATCAACCTTAGTGAGTTTGCTGTTACGCTTTTACGATCCGTTAGAAGGTCAAATTCTGATTGATGGTCATGACCTACGCGAATATAAACTCGAATCGTTACGCCGTCAAATTAGTATTGTACTGCAAGATAGTATCCTATTTGCTGCTAGCATCCGCGATAACATTGCCTACGGTTCCCTCGGTGCAACTCAGGAGGAAATCGAAACAGCCGCACGTCTGGCAAATGCCCATGATTTTATCATCGATCTACCCCAAGGTTACGACACAATTTTAGGAGAAGGGGGTGCTACCCTTTCTGGTGGACAGAGACAACGAATTGCGATCGCGCGTGCAGCCATTCGTAAAGCCGCTATCGTAATTCTTGATGAGCCAACGGTCGGTTTAGATAATGAAAATGAACGCACCGTCAGCGAAGCATTGGAACGACTCACTCAGAATTCTACCACCTTTCTGATTACCCACGATTTAAGAACTGCCCAATCCGCCGACCAAATTTTCTACATCGAAAAAGGCAGAATTTTAGAGTGTGGGACTCATCCAGAACTCATGAACCTAAATAGTCGATACGCGACTCTTTATCGACTGCAATCTACCATCAACAGCAATAATTCTACAGCCATAGATTCCTATGCGATTACCGCTTAATTTAAAAACCACAAATACTGAATTACAGGTTTCACCTCCCATCTGCATTCCTAACACCCAATCCCTAATCCAAAATCCCAAATCTCAAATCAATACAACCTCTAACACACGAGTTATTTTAGTACGTCATGGTCGCAGTACTTACAACGAACAAGGGAGATATCAAGGGAGTAGTGATGAGTCAATTTTAACTGAAAAAGGTCGCCAAAGTGCTTATCAAACAGGTCTTGCGCTCAAGGAATTTCCGATTGATGCCATTTACACCAGTCCTCTCAAACGCACCCAACAAACCGCTAATGAAATTTTAGCCGCATTCAGTACTAATCACCATCACTTACCTCCCCTGCATATTAATGACAAACTTAAAGAAATTAGTATGCACCATTGGGAAGGTTTACCCTTCAACTATGTGCGGGAGAATTTTCCAGAAGAATACCGCCGTTGGAAAGAGTATCCTCACGAGTTTCAGATAGTGAGTGAAAATGGGCGATCGCTAAATATTGCTTCCCATTTTCCTGTCTTAAATCTTTACGAACAAGCCAAACAATTTTGGCAAGAACTATTACCACGTCATCGGGGTCAGACGGTGTTAATTGTCAGTCACGGCGGTACAAATCGCGCCCTAATTAGCACAGCAATTGGTCTCACTCCAGATCGCTATCATACCCTACAACAATCTAATTGTGGGATTAGTATTTTAAATTTTCCTACTCAAGAAAGTCCCGTTGGACAATTGGAACTCTTAAATTTTACCAATCATCTGGGTGAGATTTTACCTAAGTTGAAGGAAGGGAAGCAAGGCTTACGTCTTTTATTTATATCTTCCAGTGTAACAGACCGGGAACCCCTCCAGAAACTTGCTGAATTTCTCCAACACGAATCTCTAGATTTTAGCCTAGTTGGTGATCTGTACAATTCCTGCGAAACCGCTAAATTCATTCTCCATTTTCATCCCCAAACCTTACAATTGCAAGTGCTGAATGAGGATCTTTCTCATCAAATAATGCGACAAATCATTTTAGAACAAGATTATTTCTTTAAATCAAGTGAAAGGGATTCATCAAATCTGGTTACTGGGTTAATCGTTGCTGATGAACTTACAATTAAAACCATTCTGAGTCAAAGTATTGGTTTGAAATCGGATATGTTTGAGCATTTCCAACTCAAGCAGGGAACAGTTGGTGTCATTCACTATCCAACTCCGGGTTGCTTACCCATTCTGCAAGCTATTAATGCTGGCATCGGTGATTAAATTCTAGGGAATTTAATTCTAGCAATTAGCTGCCAACAAAAAAACGTTTCCTGACTATATCTAGTGGTTCATCCCATTAATTG
>DNGI01000451.1:0-11704 GCA_003486645.1 Cyanobacteria bacterium UBA11370 | reverse complement strand
CCCCCCATAATTAATGACATGAACCACTAGGTTTGGTATGGTGTCCGGCAAATCACCCATAATCAAAAGTCTCCCCCTCTCCCTCTCTCCCTCTCTCCCCCTCTCCCCCTCACTCTTTTTTAGGGTTATTCAACCGGACATGATATGACATCCCTAATTTCTATCTCATTCAACAGCAAAACCGCTATAAAGGAATTAAAACAATGAATCAGGATAAACCAATTTTTATTGGTGGATTACATCGCAGTGGTACATCCCTAATGAGAGCAATTATTGGTTCCCACCCGACTGTAGCTATTTATCAAACCGACCTTCCTTTATGGCGAAAATTCTACAACCGTTATAAAGATCTGGATCTGAACGACGCTAATATTCGAGAACAACTGATCGAAAAAATATTTAGCGATCGCAAGCTGGAAGAAGCCGAAGTAAAACTCGCTCGTGATACTATTTTAGCATCCCTTAATGCTGAAAAACATATCACTTGTGGTCTAGTTTTTGAACATATTCTCAGACAATATGCTAAACAAATTGGTAGACCGAGATGGGGACTTAAAACTCCCTATAACGAGTTTTTTGCTGACGCTATCTTTGCCGCATACCCAACCGCCAAGATGATCCACCTACTTCGTGATCCGCGAGATGTCGCTGTTTCTATCAAAAGCCGAGGCTGGGATTTAACAATTACCCAACAAGCTATAGATTGGAAAGCATCTGTCAAATTAGCACAGCAAAACCAGCAAAACTATGCGGGGTCATATAGTGTTGTGCGGTATGAAGATTTGGTTTCTAACCCTGAAGCTATTATTCAGCAAGTTTGCCAGGTTATTGAATTAGACTATACTCCCGACTTACTGAAAATGGACAGACAGATTGGATGGAGAGGGAGTAACTCAAGATTTAGCGATCTTGGTTGGGAAAGTCAGGAAATTTCTCCAGCGGCAATGGGTCGATATACGAATGCGCTTTCAGTTTCAGAAATTGAGTTTTTTCAAAGTTTTCTCAAAGATGAAATGATATCTTTACACTATACCTTGCAACCTTTGTAATCGTTAATAAACAAGTGGGGTGGGAAACTAGTCGTAGATTATTTCCTCACCCCTGCTAAATTAAATGTTTGAGTCTAATTTCCTATCAATCCCAAACATTTTCCCACCAACGATTAGATTGGTTTTGAGTTAGGTTAATTTTGCTCCGAATATCTTCAATTTTCCATCCCGTAAGTTTAGCTAACGTCTGGGCTTCTTGCTCAAATCGTTCCTTTAATGACCGTTTATACTCATCACCTGCTGCACATTTCATATCTCCAGTAAAAGGATGACGCAAAACATATCGACCTTGAAATTGTTGGCGGTTTGAGGTTTCTTGGAACATCAAATCTTCCGGAAACTTATCTCGACTGTAGCGGACGTGAAGGCGAGTTATAAACACATTATTTGGTATCGATTGAGTCAACCAAAAAACACCCGCTTTTTTCAGTTCTTCCGGTGTTAACGGTTCCGCCGCACAAGGGTCACACCATGCCATATCCCAAGCATATTCTAGAAAGGCAACCTTTTTTTGTTCTCGTTCATAGGATGTTTGGAACATGGATTTGTAGAAATCGCTAAACTCATTCTTAACAAAGACAGGAATTTCACTATCTGAAGGGACTTGTACGGTGCGGTAGTTGGTCACTTCGGCTTGACCTTTAGGGGATAAAACATAGACAATCAAATCTTGCTCTGTTGTGGCATTTATCATCCCTAAACGAATGGGTAACATGAAGCGCGGAGATTCATAAGCCATCTGAATAGGTCGCAGAAATTGATAGCCAGCTTCTTCAAATTCTTCGAGATTTACTTTAGCAACGAAGAACTTCATATTCTGCCGAATGTAAGGTTGTAAGAGTCGATTTGCTCCCCGTGGAATTTTATAACCATTGCGATTCAGCCACGTTTCTAAACCGTTCGATTCTTTCGCACTCAGGATTACAATGTCATATTCGCCTACCGTAAATTGCGCTTCTACAGTTACACCCAAAGCACCATCCTCCGAACGTTCCCTTACTCCGCCTGATTGCCGATTAATTGGCGCAGCACTAGCAGGAGGGTACAAGTAAAAGTTACAAGGATCGGGGTCAAAATATTCCACCAATCGTGGCGCACTAAAATTATCAAGCCGTTCCATAATTTTAGGGTCGCCAATATGCACTTGTTCTTTCTCAAGTACAACCGGAACGGGAACCACTAAAGCAAAATCTTTGACCTCACCTTGGTAATCATTTGCCATAGTGAGAATGGTGCGATCGCTATCACGAGCAATCACAACTTGAGATGCCTGATTATACAGTTTCGTATCTGCTTTTGCTACATAAAAACCACAAAATGCTAACGCTTTAGGCGCAAACCACATTAGTACTACGAAACTCAGCAGTAAACTGATTAAAATCCGAACTAATTTCATCACAACCTCCTTAATCGTAGTAAAAATCAACCCTTAAAATATGGCTCCATCTTATCCGTCATCAATTCAATTTCCATAGACTTATTAGAATCCTGTTCAGAAGCTTGATTCCAAGAAAATCTAGGCGATGACCAGATAAAATCCAAAAGCACCGTTAAAGGAGCTAAAGCAAACAAAGCCCAGAAAACAGCAGTAGAGATAAAGAAGTAATTGCGTAAAATAAATGTTAGGATAGCAATACATCCTGCCCAAATCAATCGACTGATCCGAGCATTGGGAATTGAACGCGGATCGGTAATCATAAACAGAGCAAATAACAACAACGATCCACTCATCAACCGATGACCAAAAACATCCCAAGTCCAGCCTAACCAAACATTACGAATTGCCTCTAGTAACGTGTAGACTCCTAAAAAAGCTGCTGTTGTGTCCCAGCGACCAACCCGTTTTAAGACCATACCGCCAGTCCCAGCAAATAAAAGCGCATACCAGCCATCATCCCCCCATTGTCCGGGTGAAACCCAAGCATCATTGGTTAGGATTAAGACAGCAATAATACCAAAGTTAGCCGGATTAAAAAAATGCTTACCCCCCACTTGAAACACAAATTTACTTAAAATAGCTATAGCTCCTGCTAGAATCATTGTGCTGTAATGGTCGGCTCGCAGCAATAAGCTTAAGCTTAATGCCGTAATCATTGCACTTTTTATAGAAATAGCTTTGGGAGATTGGGTAATATTAGCACTGATTTGAGTAAAGAAATTTTCTGGTTCTTTCCCAAAATTAACTAGTTTTCGTTGATAGATTGACCCCCAAAATACCCCTAATACTTGAGCTAAAATACAAGTCAGCATTACAACTAGAATCAAGTGCAGTCGTAACGTCCAATCTCTTGTCCCAATGCCCAAAATTAAGAAGAGGGAGAGAAACAAAATTTGATAGTTTCTGGGATCTGGTCGTAATACCATTTTGGATTTTAGACTTTAGATTTTGGATTTTGCATTGGCGAACAGACACTCTGTCAGAGTTTCAGTAATATCAAATCCGGTTAATCAACCTCAGTCCCTGTAAACTCAAACCCTGTAGAGACGTTGCAATGCAACGTCTCTACAATACGTCTCTACAATACGTGCATTCATGCTGGATTTGATATAACTCTGCAACATTTCTTTTTTTAATTGGTATATTCTAAAGCATGGCAAATAGGAACTAGGGAATGGGTAAGAAACCAGCCAATGTCTTAATCCCAATCCCTAATAGATGTCGTGTTCCGCTTTGAGTTTTCAGTTCTGTTGCTAGTATGCTTGCCGTAACGCCTTACGAGTTAGCCGTTACACTTTTTGAAACAATGACTAATAACCAACAACCAACAACCAACAACCAACAACCAACAACCAACAACTAATGACTCCCAACAATCTTCCGAATTTCAGTACCAACAGCATCCGGTTGTTCTACCATTGCCAAATGTCCACACTCAGGAATTTCAATCACATTCTCCCCAAAGTTTTGAAAGAGTTTGTGGAAACTGGCAAGATGGCGCACGTACTTCGGTTCCATCAACGTATCTTTAGCACCAGCGATGAAATAAACGGGTTGCTTGAGTGTTGACACCACGTGGGGTAAGCGGTGAACCTCACTTTCTGTTGTAGAATCCAGTAACGTCCTCAAGGCAGCTTCTGGATGAGCAATCACAAAATCAACAATTCGTTGCCGTCCCCAGCGACGTGGAATGGGACGTGCTACCTGCGCCCGTGTAAACACCAAATCAATTAACGGGAGATAGCACAACCAACGAGGACGGCGTTTTACTAACTGTTCCCCTGCTGCTCGAAACCGCTCAAACTCTTCTTTGAGATAAATGCCACCCCCAGCATTCATACAGATTACCCCTTTCACTCGCTCCGAGGCAACCGCAGCTCCCCATAGGGCAATACTACCGCCTAGGGAGTGACCAATCAGCCAAGCACACTCTATATTCAATTTTTCTAGCAGCACACTCAAATCCTGAGCATAAGCAGCTAAGGTATAGCGAGAAGGAGAGACACAAGTAGAATTGGGGTTAACTAATTCAGACTCAACCAGTGAGGACGTTTTTGGAGTTTGATTCATTAAGGGTTGAGAATCCCCAAATCCCCGCAAATCATAAATTAAGCATTGATAATCCTCTGCTAACCTCTCAATCAGAGGTTGCCAGTAATTACGGCTTAAAAGCCAGCCATGGATAAAAACCAGAACTGGAGAGGAGGATGCCGTGGGAGGGGTTAATTCGTAGGCGTGAGTAGACCCTAGAATATCGATAGTTGCCATATCTCTATCCTATCTGAGAATGGCGCAGGGATTGTGGGGTGTAATCGTGGCAACGGATGGGGTAACAGTGGCAACGGATGGGGTAACGGATGTAGCGGATGAAGGATTATCGGGATTTACAAACAAACTATCTGTTATATAATCCGCTGCCACTATCATTTCAGACTGGCAACGGATGTATCAGATGTAGCAGATGTGAGATAATCGGCACTCACCAACCAACCATCCGTTACATCCGTTACCCCATCCGCTGCCCTTATGCCATCACCATCCCCCCATCTACATTAAACACCTGCCCAGTAATATAACCAGCCGCTTCATCTGCTGCCAAAAATCGCACCATCCCCGCCACTTCTTCGGGTTTCCCATACCGCCCCAAGGGAATATATTTAATAATTTCCTCGGACTTGAGATCATGGGTCATATCGGTTTCAATAAATCCCGGTGCTACTGCATTAACGGTAATCCCGCGAGTTGCTAATTCTTTGGCTACCGTTTTCGTAAAGCCAATTACTCCGGCTTTCGCTGCACTATAATTTGCCTGACCGGGATTTCCCATCTGCCCTGAAACTGAGGCAATATTAATCATACGACCGGACTTTTGCTTGAGCATCACCTTACTCACTGCCCTGGTACATAAAAACACGCCAGTTAGATTCAGATCAATCACGGCTTGCCAATCTTCTGGTTTCATCCGTAACAGCAAGGTATCACGGGTAATTCCTGCATTATTCACCAATACATCAATTCGGCTAAACTTTTCTAACGTTTGATTGACAAGAGCTTCAACTTGATCCAGCTTAGAGACATCGGCTTGTAGTGCGATCGCCTCCCCCCCAGCCTCAGTAATTACCGCTACCACCTCCTCAGCCGCACTACTCGAACTCGCATAATTTACCACCACCTTAGCCCCCTCTGTCGCTAAAGCGAGGGCAATAGAACGACCAATACCCCGTGATGCGCCTGTAATCATAGCAACGCGATCGCTCAAACGCGGTGAAGATGGTTGTAATGTTGCCATAAAAAATCCCCTTTAACTTTGTATAGAAGTCAGCTCTAAGAATTTTGCACTAGAATCGAGCCAAACGACTAACAAAAGCGATTTCTTCCTATGGCAGTTAAAAAGCAGTTCGCTAGTTTCCAGGATCTACTCTCTGGTTCTGATTTACCCGTATTAGTCGATTTTTACGCAACTTGGTGTGGCCCATGTCAGATGATGGCTCCTATCTTAGAGCAGGTGGGCGCTCGACTCAAGGGTCGCCTGCAAGTGGTAAAAATTGATACCGATAAATATCCCCACTTAGCCTCTCACTATCACATTCAAGCCTTACCAACTTTGGTACTCTTCAAAAATGCCCAACCTGTAGAACGTATTGAGGGGGTTGTACCCGCAGATCGACTCATCCCCCAATTACAAGCGTTACTTTAGTCTAAACTTGGGGGCTGTAGAGTGTGGGAGTGTGGCAACGGACAACGGACAGAACGTTTGAATGTGAATAGGCAGTTTATATCATGTCCGATTGAATAACCCTAAATAAGGATTGAAGGGGAGAGAGGGAGAGGGGGAGAGAGGGAGAGGGGGAGTAATTTTATTTTTATTACGGGTGATTGGCCGGACATGATATTAAATGTCGAATGAACTTTCCCATCCGGATTTTCTTCAAAGTTATAGTGACTTTATAAAGAGAGTCCCATGTCTGTAAAAGATACGACAAACGTGAACGCAACCCAAAAAATTAATAGTATTCCTGCCCTCAAC
The DNA here is from genome assembly GCA_003486645.1 of Cyanobacteria bacterium UBA11370. Taxonomy (GTDB): domain Bacteria; phylum Cyanobacteriota; class Cyanobacteriia; order Cyanobacteriales; family Coleofasciculaceae; genus UBA11370. The sequence continues at coordinate 5,190 of DNGI01000451.1, read as the reverse complement.
CTGAAGAGTAACGGTTTGAACAGACACCTCAATCAACCGCTGACAGGCTTCACCTTGCTAGCCATAATTGCAGTGGCTGTACCGATTCCGAGTCTAGCGCAAGTTCCGACTTTATCCCCGGCTACCCCAACAGGCGTTAACACTGTACCCGTGAACTCTCCTGTTGTGGCACCTACTCAATGTCAGGAGTTGAACAATTTGCCTTCAACCGCAGCTTACACTCTGGGATCAGGCGATCGCCTCCGCCTGGATATTTTTGATGTCCCGGAATACAGCGGCGAGTTTCAGGTACTCGTGGATGGCACTCTCAACTTACCCGTGATTGGCAGTGTTAACGTGCAAGGATTGACTATTCAAGCAGCTAGTGATATAATATCGCAACGATATGCCCGTTACGTCAGACGACCGTTAGTCACTCTGAGTTTACTGAGCGCCCGTCCCCTAAAGATTGGCGTTGGTGGAGAAGTGAATCGCCCTGGTTCTTATAGCGTAAGCCTAACCGAGGGTCAACAATTTCCGACAGTGACTGATGTCATTAAACTAGCGGGTGGGATTACGCGATCAGCAGATGTTCGTCAAGTGCGAATCCGTCGCTTGATTACCCAAATATCCTGTACGGTTAATCTGTGGGAATTGCTACAAAATAGTAATCTCAGCCAGGATATTGCCTTGCGGGATGGAGACGAAATCTTTATTCCAACCACAACCGGAATTGATCCGATCGAGAGTCGTCAACTCGCAACGGCTAGCTTTGCATCCGATACCGCTGAACCCATCAAGGTAGCCATAGTGGGAGAAGTCGTGCGTCCTGGTCCTTATAGTGTAACCGCATCTTCTACAGGTGCGACAACGGCTGACCCTAGTCGTGCCCGTGAAACTGGTGTTACCAGAGAACCTCCAACGGTAACTCAAGCGATTCAAGTCGCTGGGGGAATTACCCAATTAGCGGATATTCGCCAAGTTGAGGTGCGACGAACAACTAGAGATGGGACACAACAATTAATTGAGGTGAATCTCTGGGACTTGTTACAAAACGGGGATCTGTCTCAAGATGTGATTTTGCAGGAAGGAGATACTATTTTTGTCCCTACCGCAACGGCGTTAAGTGCGGCTGAAGCAACGGAGTTAGCGTCTGCTAGTTTTTCGGCTGCGATTATTAATGTTAATGTAGTTGGGGAAGTGACGAAACCGGGAGCTGTGCAAGTGCCAGCGAATGCGCCTTTGAATCAAGCACTTCTGGCTGCTGGGGGATTTGATAATCGTCGGGCGAGAAAGAGTTCTGTAGAATTAATTCGGCTCAATGCCAATGGTACGGTTGATAAACGGGAAGTTGAGGTGGATTTTACCGCAGGAGTAAATGATGAAACGAATCCTCCTTTACGTCCCAATGATGTAATTATTGTCAACCGATCTGGTTTGACTAGTTTTACTGATACGTTGGGTACGGTAACAAATCCGATTGGGAATATTTTCTCGTTGTTTAACTTCTTGAGGCTTTTCCGGTAAGCGAGTGGCAGCGGATTGGGTAACGGATGTAACGGATGGGTTATTGGTTAATTAGGAACTGTTAACTAACAACCCACAATCGATCAGGGATAGAGAGTGTAGGATGAATAGATGGTTTGAATGGGGATGAGTTTAAACTTGGTAGTAAGACCGATACCAGTTAACGAACTGTTCAACACCAACTTCAATGGGAGTATTGGGTCTAAAACCTACATCTTGCATTAAATCATCTACGTCTGCATAGGTAATCGGGACATCTCCTGGCTGCATGGGTAGCATAGTTTTAATGGCTGTTTTACCCAAGCATTGCTCTAGGATTTCAATGAGTCGTAGGAGTTGAACAGGTTGATTATTGCCAATGTTGTACAGTTTATAGGGTGCAGAACTGGTTCCTTCGGGTAGGGAATTTCCGAATTCTCCAGATTGAGGAATTTTATTCATTACTCGTACCATTCCCTCCACGACATCATCAATATAGGTGAAATCCCGTTGCATCTGACCATAATTAAACACATCAATGGGTTGTCCTGACAGGATCGCTTTAGTAAATAGAAACAGTGCCATATCTGGACGATACCAAGGGCCATATACTGTGAAGAAACGCAAACCTGTCATTGGAATTTTATACAAATGGCTATAAGCATGAGCCATCAATTCATTCGCTTTTTTGGTCGCTGCATAAAGACTGACGGGACAATCGACGTTATCCTGGACTGAGAAAGGAACTTTCTTATTCGCTCCATAGACTGAACTGGAAGAAGCAAAGACTAAATGTTTGATATTAGAATGGCGACAACCTTCGAGGATTGTCATAAAACCCACTAGGTTACTATCGACATAGGCATGAGGATTCTTCAAAGAATAACGAACCCCAGCTTGAGCCGCGAGATGAACAACGACTTCAAATTGTTGCTGGGCAAACAACTCAGCCATACTCTCTCGATCCGCTAAATCGAGCTTGTAAAACCTAAAGCCTGGTTGGTTTTCTAGTTGCGCGAGTCGAGCTTCTTTAAGGGAAACATCATAGTAAGAATTGAGATTATCTAACCCGATAACGGTGTCACCCTGAGCCAGCAACCGTTGACTAAGATAAAAACCAATAAACCCTGCTGCACCTGTGACTAAAACTTTGACCACACCTTTTCCTCTGTAACGTATTCCAGTTGCTAACTGTTACGCAGTATGGCATTGGATTCTGGACTCGGCAAGCCAAATAATCCTATGTATGGGCAGGGTGCATCCCTTGCGGTAATGGTGCGTTACGCTACGCTAACACACCCCTACAGATAGAGGTTGTGAGTAAGTCTTGTCGGTGAATTCTGAATTCTGCTGTAATTCATCATCATCAGAACGCGATGAATGCAAAAATGGAATTTCCCAATTCATTATTCCTCATTGGAACTATTGACCTGATAATTTATGCAACTGGTTGATTGGCTGATCGTCCTGCTCTACCTCGTCGTCTCGATGGTGTTAGGGCTTTACCTCTCCCGCAAGGCATCGGGGAGTTTAGTGGATTTTTTCGTGTCGGGGCGATCGCTCCCTTGGTGGTTAGCTGGTACCAGTATGGCAGCGACCACCTTTTCCATTGATACCCCTCTCTATATTGCTGGTGTGGTGGGTAATAGAGGAATTTCGGGTAACTGGGAATGGTGGAGTTTCGGCATCTCCCATATCATCATGGTTTACATCTTTGCTCGGATGTGGCGGCGATCAGAAGTTGTCACGGATGCCGAATTCACCGAACTGCGCTATGGCGGACAAATGGCGGCGGTACTGCGAGGCGTGAAAGCGTTTCTGTTTGCTGTACCAATCAACTGTATTGGTATCGGCTACGCTATGCTAGCCATGGTCAAAGTTGTGGATGCCTTAGAAATTTGGCAGAATCTCGGTATTAATCCCGGTGACAACCTGAAAATTTGGACTGTTGTAGGTGTCAGCATCTTTGTATTAATCTATGCGGGTTTTGCTGGGTTGTGGGGTGTGGTAACGACTGATTTCTTTCAGTTTGTCCTGGCGCTGGGAGGTGCGATCGTCGTTGCCATTTTTGCAGTTAATCATGTTGGCGGTATTCATGCTCTAGTTCCAGCCGTACAACTTGCTACGAAACAGGATGTATTGTCCTTTATTCCCCTAAGTATTGGTTCAGGAGGCATTCAATGGAGTCAAGCCGCAGGCATTACAGGCAGTACGTTTGCTGCTTATATGTTAGTTCAGTGGTGGTCTTGGCGACGTAGTGATGGTGGGGGCGAATTCATTCAGCGTCTGATTGCTGCTAAAGATGAGGCTGAAGCAGAAAAGTCGGCTTGGTTATTTAATATTCTTAACTATGTCGTGCGTACTTGGCCTTGGATTGTTGTAGGTTTAGTGGCGATTGTCGTCTATCCTGATTTAGAAGACCGGGAGTTAGGCTACCCTAAACTGATGTTAGATTTTTTGCCCCCAGTCATGCTAGGTCTGGTTGTGGCTTCCTTACTCGCTGCGTTTATGAGTACAGTATCCACTTCAATTAATTGGGGCGCTTCCTTTGTTACGAATGACCTTTATTTACGCTTTATTAAACCTGATGCGACTCAAGAAGAGTTAGTTTTTGTGGGACGCATTGCCTCTGTTTTGGTAACAGCGTTTGGTGCAGTAGCAGCATTTTATGCCAAAGATGTAGCAACGGTTTTCCGATTAGTGATTGCGATCGGTACGGGTTCGGGGTTGGTATTAATCCTACGGTGGTTCTGGTGGCGAATTAATGCAGCGGCTGAACTGACGGCAATTCTTGGTGGTTTTGTTGTCGGTTTGACGACTAGTGTTGTACCTGCGTTGCAGATTGAAGATTTTGGTCTGCGCTTGATGTTTATTACAGTGAGTGTTGGTGTCTTATGGGTGGTGGTGCTGTTTATGACCAAACCGGAATCGGATGAAACCTTAGACAAATTCTATCAACAAGTGCGTCCCGGTGGCCCTGGTTGGAAGCATCAGCGCGATGCCCTTCAGGAAAGCTTGGCTTCATCCACGGGTTTAGCACCAGTACAAGATTTGGGTTTGGACATCAAACGGGTTTTGGCATCAATTTTGCTAATGTTTGGCACAATGTTTACAGTTGGTGGCTTTTTGTTACTCCAGCCACTGACGGGTTGGGTCTCTTTGATTGCAGCGGTTGCTGGAGGAATGTGGCTGCGTCAACTCAACAAAGTGAAACCATTGTCCCTATCCAAAAATGATTTCACCTCACCCTAACCCAAGTTGCTATTTATCCTGCCAGGACGGCTAATCGCTAATAGCTAATCCCTGACTTAGATCACCAATATACAAATTAGCAATGAACCATGAACAATTAGCAATACCTCAATTGGTAACTAGCAACTTAGGTTAACCATAGGCAAAAAATTCAATTTGGGGAACCAAGGGGTCTTGCACAATGCCTACTCCAGCAAAACCCCACCGTTGGAGTAACCCTTTTAACTGAGTTCCGGAAACTGTTTCAACGGCAAAGCGATCAGCCAAATCAGCGCCGTGAGTATTAAGATAACTAAGGGCATCAAAGTGTTCACGAAACATCAACAAATAACCAGCCCCAGCTTCTCTCGTATTACCCTTGGGTTGGGCAGCTAAATAACGACCATCAACTCTAGACAGAATCAGGTAATGGATTTGAGTGAACATTTGCGTGTGTTGTTGGTTGTTGGTTGT
>DNGI01000114.1 GCA_003486645.1 Cyanobacteria bacterium UBA11370 | reverse complement strand
TCGTCCGCCTGCGCGGACTCAATTGAGCCTGCGGAGGCAGGCTTTGTTTGTGTAGCCGCGATTTCCTTTTCAACAGGTATTTTTGCTTGCATTGGGATGCACCCTAAGTAATAGACATCGTGCTAATGGTTAATGGCTAATTGCTATTAACCATTAGCTGTTAAGCATTAGCGATTAGCATTTTATTTTTGTTACCTTTGTTTGGTTTTGACCAGGCGATAAAATTTCAATAGTCCAATCGAAACTCTTCCATCTTGGGCGGCTATAGCCAGTACTTCTGGGTCTAATTTCCCTTCAAGCCCTGCTGCATAGGCGGATTGAAAATCAATGTTTGGTTCTCTGCGTATCGTCCCAGTTAGAATAGCCTGCTTGAGGTCAGCATCCGCTTGAAATCGAACTTTCGTCATGCTCTACTCTGCTTGTGCGTTTGAGCAGTCACTAATTTCTGATAGAGAGATGGATTCTTCTGTCTTAGAGATTTCTGCAATTTATCAAACTCTTCTTCTCCTTCTTTTAAATAGGCATCAATGAGTTCTCGGTTGGCAAGATAGAAGGTAATTGCTCCATAAATTTGTTCGAGTGAAAGCAGGGGAAAGTTTTGGGCAATGCTTTCAGGAGATTCACCGTCCAAAAAGGCATAAACAACCGAATCGAGAGAAATACGAGTTCCTTGGAGCCAATAGCCTTCATCTCGCTGCTCAACATATTGTTTGGTTAGAGTAGGCGATAGGTTCATAAGCTGCTGGCTAGTTCTTACATTTACATAGTAGGCGATCGCTCATTCTCTACCTCAATGCGTTAGCGTCAGCGGTGCGTTAGCACATCGCTCCCTCGTTTCTAACGTTTCTTTAACAAAAGGGATTAGGGGGTATGACTGACTCGCCAACTCTATCCAGAGATTTGCATAATAGCGGTTAAGAAAAGTACGTCGCTTGCAGTCCTTTAACCCAAGGAACATCCCTGTGATACCCATTAACCTGGACTTCTTAATTGGTGCAATTACCGATATCGTCAGTCCTACCGCTTTTATAAAGGACAAGCTCCAGCGTAATGAAACAGTCATCAAATTATTAAAAAAATTTAACCTCGACCCTGATCATCCGCCAGCAGATTTCAGTGGGGTTTATGCTTATGCCCTGGTAGAGTATGGCGTTGGCAAACCCAAGCCAATCCTTGAACTTTTCCGGCAAAACGAGATTCAAAAAATTTTCCGCAGGGCATTAGACCAGAATAATCCTTCAATTCTTCTCAAAGAAGGCGAAGCGTTTCTAGATGGGTATGCTTTAGGGGATGAAATTCGAGAGTTGGGAATTGACACCCATAGAGAGTTCGCAGCGTTTGCTACCGTGTTTATCGAGGTGGCGAAGCGATCGCGCACACCCGCAGAAGTTCTCACTAACCAGCAGATAGGTTCCTTACATAAAAGAATAGAAACTATTCAACAACGCCTCGACAGACTTCCCACGCTAGAGGGAATTCGGACAGAGATGGCGCGGTTGGCGGCACAGGATTACCCAGCACTACCAGAGGCTGAATCCTCAACTCAAAAGAATTGCAGGGCATTTGTCTTAGCTCAACAGATGAGAGGCTGGTTTGAAACCTTGGGCTATCGCTTTGAGCGGTATGAGGTGTGGGAAGACGCATATTTTGAATGGATTGTCAATATCCCGGTACGGCGGAATCGGTACGATCGCATTCTTGTACGTGGGATTGAGGGAGAGGCGGGAATCAGGGATGTGGCGGCGTTATGCCAGTCGGTAGAGGAGCAACGAACGGATGAAGGATGGCTAGTGACGGCAAGGCGCATTTCACGGGCGGCGCGGGATGAAGTGGAGAAGGAGGAAAATCATCACCTGGGTTGCTATACCTTCGATGAACTCCTCGATCAGGATGCTGACTTCAGTGGCTATCTCGACTGGTTGGAACAAGAGGTCAAACGCCGAGACATTGAGAAAAAGTATGTCCCGCTTGCCTGTACGAAAGAAGAGTTCGACCCTGTTACCAAGCGCAGGTTAGCGGTCAGTCGCTACGACGAACGCGACGGTTGGATTGACGGTTACATCGACCTCTGGCTTGATGACCCAGCTAAGGAGCATATCTCAATTTTGGGAGAGTTTGGCACGGGCAAAACGTGGTTTGCCTTCCATTATGCTTGGACGGCACTGCAACGCTATCGTGATGCCCAAAAACGTGGTCTTGAACGTCCTCGACTGCCGTTAGTGATTCCCTTGCGGGACTATGCCAAGGCGGTGAGTGTCGAGTCTCTATTTTCAGAATTCTTCTTTCGCAAGCACAAGCTACCCATACCTCACTACGAAGCTTTTGAGCAACTCAACCGCATGGGTAAGCTGCTGCTGATTTTCGATGGCTTCGATGAGATGGCAGCTAAGGTAGACCGCCAAGCGATGATTAACAACTTTTGGGAGTTGGCGAAGGTGGTGGTGCCGGGGGCTAAGGTTATCCTGACTTGTCGCACGGAACATTTTCCAGAAGCACAAGAAGGACGGGCGCTGCTCAATGCTGAATTGCAAGCGTCTACTGCTGCCCTAACTGGCGAAACGCCCCAGTTTGAAGTGCTGGAATTGGAGAAGTTTAACGATGAGCAAATCCATCAAGTGTTGTCGTTCCAAGCCCAAGCCGCGACAGTTGAGCAGGTTATCGGTAATTCCCAACTGTTGGATTTAGCGCGTCGTCCGGTGATGACCGAGTTAATCTTAGAAGCGTTGCCGGATATCGAGGCAGGTAAACCTGTGGATATGTCGCGGATTTACCTGTATGCGGTGCGGCGCAAGATGGAGCGAGATATTAAAGCCGAACGGACGTTTACTTCGTTGGCGGATAAACTTTACTTTTTGTGTGAACTTTCTTGGGAGATGCTGTCAACTGACCAGATGAGTCTGAATTATCGGCTGTTTCCTGAACGCATTCGTCGCCTCTTCGGTTCTATGGTGCGGGAGGAGAAGGATTTAGACCACTGGCACTATGACATGATGGGTCAGACGATGCTAATTCGTAATTCTGATGGGGATTATACTCCGGCGCATCGATCGCTGTTGGAGTTCTTTGTGGCGTATAAGTTTGCGGCTGAGTTAGGGGCATTGGCTGCTGATTTTACCGAGTTGGCTCAAGCACAGTCACATCTGCTTGAAGGTGCTGCACCTGAGCATTACACTTGGTCTTCCTATTTTCGGCGGCAGATGGATCGGACGGGAAGGATTGTGCCTATTGCGCCTCTTAAGGCTTTCACGAGTGAGTCTCTAGCGCAGCTTCGTGATGCTTTTGGACAAGCACCACTGACGAAAGCGGTTATGGATTTGATTGTGCCGATGTTAGCAACGGATGTGGCAACGGATGGGATAACGGATGTAACGGATGGTTTATCTGGGGAACTCACCAATCACTCATCCGCTACATCCGCTACAAAATCCGTTGCCACTCTGCTAGAAATTCTGGAAGCGACACGAGGCAAAACTGAAGATGAAGTGGCTTATGTCGGGGGGAATGCAGCGACCCTGCTAGTGAAGGTTGATAAGGGTGCGATCGAAGGTAGAGATTTGTCACGTACTGTGATTATCGGCGCTGATTTTACTAAAACCAGCCTGCGCCGTGTCAATTTTGCTGAAGCAAATCTGGCTGATTCTGTTTTTACTAAAAACATAGCCGATGTTTTGTCAGTGGCATTTAGCCCAGATAGCAACCTTTTGGCTACGGGTGGTACTGACGGCATGGTTCGCTTGTGGGAAGCTGCCAGTGGAAGAGAAATTTTGAGCTGTAAAGGACATACCGATTGGGTACGTTCAGTTGCCTTTAGTCCGGATGGTAAAACTCTTGCCAGTGGTAGTGCTGACCAAACGATAAAGCTTTGGGATATCAGCACGGGTGAATGCCTGAACACTTTCCAGGAACATACCAGTCGAGTATATTCACTTGCCTTTAGTCCGGATGGTAAAACTCTTGCTAGTGGTAGTGCTGACCAAACAGTAAAGCTATGGAATATCAACACGGGTAAATGCCTGAACACTTTCCAGGAACATACCAGTTGGGTATATTCACTTGCCTTCAGCCCGGATGGGAAAACTCTTGCCAGTGTTAGTTCTGATCGAACGGTAAAGCTATGGGATATCGGCACTAGTGAATGCCTCAAAACCTTACAGGGACATAATGCTTGGATATTTTCAGTCGCCTTCAGCCCGGATGGTAAAGCTCTTGCCAGTGCTAGTGCTGACAAAACAGTGAAACTATGGAATATCAGCACGGGTGAATGCCTCAAAACCTGGCAGGGACATAGTGGTTGGGTACATTCACTTGCCTTCAGCCCGGATGGGAAAACTCTTGCCAGTGGTAGTGCTGACCAAACGATAAAGCTTTGGGATATCAGCACTGATGAATGCCTCAAAACTTTGCAGGGACACACCAGTAAAGTACGTTCAGTCGCCTTCAGTCCAGATGGTCAGTTTCTTGTCAGTGGCGGTGATGACAAAACAGTTAGGCTCTGGGATATCAGCACTGATGAATGCCTCAAAACCTTGCAGGGGCATAGCAATTGGGTACGTTCAGTCGCCTTCAGTCCAGATGGTCAGTTTCTTGTCAGTGGCAGTGATAACTCAACAGTCAGACTATGGGATATCAGCACTGGTAAATGCAGGAAGACTTTCCAGGGGCATACCTATCAAGTATTCTCAGTTGCCTTCAGTCCTGAAGGTAAAACGCTTGCCAGCGGTAGTTCCGACCCAACAATAAGGCTCTGGGATATCAGCACTGGTAAATGCCTCAAAATCTTAAAGGGGCATAAGAGTTGGGTACGTTCAGTTGCCTTCAGTTCGGATGGTCAGACTCTGGCTAGTGGTAGTGACGACGGAACAACTAGGCTCTGGGATATCAGTACGGGTGAATGCCTCAAAATCTTAGAGGGGCATAAGAGTTGGGTACGTTCAGTTGCCTTCAGTCCGGATGGTCAGACTTTGGCTAGTGGTAGTGACGATAAAACAGTCAGGCTCTGGGATATCAGTACAGGTGAATGCATCAAAACCTTAGAGGGGCATACTAATTCAATATGTTCCGTTACCTTCAGTCCAGATGGTCAGACTCTTGCCAGTGGTAGTGATGACAAAGCAGCCATGCTCTGGGATATCAGCACTGGTGAATGTCTCAAAACCTTGCAGAAGCATACTAGTTCAGCAAGTTCAGTCGCCTTCAGCCCTGAAGGTAAGATGCTTGCCACTGGTAGTTATGACGAAACGGTGAAGTTATGGGATATCCGCATCGGTGAATGCTTGCACACTTTTGATGGACACACCAATCAGGTATTGTCAGTTGCCTTTAGTGTGGATGGTATGACCCTTGCCAGTGGTAGTGCAGATGAAACAATTAAGCTTTGGGATGTCAAAACGGGTGAGTGGCTAAAAACTCTGAAAGACAGACCCTACGAGGGCATGAATATCACGGGCGTTACAGGTTTAACGGAAGCAGAGAAAGCCACGCTCAAAGCTTTAGGGGCGGTAGAAGATGGGGTGTTGTAAAGATGTAATGCATTGCGTTTCGTGCGATACGCTAACGCGCCTCTGACGCTCCTAACGTCGCTACCGCTTCGCTGACGCAAACGCATTTCTTGGATGAGTGGGTGCGATCGCTCACAATTCTACTCAGCCCTGATGTAAGTTCCTAGAAAAACCAATTGATTTCTCATTTCCTGTGCTGATTTCGTTTCCATCAATCTCAACAGTCCCCGCAATTGCTCACCTATTGAATAGCTTTGCCGCTCTGCCAAAATAATTCCTGTATGCTCCATACCTTGTTTCATGTAGGCTGTATGTAAACGGCAAAAATCTCCCACATTAAAACTATAGATGACGCGCTCTTGCTCTATTGCCCAGATTAGCTGTTCCTCATCTACACGCGCAGAATTATTAGCCTCTAAAGTGGTTACTACATCTACACCAGCATTTCGTAGAGCTTGCACCAACGCTTGTCTTTGGACATCCTCATCCAGATACAAATGAATCTGACTCACTTACTTAAATTTATAGATTCTGCGACTAAGCGATCGTACTCGGCTTTTTCCTGGGTCAGATATGCTTCTATCTCCTCTGTATTAGCGTAATAGTAGGCTAGCGCTGCATGAACTTGGGCTAAAGTTAGCCCTTCATACTCTCGCACAATCTCTTGGGGACTCAATCCCTGCTTAGACAAAACAGCAATCTGCTGCACGGATAGTCTCCTTCCAGCAATGCGGGGATGCCCTCCACAGACTCCAGGGGTACGGACAATCAGCGTACCAATGTCAACAGTAGTTGTCATATTCACAAGATAGTGAACCACTTCAAATTCCAGTATAGAGAGCATCAGAAGCAGAGGAGGTACTGGAGTTTATACCAAAAGGAGTAAGAGAGATAGTGAGCTGACAAGCCACGCACCGTTTATCGTTGCTCCCCCAGACGAGACAACTCAACAGTAATACAATAGACCTCTTGCACAATTCTGAATTCTGGCTCGAAAAACCTTGGTTTTACTTAGGCTCTAGCGATCGCAATCCAAAAATGGCAAACCTGTGATTGAGAAAGGGTTCCATCGTAATTCCGCAAGAGGTCTATTGCGAACCGTCGCTCCATCAACTCGCTCTCGACGAGTCAACTCCACCGAGTTGCCGAACAAATCCAACTGCGACTCTTGCACTTTGTCTGGATTGCTCTTGAACCAGTTCAAAAACCCCATACGCTTTCTCCTGCTCCTCTTGATTGATCGGATAAGAAAAGATTTGCTCTAGCCCATTGATAATACAGTCCAACCCTTCCGGAATGGCGAGAAACTGGTCAAGAATTTCCTGTCTTAGCTCCCAATCCCACCTAGAAGGGCTGAAGTAAAGCTGCACAGTAATCAGTGTGCGATTGTCGCTGTTAGAATCGAATATGTTTCGGGCTACGAAGGCGGCATAGGCTTTTTGCCAAGTTGCTCTGAAGCGTAAATCCCCAAACGCCCTCACTTCTTTGTTGAAGTTTTCCGGCTGAACCAGCGCACTATTGTAGGTGCTGAGAGCTTCCCAAGCTTCGTAGACCCGTTCTTTAAGTTCAGAAAGTCGCATAAGGCATAACCAAAGAAAGAGGTGTAGAGAAACCGAGTAACTCGGAGCCTTTTTGAAATCTTCGGGTTGCACTCATTTTACTCTCTGAAAGGAGCCTTTAGTGCAATACTAGCGATCGCACGCACGGCTTCACGTTAGTATTTTTAAATCAAATCATCCAGTAGCTCAGTAATCTCTATGGGAAGTTTTAAAATTATAGAAGTGGAATTTTGAAGAGTAATAATCTAATTCTTGGAAAAATATTGAGGTCAAAAATGCTGGATTTATATAGTCTCATTGAGAAAATAAAAAAAGCTCCTTCAATGTACTTAGTCGGAATGCTTCTGCTGACACTGTAGGTGAAGGCGGATTGGATAGAGGAGAAAAAGCGCAAGCGTTTAGAGGTTAAGTCTAGCTGTACCAACTCATACCCTAGAGTTAACCCCCAGAATAGCCCATCTCACTTATTGAGACTAAAGACCATTAAGACGTATCCTAGAAGACTACAGCAGTATTTTTAACGTAAAGATGGATATCAAAAACGGCTTTGTCGGAACCGTCGGCAATACACCCCTGATTCGCTTGAACAGCTTCTGTGAGGAAACAGGATGTGAAATCTTAGGTAAAGCTGAGTTTCTCAATCCCGGCGGGTCAGTAAAAGACCGAGCGGCACTTTATATTATTAAAGATGCGGAAGAGAAAGGATTACTTAAGCCAGGGGGTACAGTTGTTGAAGGAACCGCAGGCAATACAGGAATTGGTTTAGCGCATATCTGCAATGCTAGGGGCTATAAGTGCCTGATTATTATTCCAGATACTCAGTCTCAAGAAAAGATGGACGCATTAAGAACGCTGGGTGCTGAAGTTCGTCCTGTACCCGCCGTACCTTATCGAGATCCAAATAATTATGTGAGACTTTCTGGACGCATTGCCGCAGAAATGGATAATGCAATTTGGGCAAATCAATTCGATAATTTAGCCAATCGACAGGCGCATTACCAAACCACTGGCCCAGAAATTTGGGAACAAACTGATGGTAAGGTGGATGGATGGGTTGCGGCGACAGGAACGGGTGGAACGTTTGCAGGTGTTTCGATGTTCCTGAAAGAAAAAAATCCTACTATTAAATGTGTAGTAGCTGACCCTATGGGAAGTGGGTTGTACAGTTACGTTAAAACAGGCGAAATTAAAATTGAGGGCAAGTCTGTTACTGAAGGAATTGGGAATAGTCGAATTACTGCCAATATGGAAGGGGTTCCCATTGATGATGCGATTCAAATTGATGATCACGAAGCCATACGAGTAATTTACCAACTCCTCCAAAAAGATGGTTTATTTATGGGAGGTTCGGTAGGAATTAATGTCGGTGCAGCGGTGGCGCTAGCGAAACAAATGGGGCCGGGTCATACAATTGTTACTGTACTTTGTGATGGTGGGGCGCGGTATCAGTCGCGGTTATTTAATCGGGAATGGTTGAAACAAAAAGCCTTATTGCCGGATTAGTAATTACGTAGTAATTGATATTACGCACGTACACTATTCTATAGCAATCAAGGTGCGTTACGCTACGCTAACACACTCTATGGATAGAGAGTGTGGGTAAGTTCTAATGATTGACAAATGAGAAACCTGATAAAATAAGCAAGAAAAATTATATCTCCCTTGATGACGCGATTTATCCACGACAAATTTGCCAAAGATTACTTATCCGAACTGCTTTTACCATTAGGAACCGTAAATCCCG
>DNGI01000194.1 GCA_003486645.1 Cyanobacteria bacterium UBA11370 | reverse complement strand
GCTATGAGGCAGGGAATTTATTCCCTGACGGGTGATGAGGCAACCTTGAGAATGGTGCAACATCTGAATCAACTAATTACTGATTACTCTACACTCCCTTATCCCTGATCTGTCATCTCTCATTCTTCATTCTTAATCGTACTAATAATTCATTGAGCTTTTGTTTACAAGAGGGTGTTTCTGGTAAGTGGCTAAACTTGGATGCTTCCTCTAGTTCATTAGACAGCCGTTCATACTCTGCCCGATGAAATTCTACATTAGCATCCTCTAGAAAGGATTGTTCAACTCCAGCTATTTTGCGGACGATTAAATCCGGAATTTGGGGTAAGTTAAATTCTTCGTTTAACTTGACTAAGTTAGCTTCCACAATACCTGTTCGCATCAGGTAAATGCCCGTTAGTAGCACCCGATAAACATAAAGCAAGGGTTTAACGCGGCGCGGACGTTCTTTTTCAAACAGTCGCCATTGAGTTTTAGCAAAACCAAGGTAGTGATGGCTGTGGTAACGAGTAATGCACCCAGTTACAATGGCTTTTAATTCTTCATGTTCCGGCGTTGTATGCACAATCAGCGGTGAATACAATTGCTCTAATACATAGCCATTCTTTTTGAGTAACAAAGAAAAGAACTTTTTGATATCGTGAGTGACGAGATCGAGTTCAAAGCCATCTTTATTTCCAGAAATTTCAATGGTTTCATGACCATCATTCAATCCGATAACGTCCTGCACAGGTAAAATATGACTACCCCGCAAATCATAGTCAGAATCAGGCGAAGGAAAGCCATATAAATGTGCGCCGCTAATTGTGACAAATAAGAGGGGATAAGGCTGTTTTGAAATAACGGCAGCTAGCTGGTTTTCGTTCACGTTATGTTTTCCTTACTGATACCATTTTGGATTTTGGATTTTGGATTTTGGATTGTTGCTACAGAGGAATGAAGCTTATTGTAGTGCTGACTGCTGAGTTTTGATTCCTGAATTTTACTCTAATTTTCAATCATGCTGTGTCGTGCCTTAATCAAAAAAGCATTTGCCTTTTCATAATTCGGACGTTCTGGGAGAGATGTTTTCGTTAAAGCGATATCAAACTGCTGATGCAAATTTAACCGCCAAGCATTCACCTCTTCCCAGGACATTTCCCCGCCACGAATCGCTAATAGCTGTTGCCGATAGTCTTCAACTTTAACAGGAACAAACCCCTCTTTGAGTATGGTGATACCTGACAGCAGCAGACGAATTAGGTGCATGGCGTGTTTCAATCTAATTTCTCCTTTTGTACGGATATCTTGCTCCATTTTTTTGAATTGAGACATCACATATCCGTTGTAGGTTTGGTAAACGAGTTGAGAGAGAAATATATCACGGATTGCTAGTAGGTCTTGGGCTAGAGGTGTTGCTGTTTCCACTAGGGGTGTGTAAAGACATTCCAAGACGTTTGGGTTAGCTTTGAGAGCCATAATTAAAAATTTTTGAAGTTCCCAATAGCACTCTTGATTCTCATTGTTTTCTAACTGTTCTGGAATCCCATACAGCGACCAATGAATACTCGCAGGCGGTAAGTAAATGCCCCGGCGATCAGTATCCGAATTATCATGTTCGAGTCCAAATGCTCTTGAACCGATAATGCAACGGTAGATAATATGATCGTATAAATTCAATTCTGTTAAAATGTCTGCTGCTGCTTGTAAACCTTCTGTTTGGAAGTGTTTGCGAATACTAAATTCGTGTCGATTTAGGGTGACTTCAATGTTGTTAATTAGGCGTACTCGATAGGCGTGAGAGTTATCGGTTGGTGCTTTAATTATCACACCCACAGCTCCCCGCAGACACAATAGTTCGTCAGCAGAATTTTTGAGTTCGATACGACTGACGACTTGCGTACCGACTGGCAAGACTAAGTTAGGATTCATGATCTCACCCACTTGGTTTGAGTTGCGATCGCTGGTCATACACCATGGCAACTTCTTAACTATATTTAATTGTAGTACATATACTACAAAATGTCAAAATTCACCTATAAAGCTGCCTATTGTCTATCAATACCATGAAAATTAAAGGTAAAATAGCTCTAGGTTGAGTCACCATGATGAAATTTACCAAGAAACTACCTCGCTGGTTAGTTGTCGGATTAGCCTATCCTCTAATTTTTCTGAATAGTTGGCTATTTATCCTAACATTTGAGTATTTTAAATCCCTGCTCACGATTATTATTGCTGCGATTTTACTCGCGTTTGTTTTAGACTACCCCGTTCAATTTCTAAGGCGATGCCGAGTGCAACGGAATGTAGCTATTTTTTTAGTATTTTTACTGACCTTATTTCTATTACTGATTTTGGGGCTTACTTTAGCACCCATGGCGATCGCACAATTCAATGAACTGATCTTAGGCTTACCGAGTTGGATTGAGTCGAGTAGCGAACAACTTCAAGCCTTTAGTGACTCGCGGATAGTTCGCAAGTTACCCATTAATCTTGATGGTTTAGCGAATCAACTCACTGAACGTCTTTCAGGTCAATTACAAGCACTTAGCGGTCAGGTTCTTGGTTTAGTTGTCAACACTGTTGGGAGTGTTTTAACTGTAGTATTGACGGTGGTTTTAACGTTCTACTTACTCTTGCATGGAGAGAAACTTTGGGACGGAATTTTTGAGTGGTTTCCTTCTAAATATGCTATCCAAATACGCGGAATATTACGCCAAAATTTTCATAATTATTTTATCGGTCAAGCCACTCTAGCAGCCGTTATGGGACTCTCCATGACTGTCGCCTTTTTGGTTTTAAAGTTACCCTTTGGCTTATTATTTGGTTTAATAGTTGGGGTCATGACGTTATTTCCCTTTGGCGCACCTTTTAGTATCAGTTTGGTTAGTTTGTTAACCTCATTGAAAAGTTTTTGGCTAGGAGTTAAGGTACTTGCGATCGCAACTCTTATTGATCAAGTTATTGAAAATGGAGTCGCACCTCGCCTGTTAGGAGGATTTACGGGACTTAATCCAGTATGGATTTTAGTTGCTCTGTTAGTGGGAGCAAAATTGTTGGGTATTCTGGGATTATTAATTGCCGTGCCCTTAGCGGCAAGTATTAAAAGTATTGCTCACGATTGGCGAACTGCAAAAAGGACTGTAATTCATCCCCGAGGCGAAGATTAAAAAAACGGGTCATTAATTTTTTTGTACATACCTTGCCTGTTGTGGGCGTGGTGAACTAATGACTAATAATTAATGGCTACATAAAGCCTTTGTTTCCCAAATAAGTTTATTTTTTAAAGACGACTTTCAGGAAACAGATAAGCGATCGCTACTGCCCCAAAAAACATTAGCATACTCACTAGTAAAAGTTCGATGAATAAAATTGGTATCAGCATCAGTTTTACTCCGACTGGAGCGATATCATCCCTAATCCGTATTCCTACTGTAGGAATAGTGTATGTATTAGTTGTGTCTGGGTTGTGTCTAACCTGTGAAATCAGAAATCACTGAAAGATGAGTCCATTTATTCTGTTAAATTTTATAACAAAATCCCTGTTTAGCGTAGAATTAACTAATTAACGTAGAGTAATGGTTAATCAGAACCAATTGCAATAGAGAAGGGAATATGGCTGACGAAAACCTTATAGAACTTGCTAAACAAGGCAATGCTAAAGCGATCGCCGTACTGCTGAATTGCCATTCTGGCAAGCTATAAAAGCCGTTATTTACTACGATCTTCGGAGTCGTCGAGAAGGTTTGGGTTTGGAGTTCAGTTTTCAGCCGGAAATGGATTAAAAATTCCCAAGTAAGCCTTAATCCCCTACAATGAATAGGAGTAATGTTCAATTTTTTCATTACACCATTAGTCCCATAAGCTAATCCCATTCAACGAATCGAGCAATTGCAGTAATGGATTTAGATAAACCATTAGGTTCAGTCATTCAAGGTTCTCTTTCATCAGGATTAGAAGTCCGATTGCACCCGGATGTCTCTGTAGAAGATATGCGAGTTGGCAAGTTTTTAGTTGTCCAAGGGGTGCGATCGCGCTTTTTCTGTATGCTTACAGATGTTTGTTTAGGAACATCTAGTCAGCGAATTATTGCTAATCCTCCCAGTCCCGATGATGATTTCTTACGAGAAGTTTTAGCCGGAAGTGGCACATTTGGTACAGTGAATCTGACCCCGATGCTGATGTTTACACCCCAAGATTTAACTCTAAGAAATCCTTATTTAGAGACGCAAAATTTTAGATCCGGGCAAGAGAATCAAAATTCCACATCTGAATCAAAAAAAAGTAAATTAGCCTCCTTTAAGACTCAAAGTAGTGAGGAAATGGAATTGCTTCCGGTTAAGACAATTCCCAGCCATTTTTCTCAAGTTTATGATGCCAGCGAACGCGATTTCCGTGCTGTGTTTGGTTGGGAAGATGACCCCCAAAGAAGGAATTTTGCCATTGGTCAACCCCTTGACATGGAAGTGCCTATATGTCTGGATTTGGATCGGTTTGTAGAGCGAAGTAACGGTGTATTTGGTAAATCTGGTACAGGGAAATCATTTCTAACTCGGTTATTGCTATCAGGAATTATCCGTAAGCAAGCGGCAGTTAATTTAATTTTTGATATGCACTCTGAATATGGATGGGAAGCAGTTTCTGAGGGAAAACAATTCAGTACCGTGAAAGGATTGCGGCAATTATTTCCATCCCAAGTACAAGTTTATACTCTTGATCCTGAATCTACAAAACGCCGAGGAATTCGAGATGCACAGGAACTTTATCTAAGTTATGACCAGATTGAAGTTGAAGATATTGCATTAGTACGAGGGGAGTTAAATCTTTCTGAAGCAAGTTTAGAAAATGCGATTATTCTGCGTAACGAGTTTGGTAAACCCTGGATTACCCAATTACTGAATATGACGAATGAAGAAATTCAGGAATTCTGCGACACAAAGCGAGGAAATAAGTCTTCGATTATGGCATTGCAGCGCAAACTTATGCGTCTGGAAGAATTGAAATATATGCGGAGTGCTTGTCCTCATAATTATATCGATCAAATATTACAATCTCTAGATGCAGGGAAGCACGTAGTCGTGGAATTTGGTTCTCAGTCGAATATGCTTTCTTATATGTTGGCAACGAATGTAATGACTCGTCGGATTCATAGTAAATATGTGCAGAAAGCGGAGAAGTTTTTACAGTCGAAAAATCCGAGCGATCGCCCCCAGCCATTAGTTATTACTATCGAAGAAGCACACCGCTTTCTAGATTCAGCTACGGTTCGTCAAACGATTTTTGGTATTATTGCCCGTGAGATGCGGAAGTATTTTGTAACCTTATTAGTGGTGGATCAGCGTCCTTCGGGAATTGATAATGAGGTAATGTCCCAAATTGGTACGCGAATTACTGCTTTGCTGAATGATGATAAAGATATTGAGGCAATTTTTACGGGAGTTTCTGGGGGACAAAGTTTGCGATCGGTATTAGCAAAGTTGGATTCTAAACAACAAGCTTTAATTTTAGGTCATGCCGTACCAATGCCTGTGGTAGTAAGGACTCGTCCTTATGATGAAAACTTCTATCGGGAGATTGGAGATATGTCTTGGAATGAAATGCCGGATCAGGAAGTCTTTGCAGCGGCGGAAGCGGGGAAGGCGGATTTGGGTTTTTAATCACATAGGATAGGTTGGCTAAAACTATCTTTTAAGGGTCTGATTGGTTTCGTCGTTTAATTTGCTTAGGAAAGTTAGGAACTAGTAAAGATTTCTCTAATTTTCCTTGTGAATTATAAAATATTTTAGATTAATGTCCTCACCCATTTGAGAAAGACTATAAACTACTGCTCTTAATTCTTACAAATACAAGAGCGAATTCTAATCTCACGACTAAAATCGTAAAATTAAAAGTGGGCAGTAAATTTACCACCTTTGATATCAAGCTTGAGACAATAAAAACTCAGCGTAAAGCCTTCTCTAATTGATTAGCAACATTCAATTGAGCCAGACTGGGTGAGTCGATTTCCGTCCTTGCAAGTCGCTCTAATTCAGTTGCTACAGTTCTCAAAGAGTCCGCACGCTGACGCATCCTCAAACTAATTCCCTCTGAACCCGTAGCAATACATTCTGGGCAAACATCCGTTAAATATTCGCCAGATTCCTTGTAAGCTCTTGCGACAACGGCAATTGGAAAAAACGTATTCCCACACAAGTGACAATAGCATTTTTCCTCGAAGTCATTGCTTTCAATTTGAATTTTCATGGGCGGCATTCTCTCAAATTAGGGGATTGCTTTTACCTTTCTGATCTTGACTAGAGCTTACTACATTTAGTGTTTAATTATTAAGGGTTGTGCTATCTCAATCCCTTTGATTATCCCTCGTCTATGGCTCGACCATCCGAGAGTCTTTTTGTTGCTCTACCTTGATATCGATTTCAGTCGAAGGATTTACATATTAATTTTATTTTAAACCAAAATGTAGTAAGTAAAACAGAAACTCAGACATCTTTCTAATGTCGATACAAAACCCTCGCCAAATAGCCTTTCTTGCACTCCGGGACATCTCCCGAAAGGGCAGTTTCACCGATATTGCCCTCGATCGCGTACTGCAAACGACTAAATTACCGGATGTTGATCGCCGTCTTGTCACCGAATTAGTCTATGGAACGGTTAGACGAGAACGAACTCTCGATGCTTTAATTGATCAACTTGGTAAGAAAAAAGCGCACCAACAACCCCCCGATTTTCGTACAATTCTCCATCTTGGCCTATACCAGCTACGCTATCACCAACGAATTCCCGCTTCTGCTGCCGTTAATACCACCGTTGAACTGGCTAAAGAAAATGGATTTCCTGGACTTGCAGGTGTCGCTAATGGTTTATTACGACACTATGAGCGCCTAAAATTAAATTTACCCTCCAATGAACCCTTACAATTACCGATAGAAACCGTCGAACGCCTAGGTATCTTATATAGCTTCCCAAACTGGATTATTCAACTGTGGATCAAACAGTTAGGAATAGAAGAAACAGAAGCGCTTTGTGAATGGTTTAACCAATCTCCAACTATTGATCTACGAATCAATCCCCTACAAATATCAATTGAAAACGTTGAAATAGCCATGCAATCTGCGGGTATTCAAGTCCACCGTCTCCCCCAACTCCCCCAAGCCCTACGATTAACTGGCGGTAGTGGAACTATTCAACAGCTACCAGGCTTCAAAGCAGGGTGGTGGACTATTCAAGATAGTAGCGCACAATTAGTTAGTTATCTCCTTGACCCGCAACCGAATGATGTAATAATTGATGCCTGTGCTGCCCCCGGAGGAAAGACGACTCATATTGCAGAAATTATGGGCGATCGCGGTAAAATATTTGCCTGTGATAAAACGGCTTCTCGCCTCAAAAAACTCAAAGAAAATTCTGAACGGCTGCAATTAAAATCCATTGAAATCTATACAGGTGATAGCCGTAACATTCCCCAATTTACTAACTCTGCCGATAAAGTATTACTCGATGCTCCCTGTTCTGGTTTAGGGACACTTCACCGCCGTCCTGATATTCGCTGGCGTACCACACCAACTACCATACAGGAACTTTCAGGATTACAAAAAGAACTATTAAATCAATCCGCAACTTGGGTGAAACCTGGAGGTATTTTAGTTTATGCAACCTGCACCTTACATCCCCAAGAAAATGAAAATGTGATTGAGTCTTTTCTTTTAAATCATCCTAACTGGCAAATCGAAGCCCCTCCTTCTAATTCATCTTTGAATGGCTTTTGTACATCCCAAGGCTGGCTCAAAGTTTTGCCTCATCGACATCAGATGGATGGCTTTTTTATGGTAAGGTTGAAGAAAAATTGGTAAAAATATAGCATTTCTCACAGTTGTGAGGTAAGCTCTTTTGCTTCCCTAGTTAACAAACAAACACTTAAACCCCCTCCCCCCCTCTCCCCATC
>DNGI01000150.1 GCA_003486645.1 Cyanobacteria bacterium UBA11370 | reverse complement strand
ACAAATAACAAACAACAAACAACCAACAACAAACAACAAACAACAAACAACCAACAACCAACAACCAACAACCAACAACCAACAACTAAGCATAAATCTTGCGATAATACGCTTGATAGTCTTCTGAAAGTAAGGGTTTCCACCACTCCTGGTGAGTGAGATACCATTCAACCGTTCGCCGTAAACCCTCCTGAATCGTTTCTTGAGGTGTCCAACCTAGCTGAGTTTTTATTTTTGTGGCATCAATCGCATAGCGGCGGTCATGTCCGGGTCTATCTTTTACAAATGTAATTAACTGACTAGCCGGAGACACGGGTAAATTCGGAGCTAATTCATCCATAAGCTGGCACACCATCTGTACCAAATCGATATTTTTAACTTCGTTATTGCCACCAATGTTATAGGTTTCTCCGGGAATTCCCTGCTGAATAACTAAATCTAATGCCCTGCAATGATCGCCGACGTAAAGCCAATCTCGCACATTTTGACCATCTCCATAAATCGGCAATGATTTGCCCATCAGGATATTAATACACATCAGGGGAATTAGCTTTTCCGGAAACTGAAAAGAACCGTAATTATTAGAACAGTTGGTGATTAATGTCGGTAAACCATAGGTGTGGTGGTAAGCACGAACTAAGTGATCGCTACCCGCTTTTGAAGCAGCGTAAGGACTGTTGGGTGAATAGGGAGTGGTTTCTGTAAAGGGGGGATCATCTGAACCGAGACTACCAAATACTTCATCAGAGGAAATGTGCAAAAAGCGAAACGCGTTACCCCGCCCCCCGGCATTTTCATTCTTTTTACCTTTCCGTTTTTGCCAGTGTTGCCGAAAGGCTTCTAAAAGAGTTGATGTTCCTAAAACATTCGTTCTCACAAAAGCTTCTGGCCCTAAAATTGAGCGATCAACGTGGGATTCAGCCGCAAAATGAGCAATGGTATCAATCTTTTCAGCTTTGAGAAGGGCATCTACTAAGGTGCGATCGCAAATATCTCCCTGCACAAACCTAAAGTTTTCCTTCTCCTCTACAGCTTCCAAATTGCGACGATTCCCGGCATAACTGAGTAAATCTAACACGACGATCCGATCTTGTGGATAGCGATCGCACCAGTAATGAACAAAATTTGAGCCGATAAATCCTGCTCCTCCAGTGACTAATAAGTGACGAGATTGCTCTATTGAAGAGTGAGAATTTGGGGTTGGAGATTGTCTCATTTTCCTAATTCTGAAATTTGGATTGGGCAGGCGATAATTTGCTGATGCAGGCAATCGGGTTTAGATTAATTCGATTTGACTGTCATCACCCACTAAAAAGCGTAAGGCTTTTGGACGTTGAGAGGCAATGGTTAACTGAGCGCGTTGTCCGATCAGACTGTCTACAATTCGGTAGGAAATACCTACCACTTTAGCGCCCTCCAGTATAACGCTATGCTCAAGGTCGGCATCAATGAGGGTCACTTGGTCAGCGATGCTACTGTAGGGACCAATAAAACATCTTTCAATATAACAATCGTTGCCAATCACCACAGGCCCCCGAATGGTGGAATTGATGATTTGTGATCCCGCGCCAATTTGTACCCGTCCAATCACCTGACTTTGAGCATCCGTTTGACCGAGAATACTACTCATCGGAGAGGTATCCAAAATAATGCGGTTTGCTTCTAAGATGTCGTCTTTTTTAGCAGTATCTAGCCACCACCCCTCAATCTGACAGGATTGCACTTTTTTTTGGTGATTAATTAACCATTGAATCGCATCAGTAATTTCTAGTTCGCCCCGCACCGAGGGTTGAATGGATGCGATCGCCTGATGAATGATCTCCGAGAAAAAATAAATTCCTACCAGTGCTAGATTAGAAGGGGGGTTTTCCGGTTTCTCAATTAGTTCTAATACTCGCCCTTGGGAGTCAACCTTAGCAACACCAAAAGCGCTCGGATTAGTAACCGGATGTAAGAGAATTAATGAATCTAAATTTTGTTGGCTAAAGCTATCCAAAAATAAGTTGAGTTGGCTTTCAATTAGGTTATCCCCCAGATACATAATGAAGGGATAATTCCCTAGGAATTGCTGGGCTACTTTCACCGCATGGGCGAGTCCTGCTGGTTGATCTTGAAGGATATAGGTAATTTTTGCTCCAAAGCGATCGCCGTTCCCGGTTTTACTTTTAACCTCATTTCCGGTTTCGGGACTAATGATAATGCCAATGTCTGTAATTCCAGCAGCCACAATTGATTCAATTCCATACCATAGGATTGGCTTATTGGCAACTAGCACCAACTGTTTTGCTCCCGTGTACGTCAGAGGGCGCAGGCGCGTACCTTTACCACCCGAAAGAATCAGCGCTTTCATAGTTTATTGTTAATGGTTAATTGTTCATAGGAAGTAGGGAATGGTTCATTGTTGATCGGTTAGAGTTGTTGAGCAAGCGGTTCATAAATCCCGATGATTCAAATCTGTTTCATGGAAAAAGTTCTGCTGATTTGAAAGGCTGACCTACTCGATCTTTAGCAGATAATATTGGAGAGTCTTTCAACTCCCAGTTAATCCCTAAATCGGGATCGTTCCAAAGGATACAGCGTTCATACTCAGGGGCGTAGTAGTTTGTGGTTTTGTAGAATACTTCCGCTTTTTCCGACACCACTAAAAAGCCATGAGCAAAACCGATTGGTATCCAAATTTGGCGTTTGTTTTGGGCACTCAGCAAACACCCAACCCACTTACCAAAGGTTGCAGAACCTTTGCGAATATCTACCGCTACATCAAACACAGCACCTGCTAGCACCCTTACTAACTTGCCTTGTGGTTGTTGAATCTGGTAGTGCAATCCCCGTAGTACATTTTGGATAGAAGCGGAATAATTATCTTGGACGAATTCTACATCCACGCCAGCTTTTTCAGCAAAAACTCGCCGATTATAACTTTCATAAAAAAAGCCCCGGTCATCTTCAAAAATCTTAGGTTCAATTAACAATACATCAGGAATTTCAGTAGATAAAATATTCATCAGAATTTTTATAGCGAGTCTATTTGATATCAAGTCCGGTGGCATCGTGATTGTATAGTTGAAGGTGCTGCTATACAGGTGCGATCGCCATTGCTATAGCCGCATCTACTGCATTTCCTCCCGCCCAAAACATCTCCATTCCTGCTAATGTTGCTAAGGGTTGGCTGGTTGCTACAGCACATCTTTTGCCCATAATTACCCGCCGCGCTGAGGGGTAGGGATAGTAAGTTAGGTTGTTTTTATTCATGAATTAAGATTAATTCCTCCAATTGATTGGCTGCTCTGTCTATTTTAAAATAGTTTACTATGTTTAAATAAAAATAGTGTTATTAATTTTAATTTTCATCATGTCACGATACGTCAGATTGATTTTGATATTATTAGTGTCGTTGTTGGTATTTATTTGTTATTCAATCTATCAGTATAGTTTCAGCTCTAAAGAAAGCGATCGCTCTTATTGCGAATCTGATGTACAGTTAAGTTTAGATTTTTTAAGAACAACAAATCAAGGCAAGCCAAGTAAAAACGGCAGCAATTACGTCATTATATTCGATCCGAAATCACCAGAATTAGATTTTACAGTTAGTGTTGGTTTATCCCATAACCTTTACATCAAAAATTCAGATGGGGAATTTCAACGAGATTATATTCCTAAGCAATTTCATGAGATTATCGCTGATAATAATGCCAAACTCAAGGGCAAACTACCAATTGCTGCAATTAATGGAGATTACATTGATACTGAAAATAAACCTCAAGGATTAAATGTTTCTAGGGGAGTCGAGTATTCAGGTGAATTTAAAAATAAGCGGTCTTCCTTTGGCATTTCGGGGGGTAAACCAGAGGAACGAAAGGCTACCATTCAGATTGGCAAACGAGAGGATGAAATTCTGAATTACAATCTAGTCGGAGGGAATGGCAGATTTTATCGAGAGGGAACGTTTAAAGATATTTGTGAAGACTTGGGAGAGTTTGCTTGTAAACAGGAAACCGCACGTTCAATGGCAGCAATTACATCGAAGGGATATGTAATATTACTGGTTAATAATGGGTCGAGAAATCAAGAACTATATCCTGATCAGTTTGATGATGTGCTTGAAGGGATTGCTCGGAATTACTGTTTGGGTACTATTCAGGATGGGATGTTATTTGATGGGGGTTTGTCTGTAGCGCTTTATTTTGATAATAAGATTTATGTGGAAAATTCTAATCCAATTGGTTCGGTATTTTTGATTTATCGAGCAGAAAACTGAAAATAATTTTATTTATAGCCACTTCTGTAGTTCTTTAGTTAGTAAATTATTATAATAATTTCGTGTATTTCTGTGAATAAATAATAAAAAAAATTAGAACTGCCTTTGTGAAGGGCAGATATCATTTACGCTTTATCTACAGAATTTCAGGAGATAACCATGATCAATCAAGGAATAGCAAAATTCAAAAGCCAGAACCTGATCATGGCAATGATGATTACCGTTGGTTCGACGATGACCATACCATCAGCAGCAACAGCAATCTCATTAAAAGTTTCCGTTGAGAACTTAGCGCCAACTAATGGCATTGATATTGCTCAATTCTGGTTTGGCTTTCATGATGGTAGTTTTAATGTTTTCAACGTTGGTGAAGCCGCTTTACCAGCAATTGAGATTTTAGCTGAGGACGGTTTGACAGGTCTTGAAGGAGGTATTCCTGGTTTGCTTGAGGATGCTTTGGCGGCAGGTCTTGACCCTACCAAATTACCCTCTCCAAATGCAACCCTGGCTGGTTTGTTCGCTGGAAGTCCAGCAAGTCTTAATGGTGGCACTCAAGGTCTAGCCTTCGCTAATGTTAGAAAACCCTTCTTTTTAGCACAAGCACCTGGTCAAACTGTAACGACAACGATCGCGCTCAATGGCAGTGTAACCAACAATCGATTCTTTAGCTACGCCGCCATGCTCTTCCCAACTAACGACGGCTTCATCGGTAATGATAATCCAAAGGCAATTGAAATATTTGATAGTCAAGGTAATTTTATCGGAGCTGACTTTATTGTTTTTGGTAATCAGGTTTGGGATGCAGGGACTGAAGTAAACGATGAAGATCCGTCTACTTTACAATATACCTTAAAAGAATTTGGTAATAGTGTTGATGAAAACGGAACAATTCAATTGCATCCAAGTTTAAAGCCATCTGGTGCTGGAGGTATTTTGGATTTTGAACTGAATGGTGAAAAATTCTTTGCTAATGCTGATTTCACAGTTCCTGGCTACCAGGTCGCAAGAGTTACGGTAACACAGATACCAGAGTCTGTACCTGAACCAGCGATAACTACAGGACTGTTTGCACTCAGTGGGTTATTCTTACTACGTCGTCGAGTTCGTCCGGCGAAGTGACATTTTAACCAACTCCTGCAATTTCAATCGCAGTTGCTTCATATTCGGCATCACAACACCATAACGCCAACACTCATTTATACCGGCTATATTTATCTCCATTTCAAGCTTTAATAAAGCTTTTAATAGTAGCTCTAATTTTTCCATATGTTCTCAGCATATTTTCTGGAATATAATTATAATATTGACACCACCGTTCATTTATTTCATTTGATTGGCGTTGGAGCGAAATTTTAATTTCATTTTGAGAAGACACAGGCTGAATATCAAGAAAATCCACTATCTCTAAAATTGTTTTTTCAAATAATTCAATAAAATCTTCGTACACCACTTCATAAACTTCTACAGAATTTTTATCAAAAAATTTTTTCCACCGTTGATTGCGAACCTTTAACCCTTGCTTATATCGATAGATATTCAAAGGTTTGAATACTAGTTTTTTCCTAGAATTAAACTCCACGCTTTTATTTTGTTTCACCCAATTCCCAGTTTGGTAAGCAATTTCTGTAGAAACTGCCTGCCTTACTAAATCTCTACGCCATATATAAATAAAGCGAGGATTAGGAAATACTAGAGAGAGAATTTCAAGATCGGTTTTTCCCTGAAAATCAAGATATTTTCGTGCTAAATTGAGAAACATCTGAAAATGCTCCCAGTGCATTTTTATCCCGAATATTCCATTTGAACTTGTTCCCTGAATGAGTACTCCAGAGAGATAATCGCGCAAACTTTTTGCATCATCTTTAGTAAGATACTTTTCAAGTCGATCAGGATGAAAATATTCAGCTGGTCTTCCACAGTGGTTCAGATTAGCTAGAGTTTTACAGAGGAGATTGCTGCCTGATCTGCCTGTTGAACAAACAATGTAACTTTTGTCAATCATCTTAAAGTCCTTTAAGTGAAATGCACGCAGGTTTCATCTTTATTTTACGGAAAGAATGACTCAACAACGATAAAGTCTCGACGGCTAATCTGGCTTGCCTACAAGTTGCAATTTCTTCCAACTGCGAAAATGTGTCAATTCAATGCGCGTCAGTTTAGTATCATTATTACATTATTTCTTTCCATCGCAGCTCCAAATAACTGACCAGTGAAAATCTACTCATACCTCCATCCCTGATCATCAAGGAAGTGACAAATTCCTAATGAAATCTACTGCGTGGTCAGCTTAACATAGTGCATTAGAGGGAGACTTTGTTGGGTAACAGGTGTCAACCTAACCTACATCTATTCGATCATTTTATCTTTGCCACACTACGTCTTCCCCAACCGCTGACTACTCTTAACCAACTCCTGCAATTTCAACCGCAGTTGCTTCATATTTGGCATCACAGAACCATAACGCCAGCGCACATAAGCCTGAGAAATTTCTTCAATTATTTCAGCAGAAGCAGAAGGGTGATGTTGACGCATATGTCTAGCATATTCTAAAGGTGTTTGTGCTGGGTGTTTAATATATCCTTTCGTCCCCAAAACCTTTAACATTTGCTGATAAAGACTTTCCATGGGTGGCAATTTACCCAACCACCGACGATAGCGCCAATTTCTCCACTGTACCCAACCCAACCAGCTTAAAAAACCAAGAGCGATCGCAAAAATTAAACCCGCAAATAAGCCAAGCCAACCGCTAGAAAAAATTCTCCATAACTCCACTATTCCTTTAATGAGTGAACCAATAACTAGAGTCCACAAACTAGCGACAAAATTCCTCACTGGTGAAGGCAACCAACCCGCTACCCAACTCCAAAACTGGCGCAAAACGCCAAACGTTTCCGTATCTTCGACACTTTCAGGAATCAATTCATGACCGGGAATCGGATCAAAGGTAAACCAGCCATATTTAGAGAAATATACCTCCGTCATCGCATAGGCATCTGTATTCCTAACAATATAGAACCCTGTAAATGGATTAAACTGACCCGTATCAAATCCAACCACTAATCGCGCTGGAATACCAATGGAACGCAGCATAATGGTTAACGTGGTGGAAAAGTGATCCGGATAACCTCCTTCATTTTTAAATAGAAAGGCTTTAACTAAATCTTCATTTTCTTGTAAGGGAGGAGAACCAAAGGGATTGTCCGGAAGTGTATAGCGCCGCTTGAGTTCCTGAGTTAAATACAAGGCTTTCTCATAGGATGACGTAATCGGTTTCGGGGATGTTGCTAAGAGTTCTTCCGTCTTTTTCCGTACCTGATCCGCAATTGCCGGAGGAACATTGAGATAGTATTTTTGAATCGATTTAGGGTAATTATCCGGTGCTTGTTGGAGTCGAGTGCGATCGCGCAATGGCACATCGGAAATCACCGTATAAGTGAGTCCTTCCGGTAAACCAAGAGGCGATCGCAAACTCCCTTCTGTATCTATCTCTAATTCTTTAGTTGGAAAATAAATTTCTCTGGGATAAGATAACGCTGGAATAATATTGGGTAAGTCGGATACGGCGGTGTAACTTTGAATAACCTGTTTAGTGCGACTAATATTAAAAGTGGTCGGGAAAACTTGAAACCGATAACTCCATTCCGGTCGTTCCACCTTCGCTAATTGCTCATCACGAGAAATTTCCCATCCCTGACCTGTATAGTGATCAAAGGCTAGTACTCGCCAAAATCCCGGTGCTTGGGAACGCACTCGCATTACCACTTTTGGTGTTAATGTTCCCCAGAGATTCTGATTAATTTTGCTACCAAAGCCATAGTAAAATGCCTCGTCCATCTTACCAGCTAGGTTGCCACCAGCCCCAGACCCTTGACCGGGGTTGCCCTCCCGATCATATCCCGGATTCACAATCCCGCGATTCTCTGAAGAAACACGCATATTTTTCAGATCGTCAGGCGCACTCACGGGAAAGGTTTGAAGTTGATAACCGGGAAACCGAGGCATTAGCGCAAAAATTGCTAATCCCAAGGCTATAATTACTAATAGAAATATGCCTAAACGTTTGGGTGAAAGGGGTGAAGACGGTTTAATCTTTTGGCGGGATTGCTGTCGTTTTGGCTTAAACGATAGACCAAGACGGGATTGGTAATCAAGGACAAGAACCGGAAGGGCGATCGCTAAAAATACTAATACTATCGGCGCAAAGGCTAAGGTCTGACTCAGCGTTCCTGCCACACCCAACAGAATTAACCCAATCACCATTGAATACCCCAAATCTTTCCGTCGGGGTAAATCGAAACTGTGGAGAACTTGGACTTGAATTAATAATTCAGAAAGCGCTAAACGGGTATCATTCGGGTTACTTAATAAATTTTGAAAGAATACCCCCATCGATACCAACATCCCAATTGCCAGAAAAAACTTAACCGGAATGTTGCGATCGCGGCGGCGATACCAACTCCACGTCGCCCCAGCAATACTCAGCGGCACAGCCCACAAACTGATCGGAATTGTCGCTCCTTCGGCAGTATAAATTGTGGCGGTAATATCTGTAGCAATAATTCCGACAATCACCAGTGCCTGCACGAGTACTCGCAGCCAAATCGACTCCTCCGTCCGAGGGGGTGGCATTGCCTGAAGACGTTGCCACAACTGGCTCAAAACTGGTAGACGCTGTAGTTTTTGCATCCCTGGGGCATTCGACATCGCCATTAACCCTTAGCCGATTAAACTCTATGCCTAGTATGCACCACAAAAAGCTGAAAATTTCTCTTTCTCTCTCTCTTTTCAAAGCACATACGATGAACTTACACTCACAAAGAAGGATGAAAACTCGATTGTTCCTTCCTCTGACCTCTCGCCTCTTTTCAAGGTAGAGTAAAAGATACTTTTAAAGTTTAAATCTCGGATTTAGGAAAACTCAATCAAAAGAATATCCACGGGTTCAAATTTTTCCCAAGTTCCGGGTCAGGAGTGAGAGAAGCTCCCAACACTAACAGCTAGTACCTAATACCATTTGAGTTTAGATTTGCAGGGTTTGAATGTTTGAAACATCTCATTAGCAAAACTTCCAAAATCCTTGCCTCCAAAATGGTAGAACCATTACATTGTTGGGTAGATGGCAAAAACTAAAGGAGTCTGTTCTACATCATGGAAGCGAATCTCTAGGGGATAAGTCTGGTTTGGTTGCAAATCAAACGACTCGACACTTACATAACCGGGATAAGTGCGCTGAGATTCCGCTGAAGCTTGAGGAGTCCGCAAGGTCAAACTGCCACCGCGAGGCAAACGGGCTGTGACGCGAATTTTCGGCACTCCTTGTTGCATTTGGTATTCCGCCTGCACCATCACCAAACCCACCGTCGTCTCCCACTGGCGTTCCACTGGCGAGTCTTTCGGTGAAATCGGCACGGTTAAGGTACTAATAATCTCTTTAGCCGCCAACAGCGCCAATATCATCTTTTGCTCATTCGTAGCATCCTCATAAGGGGAGGAGGGCAATTGCCGGAGTAAGGATTGTACAGGTTCGGGATCACGACCTGATCCGGAGGATAGCAGCACCATCTGAGCCTGATCATTAAGCAATTGGAATTGACCGGGGAACAAGTTCTCGACCGCCTGAACCATTTTACGCCCGAGCTGATAGCGAGAATACACCGCCTCAGAACAAGCATTGAGCAGGGAGGCTAAGATAGTTTCGGGCAAGGAGACAGGTAGAGCCAAATTAGCCAGTTGGGGTAGCCATAAGCGGACAGGGGGAACCCAACGGTCAGCTACAGTGTCAGGGAAATCGGGTTCATAATCACGAATTTCCGTCTCCCACGGGAAAAGAGGCGGGTGACGTTCAATTTCAAGTTGCAATTTGCGCTTAATCAGCGCTTGGAAACGGTTTTGCACGGTTGGCATTTCTCCCAAGTTGTAGGGGCGGGTACTACCGCCTTGTTCGATAGTCTCACGAGTAGGATTGTCTTCGGAACCCACCCGTGCGCGGTATTGAGCCGCTTCGTTAGTTATAGTGGGTGCAATGTTCACGTCTTCTAAATCCAATGGGTCTAACTGATCCAATTCAAAATCCGCTGCTATCGTTTCGCCTAGAGGGACATGGCTTTGAGCCTGACCGTCTGCCGATGGTACAGCAGCGGGAACGGACTCTTGTAGTAGCCAAGCGATTAATCGGCTATAAAAGGTGTCCGAACTATTGTTTATGTCACTATTCATCTTCCGATGCACCTGATCCGGATACTGATCGATTGCGAATATCCCATGCTAACTCAAGCAATTTAAACCAGCGTTTCTCAACCTGAGTAACGGTACAATTTAAGACTTGAGCAATTTCACCGACTGACTTTGCCTGCTGTTTGAGTTCAAGTAATTCTCTCTGTTGAGGGTTCATTTTTTGCTGCAACAGTTCCCATTCGTGAGGGGTTAGCCCCAAATTCTTCTCCAAATCCGCTTCTAGCCACTGATGCACCAATTCCCAGCGGTGAGAAAGGGCAAATCGAATCAGATGATACTTAAAGCGTTGCTGTAAATAGTCCCGCTGTCTAGCCGTTAAATTCAAGATCTGCTCAATTTCACTGGTGGGCAAATCCTGCAAGCGCAGCGTAAAGTAGTCGGCACAATCACTCTGCTGGCGTTCTTCCAGATAAGCAAATAATTCCTCAATCACCTTCTCTCGCAGGTTAGATTCTAGAGGTTCCGGTTCCGAGGCAACCATAACCTCCCGTACCTGCTGAATCGCGGCATCATCCCACGTACTATCGGATTCTGGTGCGCCCCCTTCCGCCGCCGTGTCCATATCTACTGAGGTTTCTGGCGGTTGCTGTTGGGAAAAAGTCTGCGCTCTCAAGATGAGGAGTTGTTGAGACCGACGACCGGGTAAGGGTATGCGTCGCTTGGCATAGCGTTCGGTAAACGCCATGTATTCTGCCAGTTCTAAGAGAGTGCGGGGACGATAGGTTTCAGGCATTAAGGTTTCTCGCCGGAAGGCATTCAAGGCTTCGACGTAAAATCCCTGGAGGAAATCTTCAATTAGGGTAACACGAGCTTGGTAACTCGCTGGGGTTTGAGACGGGGTAATGTAGCGATAGACGATCGCACTCAAGGTACTCTGAAGTTCGACCCGTCCCCGATGAGAACCGAGTTGATAGTAACTTAAGACTTGCTTGAGGCGATGATTCGCTAGGGTTTTTGCCCAGCTTTCAACGTCGCCAGAGGTTTGAATGCGATTACTCTCATGGCAAATTCGATTAACTTCGTTGGCTAAACGTGCGGCTATATCCTGGCAGTTCTGCTCGGATGAATTAGTAGACTGCCGGAGTTCCTTAAACAGCAGTTGAAAAATTGCCTCCACGCCGTGGCAGACTTCCCTCATGATTTTCATTGGTTAACAAAGACCCTAACACACACGCGCAACAACGGATTTAATCTCGGTTTAGACTCAAGATAGATGGGGGGAGGGGGAGATGGGGAGATGGGGGGAGAAGTGTTCATTTTTTTATGGTGAGGGTTTGCTCATGGTAAGCTGCCTGTGCATTTAAAACTCCACACCCCACACCCCACACCCTACACCCCTTCCAAAAATTTCAATAGGCAATTTAGATGCACATCAGGTTATCTCCTATGGATCTAGCCCAACAAATTCAAGTTCTAATTGATAATGCCCCCCGTGATGGCACAACGCCTCAAATGGTTAAAGCGATCGCTCCGGCTCTCACTCTCCTGGCTCGTCAGCTTAAGCACTTGGAGTATCATATCCTCCAGTCCCTTGATCAGGGTTGGATGGTGACAACCCTAAGTAACCGCACCCAGCCAGAACTTGAGAAAAATGTTATTTATGCGTTTCCCACGCTTAAAGATGCCGCTGATTTTCAGTCCAGTTGGAACCCTGAAATTATGGCTGTACCCGTGCCCGTGACTCACATTTTGTTTCAGATGTTAGCGATCGACACCGTAAATAGCACAGTTTTTTTCGATACACCTGGTAATTTAACAGCCGGAACCGAGGTGCGTCGAGAGGATCTGCAACGCTTAATTCAAACTCAGTTCCAACAAACTCAGTCAGCACCTAGGTCATATCCTAGCAACCTCCCCCCGGATATCGCTTGAGGAAAATTGCTAATTGCTGCTAAGGTTGGGATTTTGAGAGGGTTGCCCATTCTTGAATCGCTTATTATTTCTAGGAATTTTGGGCAAATTTAAAGATTTGGTAAACTTTTCTGCTTTGGTTCTAGCTAGCCCTGGTTTTTCTATTGTGACACTCTCACCGCCTTCAAGGGGGTGAGCTTCTAACCCTAGATCTCGTTGACCAATCTTCCCAAGAAGAATATGGAAGCTGAAATGGCGAGAGTTGGTAATCTAACCTGGGGATTCAATGAAGAGACTTTCCGGTTAAACCCTCTCCCCCCTCTCCCTGTCTTCTCATCTGTCAAAGGTAAGCAATTTAAAAGCAGAGGCAGCTTAACTGCCTTATTAAAAAGGTTTAAAATTATCAAAAAGCAATAATTTTAGGCTTTTAAGTCAAGTTTACAGCGCTTTGCCAGCCTGGAAATTACAGTAATTCATCGCACTCTTCAGGAAGGGGCTGGCGTGTCTATATCCCTCATCCCTTTGTATTCTTGTACTTTTTGTCCTACTTTTTGTACTTTCCCTACTGTTTAGTATTTGAAATAAACGTTTAAATAACTATAACAATCTTAACAGTCTGCATCCATATCTATAAAATAAAATGCTAATTGCCACTGACTTGAAACATTTATCTCATTGAGATAAAGTATGAATCTAGCTACAGGTATAAATGAGAAACTCATGAATAGCTCTATCAATAGACTTATCCAAAAATTAAGCCTTGACCTTTGATTTATAAAGCTTCAAGGTTAATTCGTAGATAAGTTTCATGACCCAAACTAGAGAGGTTTTATGTCCTATTTAGAAACATATGACAGTATCCCCGTTGAAAATGTTGCAGAAAGAGCCAAGCTAGTGGCTCAAGCAATGGCGACTGATGGGCGCAACTTTTTTAAAGAATTAAGAGAAAATCGCCCCATTTTTATCACACCTAAATTTGTCCTAGTTACTTTATTTCCCGACGTACAAGAAGTTTTATCTCGCCCAGAAGTCTTCTCCGTTCGGCTCTTTGCTCCCAAAATGGACCCTAATCATGGGCCTTGTATGCTCTCCAGAGATAATACAGAATTTAACTGGCGAGAAAAGTCAATCATGAAAACAATGTTGCAATGGGAGGATTTGCCAAATATAAGAAAACTGGCGGGTGATGTTGCTAAAGCCTCTTTAGATAAGTCAGCTTCAACGGGCAGAATTGAAGTTGTCAATGACTTAGCGAAATTTGTACTGGTGAGAATCTGTGGTGATTATTATGGTTTTCCAGGGCCTAATTTAGAAACCATGTATCGCTGGTCAATTGCGACCCAAAGCGATATGTTTAGAAATTTGACCAACGATCCTAAAATCCATGAAGCATCAGTCCAAGCTGGCAAAGAGATGCGAGAGTATCTAACGGAACTTCTGCAACACAAAAAAGCTCAAAAAGGCAAACCATCTGGAGAGAAAGGACTTTCTATCAGTGTAACCACACCTAAGATTACTAAAGAGATTTCCTTGGGTAAAAGCAAAGGCACTACTACAGCTACTGCACCCAAAGATATTTTTGCCCGTTTAGCCACAACTAACTTTCCTAGCGATATTCCCTTCGATGAAAGCAGAATCCTAACCAATATGGTAATTTTGCTGATTGCGACCCTAGAAACAACAGCTCAAGCCATAACACAGGCGCTAGAACAAATTTTGCGTCGTCCTGATATCCTACAAAAAGCCTTGCAAGCTGCTCAGGCGAATGACGACCAGACATTAGCTAAGTATGTTTGGGAAGCACTACGCTTTAACCCGGTAAGTCCCTCCCTGCCTCGTTTTTGCGAGTCAGATTACACCGTAGCAGCAGGAACGCCAAGAGCAACCCGCATCCCGGCAAAAAGCTTGGTCTTAGTCGGTCTAGGTTCAGCCATGTTTGATGGGGCAGTTATTGCCAATCCTGATGACTTTTCTATTGAACGGCCAAAATACAACTATATGCACTTTGGCTATGGGGAACACACCTGTCTTGGCGAACACGTTGGTGGGGTGGTAGTGCCCGAAGTGATTAAACAAACCCTGCTTCGACCAGGAGTAAGAGTGCTTCCGGGTGATGAAGGAAAAATCGAATATCTACCGGGTGCAATACTCAAGCGTTTTGTCATTGCTTATGACAAGTAAAGGGAATTGGAACATTGGTGCAAGGAGATCTGAAAATTAGTCAATGTAACTTAGCTGTGTCTGTTAAGAGGAAACTTAAATCATGCAGTTGTTAGCAGATCTGGTGGTCGGTGTTGTTGCACTCTTGCATCTGGCCTTCATGATCGTAGAGATGTTCTTCTGGGAAAGTTCATACAGTGTTCGGGCATTCAAACTATCTCCAGAACTAGCCAAAGAAACAACTCGCTTTGCAGCCAACATCGGTCTTTATAACGGGTTTGTGGTAGCGGGACTGGTGTGGGGGTTACTCTCTACGGATGGAGGCTTTGTGATTAAAGCCTTCTTTCTCAGTTGTGTAGTAATTGCAGGTATCTTTGGAGGAGTGACGATAAATCGCTCAATCATTTTGGTTCAAGGAGTCCCGGCTGGACTAGCTTTGCTGCTGCTAGTTTTGGCAAGGTAAAGTGTGTTAAAAGCAGTAATAGCAAGGGTTAAAACAGTAATATCTATTTAGAGGATGGATTAAGATGTCACAGACAAAAACAATTTTTGACGAATTAAAAGGTGTGTTGATCATGAAACTGCTCAACACACCAATGGCACAACGCTTAATTGAGGAGAAAGCGGAAAAGAAAATTTCTAAATCCCATGAGGATAAACCAACAAAACCAATTGAACAGTTGCATAAAGCTACAGGTCAGTTGATCTTTAGTGATACGAAGAAGCCATTGCATAACATTGAATTGGAACTCTGGGACAGAGACATCGGTACACCGAATGAATACTTGGCAAAAGGTACAACGGATAAAAATGGTCGCTTTGAAATCTACTACGATCCGGAAAAAGCAGGCTTTAAAGATGCGCCCGATTTGGAATTAAGAGTGATGGACAGTCGGATCACTTTTGATGCCAATAATCAGCCAATTCATACCAACCGCATTGCCTACATTATTAAAGGCGGGGATAATGTTACTCAAAAAGAGTATGACTTTGGTACTTTAACCGTCCCCTACTGGCCTTACAACCCTGACAGCCCCTTTGCCCGGATATTGCTCATCGATCCGGAAGACACCCCTGACGATTATGCCGTCGGTCGCAAATTTCAAGCCTACGAAGCCGCGAATAACTTAGTCCCGATTAAAGCCAAGCACGTCATCGTCAATACCCGCAACCCCAATGAACCAAACATCGCAGAAATTCAAGCGGCTTATCCCCCGAATTTGACTATCGAGTTAGATAAGAAAAATCCGGGTTACACCAGAAGCGATGACTATTTTGTCTTGCGGGTTCTCAATGGCATGAATCCCTGCTTGCTCAAGCGCCATAAGAGCAATCCCAATCAGTTTAAGATGACGTTCAATTGGGATACTTACGAAAAAGATGATACGCACGATCTCCATAACGTGGAAGCGTTTTTTGAATTGAAAGACGGCAAACTCATACCTACCGCCATCACTATTCAAACCCGCTATCCTGACTCCATCGCCCCCCATTCTCCCCTCAAAGATCCTGTAACCTATACACCCAATGATGGGGAAAAGTGGTTACAAGCAAAACGCATTTTCCGTACCAATTCCTTGTTTGCGGGTGAAGTGATTGAGCATTACAGTAAGGCTCATGTACAGATGGAGCAGTATGCGGTTGCTGTTTTCCGCAACTTGCGAAAAAATCCGGTTCGCCTGATGTTAGCCCCTCACCTGAAAAGTATAATCAACATCAATCGACGGGGTGATGATTTACTGGTAGAGCCGACTATTGGTCTATTTATTACCAACGGGCCGTTGACTTACGCAGGATTCTTGCAAATGTGTAAGGAAGTGGTGGGGACTTATGATTGGAAAAGCTGGAAGCCACGTCAGCCAATCTGCGAAGGTCATACTTATGCGAAGGTAGCTAATCTCTACTGGCAGATTTTAACCGAGTACATTGACGTATTTTTTCAGAAACATCAGCAGGAAATTGCTCAGGAATGGATTGAAATTCGCCGTTTATCCGACGATTTGGTAGAGCATAGTATGGCTTATCAACCCATCCAAGGAATCATGGCGAATACGGAGAGTGATTACGACTGGTACGACAAGAGTGAACTTGACAAACCCGATATCCCCAGAACGACGATTAATGGTACGGTTAAGGTTCTTCGACCAATTACTGTTTCCGACCAACCGAGTCCGACAGATATCGACAACTTAAAAGAGTGTTGCCGTCATATTATCTTCCACACCACCTTGTGGCACTCTTGGGTTAATGATTCTCAAACTGACGAGGGGGGAGAACTCGCTTATAACTCACTAGCATTACGCAATGGTAGCTTTGGGGATGAAAAAGAGCCAGCGATCGCACCCAATAGTTTAGAAGCGACCAATCAGCTTTATATCTTCAGTGTCTTAAATGGAATTAAGTACGGCTTGATTCTGAAGAATGAAGACGATGATGTCCCCGAAGAATTGAGAACGACGTTAGCGCGTTACAAAAAAGAGTTTGACGACCTTGGTTATAACCTTGGTAACATCAGAACGTTGATCAATATTTAATGGTCAGCGACTAAATCCGTGATTAGGCAAATTATGCCAATGTTCAGTTAGGTGATGTCAGACAGGCTATGCCTGCAATCAGTGTTTGACCTGAGA
The DNA here is from genome assembly GCA_003486645.1 of Cyanobacteria bacterium UBA11370. Taxonomy (GTDB): domain Bacteria; phylum Cyanobacteriota; class Cyanobacteriia; order Cyanobacteriales; family Coleofasciculaceae; genus UBA11370. The sequence continues at coordinate 8,207 of DNGI01000150.1, read as the reverse complement.
ATCCCCCGTTATATAAATGGGGGATTCTGTCAATGAAGGCAGACGGCAGAAGGCAGACGGCAGAAGGCGAGTTTTTGGTAGAAGCTGAACTTCTACCAAAAACTTTTCCCCTTAAAAGGGGAGGCTTGTACCGGGTTAGCTTTGGTCAAATATAGGCTAAGTCAGCGAAGCGATCGCTGGAAAATTTTCGTGAGAACCATTCATGATATGAATTGTATCTGTTAGGCTGTTAGGTCAATTTTACCTAATTCCTCAAATAACCTTGGCAAAATCCTACTCATTGAACCTGTGGAGATGTGATAAAACTTCAGCAAGATGTCAAAGATTGAACCCAAGCAAGTGGTATAATCTACAACGAAGAAAAAGGAAAAGCAATCATGGCAAGAGACACATCTAAAGATGGATTCAGCAACAAAGCTTTAGCCTATACGTTGACTCATTTCAAACCAATTTGGGATTTAGTTCAAAGTTATGAGCCTCTGAAACGTAAGCTCAACAAATTTTTTCTTAATAGTATCATTTACAAAATTCCGACTCGTCCCCATCCCTATAGCTTAATGACGCTAGATCCCAAAATTCCAGGGACAGATATTCCCAAGAAAACGGATACCTATATCTCTTGGGATTCACTGACAGACAAGACTTATACTGGACGACATTTACCTCCCGACCCGGAATTTAACAAAGAAGGGAATTTACCAAAACTAGAAGATGTAAAGACTTTATTCCAAAAAAGAGACGGCAAAACAATTTATTCCCAAAAATCGACTCTCCTTTTCCCCTATTGGGTGCAGTGGTTTACTGATAGTTTTCTGCGGCTCGCTCAAGAAAACCGCTTCAGAAATACCTCGAACCATCAGCTTGATATGTGTAATGTTTATGGGTTGACCCGTAAACAGACCAATCTGATCAGAGCTTTCAAAGATGGGAAATTTAAAACTCAGAAACTCAAGCGCAAAGATGGTGTAGAAGAAGAATATCCCCTCTTTTATTATTCCGATCCTGAGAAGGGTATTATTGATCCTCAATTTGAGGGTCTTTATACACCCCTTAATGATGAGAAACGACAACCCCTCGACAAGAAAGCCAAGATGTTTGCAATGGGAGTGGAACGGGCAAACGTCCAAATTGGCTATGTCATGCTCAATACTTTATGTATCAGGGAACATAATCGGATTTGTGATATTTTGTCAAAAAACTATCCACAATGGGATGATGAGAGGCTCTTCCAAACCGCGAGAAATATTCTCATGGTGATTATTCTCAATATCATTATGGAAGAGTACATTTTCCACATTACGCCCTATAACTTTAGGTTCTTTGCCGATCCTGACGCGTTTACCAAGGAAAGTTGGAATCGAGAAAATTGGATGGCTATTGAGTTTAGTTTTGTCTATCGCTGGCATAGTTCACTTCCTGAAACCTTTATTTATGACGGCGAAAAAACACCCATGAATGATTCCCTGTGGAATAATCAGATGTTAATTGATAAAGGGTTAGGCGCATTGATGGAAGAGACTTGTTCCCAACCTAGCAGTAGAATTGGTTTATTTAACACGCCTGATTTTCCGCTCCCAGGAACACCCTACACATTTATTGATGTAACTGAACTAGCCAGTGTTAAATTAGGACGGCAGGCGCAAGTAGCCAGCTATAACGATTACCGCGAAATGTGTGGTTATCCGAGGGTGACAGATTTCAATCAAATTACAGGTGATGAATATACTCAACAGAAATTAAAAGAGTTGTATGGTCACGTTGATAAGATTGAATTCTTTGTTGGATTGTACGCCGAAGATGTACGGGAAAATTCAGCAATTCCACCCCTAGTGGCACGGTTAATTGGGATTGATGCGTTCTCCCAAGCGTTAACGAATCCTTTGTTATCACCGAAGATCTTCAAAAAGGATACTTTTTCTCCGGTAGGTTGGGAAATTATTCAGACTACCAAGACCATCTCCGATATAGTGAATCGCAATGTTCCTCCAAGCGATCGCAAGTACAAAGTCAGTTTCAATCTTTAAGTTGTAAGTTACAACTAAGACTCAAAATAATTAGGGGTGCAAACACACCTGCACCCTTACGCACTGAGGAAAACAAATACCATCTTGTAGCACAAAAAGCCAGAAGTCCGATAAACAAGTTGTACAGGGGCGAAAGAAGGGAAATATGAGCAAGACGTTATTTACAGAGTATCCCGAACAGGATGAACGCAAATACTACGATCTCGTGGTCGAGCAAGTCAACCTCCGCATGGATAATCTGTATAAGGATCAGGAACGGGCGCTGCGAGATACCCACACCAAAAGTCACGCGGCGGTTAAAGGAAGTCTCGAAATCTTTGACTTTGATGAGGACGCGATTAAACGCGAATTGAGCCAACGCGCCTCATTAACGTCTTCCCAACTTAATGCTATTTCCCTTAAGCAAGGCTTGCTCTCCTCACCCAAACAATATCCTGTTTGGCTGCGATTTGCCAATGGAGCCTTCTCGATCAAAAATGATTACGAGTCAGACACCCGCTCAATGGCAGTAAAGGTGATGGGGGTTGAAGGGGAACGGCTTGAGCAAAGCTATGAGTCAAAAACCCAGGATATTATTGTTCACAATTCCGAGTTTTTCTTTGTTAAAACGATCAGAGACTACTACGGCTTTTTTAGTGCCGTCGTTGAGTCAACGGAGGCAACAAAGAAGTGGCTCTATCGACATCCTAGGCAGTTCTTAGCACTCCTCAAGGGTACAGGTGGGATTACGAAGAGTTTATTAACACAACGATATTGGAGTAGTTCTGCCTCTGCTTTAGGTCTCAAGCCTGATTTTGATCCCTCACAGACTAGCCGAGTTCCTGTCGAATATCCGGCGGTCATTAAATGTGCGTTTACTCCCGTTTCCAGCCAACCTCCACACAACAGGATTCCCTTTGAGCCTCGACCAGGAATTCCTAAATTACCGTTTAGCGATCGCGCTAAAGCACTGGGTTTAGATCCTTCTCAGATGGACAATTACTATCGGGATGACATCATTCAATCTCTAGCCAAACCCGATGCTGAATACTGTTGGGACTTTGGCATTCAGTTCCAAACCAACCCAAATATGTCCATTGACGATACCACGATTACCTGGAAGGAAAGCGAATCACCATTTTTTACTGTCGGTCGTCTCACTGTCAAGCATCAGATCATTAATTTTGAAAAACAATACGATTTCTGTGAAAACCTGCGATTTTCTCCCTGGAATGGTCTTGCCGTCCATCGTCCGGTTGGTTCTATAAATCGCCTACGCGGTGTTGTTTACCCTGTTGTCGCTTCCTATCGCTATCAAAAGCGAGGTCTTGTCCACAATGAGCCAACTGGAAACGAGACTTTTTGAACAAGCGTTCGCTATCTGCTCAGGACTTACGCATGAACGCTATATATAGGAAGGGCGCACGTCGGTGCTACCCTACTGATGGTGATTTAATAACTTTCTTTGCGTAAGTCCTACTGCTAAAGGAAGTTCTGCCCGAACAAACTAACGGAATCCTTGCAGATAGAGAATTATAGCCCTTTTCACGCCCCATGGTAGAGACGTTGGAGTGGAAATATTCCCACTCCCTTTATAATCCCGACAAAAAAAGTCGGATATGTTTGACGGGGTTTTAGGGTTGTGTTACTATCAGGCGATTGATAGAGAGAGTTAGACCCTAAACCCATGACCCAGGCAACCCTACCTCAAACAGCACAGAACTCTGCCACCTTTAAAGCCCTCCATTGTAAGGAGTGCGGTGCTGAATACGAACCTCAAGCCATACACGTTTGCGAGTTCTGTTTTGGTCCATTGGAAGTCACTTATGACTACGATGCCTTACGTCGCCACGTCACCCGCGAAACCATCCAAGCTGGTCCCAATTCAATTTGGCGCTATCGTTCTTTCTTACCCGTCGCTACCGACAACCCGATTGATGTGGGTACGGGGATGACACCGTTAGTCAAATCTCATCGCTTGGCTCGCCGCCTGGGTCTAAAAAATCTCTATATTAAAAATGATGCGGTTAATATGCCCACCCTCAGCTTCAAAGACCGGGTGGTGTCTGTTGCCTTAACTAGAGCGAGAGAATTAGGATTTTCTACGGTATCCTGTGCCAGTACGGGTAATTTAGCCAATTCTACGGCGGCGATCGCTGCTCATGCAGGTTTAGATTGTTGCGTCTTTATTCCTGCTGATCTCGAAGCGGGTAAAGTTTTAGGTACATTAATTTACAATCCTACTGTAATGGCAGTACAGGGAAATTATGACCAAGTTAACCGCCTGTGCTGCGAAGTTGCAAATACCCACGGTTGGGGGTTCGTTAATATAAACTTGCGCCCTTACTACTCGGAAGGATCAAAAACATTAGGGTTTGAAGTTGCCGAACAACTCGGCTGGCAATTACCTGATCATATTGTTGCTCCTCTAGCATCCGGTTCACTTTACACTAAAATTTATAAGGGTTTCCAAGAATTTATTAAAGTAGGTCTAGTTGAGGATAAAGCTGTCCGCTTCAGTGGCGCACAAGCTGAAGGTTGTTCTCCTATTGCTCACGCCTTCAAAGAAAAACGGGATTTTGTCACTCCGGTTAAGCCGAATACGATTGCAAAATCGATAGCAATTGGCAATCCGGCTGATGGGATTTATGCCTTAGAAATCGCGCAAAAAACGGGTGGGGCTATTGAATCCGTTACCGATGCCGAAATTGTTGAAGGCATGAAACTATTAGCAGAAACGGAAGGGATCTTCACCGAAACCGCTGGTGGTACGACGATTGCGGTGTTAAAGAAATTAGTCGAAGCTGGTAAAATTGACCCAGATGAAACGACAGTAGTTTTCATTACTGGCAATGGCCTAAAAACTCAAGAAGCCGTCCAAGGCTACATCGGTGAACCTCTAACAATTGAACCTAAACTTGATAGTTTTGAACGTGCATTAGAAAGAGCGCAAACTCTAGATCGTCTCGAATGGCAACAAGTTCTGGTGTAAACTTTGAGTTTTGTTGGAGTTAAAAATCCTCATGACTCACTCCTAACTAAAAAACGAAGCTGCTTGTGCATTTAATTTAGGTATCCCTACACCTTAACACTTGGTGTAACAATTTCAATATTGCAATTTAGATGCACATTAGCTTACCCTAACAACAAACAACAAACAACAAACAACCAACAACCAACCTATGTCGGTCAAAGTTCTAATTCCTACCACTCTCCAAAAATTCACTAACGATCAAGCAACTATTGAATGTACGGCTAACAATGTTGCTGAACTACTCGACTCGTTAGAAAAATCCTGTCCTGGCATTAAAGGACGTTTGTGTGATGATGAGGGTAAACCTCGTCGCTTTTTGAACTTCTATGTGAATAGTGAAGATATTCGCTTTCTAGAAGGTACAAATACAGCCCTTCAAGATGGTGATGAGGTTAGCATTGTACCAGCCGTTGCTGGGGGCTAATTTTAGCAAAAAGTGAGGACAATATATAATCCTGAGAGAGATTCTTTTTCACCAGATGAGTTAAAGTCAATGCCTGACATTGTTGATATTGCGGTTGGTGCGGGTTCTTTCAATACTTTAGTGGCAGCCGTCCAAGCCGCTGGTTTAGTAGATACCTTAAAAAGTCCTGGCCCTTTTACAGTCTTTGCACCGAATGACGATGCTTTTGCCAAGTTACCACCAGGCACGATACAAACTCTGTTACAAAATATTCCTCAGCTAACCCGAATTTTGACCTATCATGTTGTCTCTGGTAAGTTAACCAAGACTGATCTAGCAAAACTTGATTCAGTAACTTCAGTAGAAGGTTCACCGATCAGGATTGATTGTTCTGATGGATTTGAGGTCAAAAATGCAACCGTTTTAGCACCGGATATCGAAGCGGATAATGGCATTATTCACGTTATTGATACGGTAATTCTGATGGGCTAAACTTGTACATCTTGGCAGGGGAGACGACAAAATTCGGGGGTGTATTCTATCTTGGCAACAATACTCTCCCACCAACTCCCTCCAGCTTTAGAAATAAGCACCTAGGAGGATGTTATTATTTCTCAGTTTCAATTCTCTTGGAGGAAGAAGCGCATCTAGGAGAATTGATCCTTGAAACCCCAAACAACATCATCGGAAACCCTTGTTTCTATTTTGAGCGCTGCTGTAGTTAGTGGTGGTATGTTGATTAGTTTTCTATTTGGTTTCTCTTTATGTTACTTCCTTCGCGCTTATGCCATAAATCGGCTGGGCAATGCCCACTCTACAAAAATAGTAGTAGAGGAGAAGTTACCTCTATCTGGGCAAGAACGCCCAATGGTTGATAATTAGAGAGTGAGGGTGAAGAAACCCCGGTGAGAGAACCGGAGACATTCAGTAGTTTTCCTGAGTTTATTACACGATCGCACTTATCACAAACTTGTAGCTAGTGCAGGACGGCAGAAGTTTGTCACCACGTCTGAGTAAAAGGGAGACTCTTGAGGACAAGGGGGACAAGGGAGAGATTTTAGATGGTGAGTTATTTCCGCCATGCTGCACTAGGAATACCAACTCGTCAAGGCAATTGAGAGAAAAGTTGAATAAGCAGAGGGGCAGTAAATAGCAGGGCAAGATCAAGGATAGCGAGGGTGACAAACCAAATACGTTGGGTGTTCATGCTAGCTTCTCCTTTCTTCACCTACTGTTTTTCGATGAGTAGGAAATAATACGGGCTATAGCTATTCTAGTTCATCAGTTTGGCTCACAGGGAGAAGGTGATTTCGATCAATAGCGGGTGTGATTAGCTTTAACACCACTGTAGGCGATCGCAACCAAACTATTGATTCAGTAGTCACGAGTCATGGGTCATTGGTTTTTTGGTGCATAGAAGCAGTTTGATTCTTTTTGATTTTCAACTAGCTAGATACAGTTTGGTATTCATCCGTAGTTTTGGGGAATTTCCACTGTGGTGTTCGTAATGATTGGTGGTTTTTGCGGTTATCCCTCTGGTATCAAGCGCTTTAATCTCTATTTATAAATCTTAATTAGAGTCAAAAAAATGCTATTACCCAAGAACAGCTTAGACAAACATTATCAATCTCCAGAAATTGAGGCACTACGCGATCGCCTTTTTAGATGGGACAGTCCCAGTCAAGAGCAACTTAGAGAAATTGGTCTGATTGAATTTCTGTGGGGACGACTGCTAGACTCTATTCTTGAGAATTGCCCTCCTAATCGGGAACAAGAACAAGCGATCATCCACTTAGAGAGTGTGCGGGAATGGGCCAGAAAGTCAATTATTCGAGAGTCACAATCTAATTGATAAGTAGGTAGATACCATTCAATCTGTTTAGGGTAATAAATCAGTAGTTCATACCAAGTTGCGATCAAAATAGTAGATAGGAAAGATAAGGGGGACTCTTGGAGACAAGGGGGACAAGGGGGACTCTTGGAGATAAGGGGGACAAGGGGGACAAGGGGGAAAGAATGTACTACATATGAACGCAACTTGGTATTAGGCGTTGAGAAGTTCAGATTACCCCACTCCCTACTCCTTAAAACCTAGAAATTTGTACCTCGTACTTATTTGTTAATTTTTTCGATAAACTCTTCCACCCGCTGCCAAACCTTCTCTACTAAATCAGAACAATCTGCATCAAACCACTCAATTGTCGGATCAGCGCGAAACCAAGTCCGTTGGCGTTTGGCAAATTGGCGCGTATGCAAAATAGTTAACTCTTTCGCTTCACTAAGAGATACTTTACCCGTCAAATAATATTTGATTTCTCGATATCCAAGAGTATCCAACAACGGTAACTCCCAACCATAGTTCTGACCTAATTTTTCTACTTCTGCGACTAATCCATCTGCTAACATTTGCTCAGTACGCTGTTGAATACGCTGGCTAAGATGAGTAGAATCGCAATCTAAACCAATCTGAAGAATTGGATAGCTTGGAGGATTTTCGCCTTGCTGCTCTGAAATGGGTCGTCCAGTGACATAAAATACTTCTAAGGCTCGTAAGGTTCTCACTTCATCATGAGGATGAATCTTTTGAGCCGCCGTTGAGTCAATTTGTTGCAAGAACGCGTAAAGTTGAGTTTGATCAAGAGAGGAAAGTTGCGATCGCAACTCTGGATTCGGTGCAACTCTGGGAATTTTTAATCCCCGTACTATTGATTTAATATATAAACCCGTACCGCCGACGAGGAAGAGGGGGGGAGGGGGAGAGGGGGAG
>DNGI01000364.1:5860-6098 GCA_003486645.1 Cyanobacteria bacterium UBA11370 | reverse complement strand
CTCTCAAAGTACCCCCCATCCTAACCTCAAACTCCCCCCTTGCCTATCGCAACAAAACAACTTATCCCCTAAAACGGTCAGCAACAGGTCAAGTTCAAGCCGGTTATTACCAAAAAGGTAGCCACCAGCTTATTAATTTAAACCAATGTCCTGTGCAAGATGCACGATTGAATCCCCTGTTAGCTGAAATTAAGCAGGATATCCAGCAACAGGGATGGTCAATCTATGACGAGAACCG
>DNGI01000364.1:5251-5602 GCA_003486645.1 Cyanobacteria bacterium UBA11370 | reverse complement strand
CGCTGCGAATTGGACGACGGACGGGAGAAATGCTTCTAACCTTAATTGCCACGGACTGGACTTTAACAGATTTGGAAACCCAAGCTCAAAACTGGATGAAACGCTATCCCAATCTAGTGGGGATTTGTATCAATCGTAACCGCGATCGCACGAATGTAATTTTTGGGTCTGAAACCCGTTGTATTATTGGTCGTCCCTATGTGCGGGAAGAATTTGCAGGCCTTGAGTTCCAGTTACGACCCGATACATTTTTCCAAGTGAATACGGAGGTTGCCGAAAAACTTTTAACCGTCATCCTCCAAACGTTAGACTTACAAGGCGATGAAATCTTAGTCGATGCCTACTGTGGTA
>DNGI01000364.1:2268-5053 GCA_003486645.1 Cyanobacteria bacterium UBA11370 | reverse complement strand
CTTAGTCGATGCCTACTGTGGTATTGGAACCTTTACTTTACCTTTGGCAAAACAGGTACGGCAGGCATTCGGACTGGAAGTGCAAGCTACCGCCGTTGAACAAGCGCAGATTAATGCACAGATTAACGCGATCGCTAATGTAACATTTCACACGGGAGCCGTAGAAACCCTACTTCCCCAACTGGGGATCATTCCTGATATTGTTTTTCTTGATCCCCCGCGCAAAGGATGCGATCCCACTCTCATTGCAACCTTGCTTTCTGCATTACCTCAACACATCGTTTACGTTAGCTGCAAACCAGCAACCCTCGCACGGGATCTTAAACTCCTTTGCCAATCTGGGGACTACCAGTTAACTCACATCCAACCCGCTGATTTCTTTCCCCAAACACCTCACGTTGAATGTGCTGCTTTTTTAAGAAAGGGGACTGGGAAGGGGGGAATATGAGAAAAGTATGAAGTGTTATAAAGTCAGACCCAGCGCTTTTGCGTGTCAGGGTTGATTTTTCAAACCTTCTAGCCATTTTATTCCTCAATTCTCTAATCACCAGGTTGAGTCAGCCATCTGGTGTTTGATTGGGGGTTTGGGTACAATAGTAGCTAAAGTATAGTCTCTAAAAAATAAGAGAAAGTTTACCCCTCTAAAGGAAAAAATTTGCTTACTTTACCATAGTCCATCGATCCATGAGCAGTAGTTGAGAACATTTACAACAATCGGGTCGCTAACCTACTCAAGACAACGTGTGAAACGTCGGCAAAACCCAACTAGCGGGTCTAGCGCTTAGGGTGTCAACATTAAAAGCCTTGACAACTGTATGAGATCGTGAGATTCTGCCTTAGTCTGGAGAGTCTGGTTTGAGGAAGATGAGATCAAAAAACACGGCAGTTAGTCGTGTAGCAAATCAAGTCCACCAAATAAAAACTAGGGGTTTTTTGAGTGATTGCTGTATCATCATTGCGTCCAGTTGAGCGTAACTGGGGAACAATTAGCTTCGCTTCTACCCTTTACCTTTGTCCAATCCTCGATTTACTTGTTGAACAGATTCCGGGTAAATGGCAGCCGGAAATTCGGCTAGGATTGCAAGAAGCATTGGTAAACGCGGCAAAGCACGGCAATAAGTTAGACCCAAGTAAGACTGTAGTGGTTCATTTTTCTGTAGTTAATGATGAATATTGGTGGATCATTGCCGATCAAGGTTCTGGTTTTCGCCTGGAGTGTCGTCAGTCTGTTGACTCTGAAACAAGTTTGCCAAATGATGAATGCGAAAATGGCAGAGGGTTGTGTCTCCTCTACCAAATTTTCGATCAAGTCCATTGGAATTCTCAGGGAACAGAAATTAGACTGTGTAAAAAGATGAATGGTCGCTCTCGTTTACCTCTATTAACCTAACGGTGGCGATCCCATGAAAGTTTTGAATTTTAAGTTTTGAGTTTTGAAGAAGAACTTTTTTTTACTCATCACTCAAAACTCCATATCCGCACCTATCTTCCGTGATCGGGACAGGGAGGCGCAGAAATTGAACGATCTAGCCATCCTGAAGCTTGCTGAAATCGAGGTAAGGCTTCTTCGGGTTGTTCTTTCAGCAAAAAGACTAATGCAGCCGCTGCTTGCTCACTCGCTCGTGCTTTACGATTAGACTTGAGTCGGTGCCAATCATTGGGTTTAATACTCAATCGTTCTGCCAGCGCTTGCGCTAATTCTAGCGTACTAACTTCCTTAAGGGTATCGGTTTTGCTGAGTTGCATCGGTTCAGGCATAAATTCAGGTACAATCGCATTTACTGTTAGTTTAGTGTATTGAAGATGTCTCAAGACCCGTCACAGCCATCTTCTACAGGTTCTCCAGCCAATCCAGAAGATGAGGATACTGACGAGTTTGAGCAAGCGTTGTCAGAGGTAGAGCGATCGCTTGAATCTATCAAAGAACGGTACAATCAAGTACAACGCGATCGGCAGCGACAAGCTGAACTTAAGCACCGTCGAGAAGAAATTAGGAAGTCACTGCGCCAGAGTAATAACAAACAAGCGCTACAAGCCGAATTACGGCAAATTAAAGAGCAATTAGAAACTATTGAACTTAATTTAGAAAGCCAACTCTTTTCCTGGGGGAGTCTCAAGGAACCTTTTTGGCAAGCGGTTCGTTTTGGTGGGTTGGGGATCGTTATCGGTTGGATATTGAAATCTTGTGCTGGTTAAGTTGTAAATATCAGGAAAGTAAAATTAGACAAGACCAGCCGCTTGCAAGGCGTTCCAACTGCGAGTAGAACACTGATTCGAGGTTAACTCTGCAATGGATAACCAGTGAACTCCTTTGATCCCCACTTCTTGATCCCCATGCGATCGCCATTTGGAATCGCTATTTATTACAACGTTATCCTCAATAGCGCATTGGTAGATAATATTTAAGGAATGCAACAATTGCGCGTGCCAGTTAGGGAAAAATCCTTCTACTATCGTTAATAGACTCTGCACACGCACATTAACTAAACCCGTTTCTTCTTGGATTTCTCGTTTTAAGGCTTGAATGATCGGTTCACCGGGATTGAGTCCACCTCCTGGTAAATCCCAGCAGTCAGGTTCTGGTCCCGTCATTTTGTGAATCAATAACACAGTATCAGCATCGACAAATAAACCCATAACGCTAATGCGTAATCTGATATCTGACTCCATTAAATTTGTCCTTGCTGCTACTTAAAGTTGATACTGAGTTGCAATTCACACGAGGTAACATTCTCACCCTCTCACCCCCTCACCCCCTCACTCCCTCACCCTCTCACCCCCTCAC
>DNGI01000364.1:0-2015 GCA_003486645.1 Cyanobacteria bacterium UBA11370 | reverse complement strand
TCACCCCCTCACCCCCTCACTCCTTCCAACCCATCACCAAACAGGATCGAGATTACACTGGGATTAATGCCTGCTGATTTTCTGAGTATTGGCATTGTTGAGGGATTCAAAAAACATGGTAAATCAACGGATTGCAGAAGTATTACGAAATGGTCAGCCTGACGAGTCGGTGACGATTAAGGGTTGGGTACGCACCAAACGAGAATTAAAAGAATTTGCCTTTATTGAGGTTAACGATGGCTCATTCTTGGCAAATTTGCAAGTCATCCTCAATCCGGATTTACCCGACTATGAAACGATCATGAAGCAGCTTAACACGGGAGCATCGGTCGAAGTTACGGGTGTTCTCGTTCCTTCCCCTGGTAAAGGACAGCGGATTGAATTGAAAGCGTCTTCAGTCAAAGTCTATGGCGAAGCTGATCCCGCCACCTATCCGCTACAGAAGAAACGCCATTCCTTTGAATTTTTGCGTACTATTGGACATTTGCGATCGCGTACCAATACCCTAAGCGCCGTCTTCCGTGTCCGCAATGCTTGTGCCAATGCAATCCATGAGTTTTTCCAGGAACGGGGGTTTTTGTGGATTCATAGTCCGATTATCACAGCTAGTGATTGCGAAGGCGCGGGTGAGTTATTTACAGTGACTAACTTAAACTTTAAGGATCTGCCCAAAACAGAACAGCAAGAGGTCGATTTTAGTCAGGATTTTTTTGGACGTAGAGCTTATCTTACCGTGAGTGGGCAACTGCAAGCGGAAGTGATGGCAATGGCATTTTGTGATGTTTATACCTTTGGTCCTACCTTCCGTGCTGAAAATTCTAATACGTCTCGACATTTAGCCGAGTTTTGGATGGTGGAACCGGAAATGGCATTTTGCGATTTGCATGGGGATATGGATTTAGCGGAAGAATTTCTGAAGTATTTGTTTAAATCGGTGTTGGATAAATGTCCAGAAGATATGGACTTTTTTAACCAGCGGATTGATAATACGGTGTTGGCAACGGCAGAGAATATTATCAATAATCAGTTTGAACGGATTAGTTATACCGATGCGATCGCTCTTTTGGAAAAAGCGGATCGTAAGTTTGAGTTTCCCGTCGAGTGGGGACTGGATTTGCAATCAGAACATGAACGGTATTTAGCCGAAGAATTATTTAAAAAGCCTGTAATTGTCACCGATTACCCAGTGGGAATAAAGGCATTTTATATGCGTTTGAATGATAATGAGAAAACTGTCGCCGCAATGGATGTGCTTGCACCTAAGATTGGTGAGATTATTGGCGGTTCTCAGCGGGAGGAACGTTTGGATATTCTTCAGCAGCGGATTGAGAGTCAGGGAATCAATCCAGAGGAGTTAGGCTGGTATTTAGATTTGCGGCGTTATGGAACCGTTCCTCATGCGGGGTTTGGTTTAGGATTTGAACGGTTGGTGCAATTTATGACGGGGATGGGGAATATTCGAGATGTGATTCCCTTCCCTCGGACACCCTTGAGTGTAGAGTTTTAAACGGTAGTGATAAGGTGTTACGGTTTTAAATTACCTGTTTCAACAGATGGGGAGATGGGGGGAGGGGGAGAGGAGGAGAGGAGGAGAGAAAGTTATCTGTTTGAATACAACTTAATATTACCATCCAAGATAAAATTTGGATGGCGAATAGGTGAGTTAAATTATTGCTATTCCGGATGCTTCATTACAAGTTGGTATAAGGAAGTGGAAATTTCAATAGGGACTTAATCCCATGCGAATTCACTCCTTTATTTTGCTATCAACGGTATTATTAAGTAACTGGGTAGTGAATAGTGTAGAGTTGGAGTATTCTTTTAGCCAACTTCACAATTTTGATTCAAAGAAGTTACAACGAGTTGAAACCTGCACTGATCAATCAAGGGGTAGAACGACTTGTAGCGGCGATGCGTGTCGTGGTAATGGACGGCGAGAAATTTTAACCTCTTAGAGTTATACCAGTTTGCGCTCGAATGAGGTACACCAAGAATCCCCCTTGTCCCCCTTGTCC
>DNGI01000111.1:21959-22092 GCA_003486645.1 Cyanobacteria bacterium UBA11370 | reverse complement strand
GTGTGGGGTGTGGGGTGTGGAGTGTGGGAAGCGATCGCCTCCAAATGTTAGCTAAACTAGACTCTTTCAACAGTGGTCATTTGTGATTTGTCAGTTGCCATCGGTCAAAGCAACCAACAACGAACAACAAACA
>DNGI01000111.1:20808-21718 GCA_003486645.1 Cyanobacteria bacterium UBA11370 | reverse complement strand
AACAAACAACAAACAACAAACCAGTGAATTATTTAGATCGGCGGGAATGGCTTCTTACCAATGGCTTAGGCGGTTTTGCCTGTGGTACAGTTTGTGAGGCTCGCACACGCACCTACCACGGTTGGTTGATCGCCGCCCTAGATCCTCCAGGACGACGTACCCTGTTGCTATCTCATCTTGATGCCAGTTTAGAAGTTGCAGGAAAACCTTGGGCACTCTCGACGAATTTCTGGAATGAAGGTAAAGCTATTGAACCGTTAGGCTATCAACTCCTACGATCCTTCGATATCGATCCAGTTCCCACCTGGACGTGGGGTGTAGGACAATGGCAGTTAACCCGTCAACTTGTAATGCCAGATGGTTTGAGTGGGAGTTGTGAATGGACAGTAGGAAAAAGTCAAGACTCAACTCAACAACTCCAATTCTGCAACCGTATCTTAATTCAATATCGCTACGAAGGTCAGGATGTAGCCACCCTCAAACTCCGACCCTTAATTGCTGATCGTGACTTTCACCACCAACAATTCGCTGATGAGACGATCCAATTCTCCCAACTCATCGGGCATAACCGGATCTACCTCCAAGCGATCCGCGAAGGTCAACCCGGAATTCCCTGGCAATTGCGCTGGACGGCTGGGGACTATCAACCCCAAGGAGTGTGGTACTGGAATTATTACTATCCCGAAGAAAACCAACGAGGACTCGGTGATCGCGAAGACCTCTACAGTCCCGGCTACCTAACCCTAATCCTACAACCTGGAGCAACCGTAACCTTAGAAGCCAAAGTCGGGTGTCCAGAAACAGGACTAGGCGAACTCAGTCCCCAAGCATTCGACCAAGCCATTCAGCAGGAACAACAACGAAAAAACCAACTCTACGAACACCTCCCCCCACTCCCTACTCCCCACTC
>DNGI01000111.1:705-20592 GCA_003486645.1 Cyanobacteria bacterium UBA11370 | reverse complement strand
ACTCCCTACTCCCCACTCCCCACTTCCCCTACTACAAGCCAGCGATCAATTCATTACCTATCGTGCCTCCATTGATGGGCCAACCGTCATTGCCGGGTATCCTTGGTTTAACGACTGGGGACGCGATACCCTGATTGCCCTACCCGGACTCGCCCTCGCCACCAAGCGTTTCACCCTAGCTAAAGGATTACTCAAAACCTTCGGTAGCTATTGCCAAGATGGTTTAATTCCTAATACCTTTCCCGATGCAGGTACTGACCCGATTTATAACAGTATTGATGCCTCTCTCTGGTGGATTGAAACCCTAGGACTTTACCTAGAAATGACCCAGGATTGGGATTTTTTAATTGAACAATATCCCGTAGTACGCAAAATCTACAAAGCTTATACTGCTGGTACTCGCTATCAGATTCAAGTTGACGCTGCTGATGGATTGTTGACTTGGGATGCGCCAAATGTTGCCATTACCTGGATGGACGTTGTACTTGAGGGTCAACCCATCACACCACGTCGGGGAAAACCTATAGAAATTAATGCCCTTTGGTACTCTGCGTTGTGTTGGATTAGCAAATGGACTGAAAAAATGGTGATTGGTGCGATCGCAGATCGTGTCCGTTTATTACACCACACTCAGCACTATATTCAACAAGCACAAAAAGTCAAGACATCATTACAAAAATTTTGGAATCCAGACCAAAATTACTTCTACGATACTATCGAACCCGATGACCGACGGAATACCCAAATTCGTCCTAATGCCGTTCTCGCCCTCTCACTCTATCATTGTGGTTTCCCCGACGATCAAGCCCGTCAAGTTTTGCAAGTGGCACGCGATCGCCTCCTCACCCCCTACGGCTTGCGTAGCCTCGACCCCAATGATCCAGACTATATTGGTTACTATAGCGGCGATCGCTGGCATCGAGACAGAGCTTACCATCAAGGAACCGTTTGGAGTTGGCTGATTGGTCCATTTACTCGTGCTTGGCAGCGTTTTTATCCTACAGAACCCCTCCCCTTCGACTGGCAACCCTTACTCGATCACTTCCAGGATCAAGCCTGTATCCATTCAATTTCCGAAATCTTTGACGGCGATCTACCCCACTCACCCCAAGGTGCGATCGCACAAGCTTGGTCAGTTGCCGAATTAATTCGTTGTTTTAGTTAGTTGTTGGTTGTTGGTTGTTGGTTGTTAGTTGTTGGTTGTTGGTTGTTGGTTATTAGTGATCTTATGTTACTCTGGGCTGAACGAAAGCTGAACCCTTACACTAAGAGCGTTAGTTATAGCCAGTCTAAATGATTTGTAAAACACCTCCCCCTTGTCTCCCAAGTCTTTCCTTGTTCACCAATCAAATAGACTCGCTATATCATTGAGGGTTTTATTTTAGAGGGTGATGTTCGCTGAGGATTTTCTCAACTCTCGCTTCATCGACTCTAGAGGTTAGTCGTTTAGATTCGTGGATATCTCTGGTCGTTTTCGCTAGGCTCATTGTAGAACCAACGGAGAACGCTAACCCCATTCCCATAAAGCTTTTTGTCCAAGTATCTACGGGAAGGTAGAGAATACCGACTGAGGTAGCGAAAATAGAAATAACAAAGGAAGCCCAGACTTGGAAGACCCAAGCACTACTATGGGTTTGGTTGGCATAGGGCGATCGCATAGTTTTTCTCCCTCGTTTGAAATGGTTTTAATAATTTATTCTCACTATAGATCGAGCCGAAGGAAAAGGCGATTAGAAGTAGGGACAGTTTTTTTTATTGCACAGAAGGCAGGGTGAGAAAGTATCATTAAATTTCTTATTACTTATTAGCATTTCTTAGCAAAATATCGAGATCTATTGGCAACAGATGGGGCAACGGATGGGGCAACGGATGGGGCAACGGATGGGGTAACGGATGTAACGGATGGTTTGAGGGTTAGGATTAGGACTGAGTTAAGTGATATGATGTTCGTTTACATAGTTATGATTAGGAATGACACGGGAATAGGGGGAGTTGTTTTGATAAGTAATTAGCCGGAAATACTATACGAGTTTAAACGATAACTTATCCGCTACATCTGTTACCCCATCCGCTGCTAACTTTCGACACTTGTAACATTTGATTACCCCCTTTTTGAAACTCATAGGCAACTTGTTGAATATTACATTTGTATCCTCGTGTGTCTAATTCTTTGATTACTGAAGGTAGTAATAGGGATACTTCTCCGGAAATATTTAATAAGGGAAAAATCCTGACTTCATGGGCAACACGGCATAGTTCTTGAATAGATGTGAGGTGAAAGTCTTGGGAAAGTAAATCGGAATAGCTAAATAGGAAGTGAGAACAAAGGGCTAAATCAAACTGATCGTTCTTGAAGGGTAAGATAGGTAATTCGGCAGTAATATAGCGCCCTTGTTGAATACCAACGGGTAAATCTTCTAGAAATTGTTGCATGGCTGATAGTCGGATTTGCCCCACTTCTTCAGGTGAGTGACTATCTTGCCATACGTAGTTATTGTAATTTGCTTTAAGACCATCAATTACGATTGAGTAAGTCTCTTGGATGCGCTGGGCAATATCATCGACAGAAAATTGATAGATTGGATCACAAGAGATCACTTTGTATCCTTGACGTGTCATTTCAGTATTAAAGCTGGCGGGACCACCAGCGCAATCGAGAATCTGCAATGTTCGATCATTCTGTGTTAGGGCGAACATTTTTGCGTATTCGTGCAGGGAACGTCCCCAGGGAATAATTTTGTCTAGCTTAAATCCCATTTAATCTTGTGTCAGTATAAATGTGTGCTGAAGAGAGTGCCATCTGCTGCTATTATGCACGATTAGAGAAAATTATAGACATTCTGCTCGTCTTGCCATTGGCTACTATTAATAGCTATATTAAAGCCGAGCGCAGGAGCTTTGATAAAAGTTAGCTCAATCTCTTTATTCCCTAAATTTGAAGTTATTAGATTGAGTTTGGGAATTATTGACATGGGTGTATCTTATAGTATCTACCTGTTGAGTAGCAAAAACCATGTCGAAATCCAAGCAGAATTCATCATCGGTTCTTTCGGTTAAAGAGCCTTGGTTAGCCGTCAATTTATCTCTATTTTTTCCCGGAATTGGTCAACTCTATACCGGGAATGTTGCCAAAGGATGTTTTTTAATTCTGATTCAATTAGGATTATACGGATTGAGTATAGGATTAATTTTTAGCTCTAGTGGCAATATCATCCTTGGTTCACTCGTTCTGGTAATTACTCTTTGCCTTAGTGTATGGACGATTTTTGATTCCTATCAATGTGCAGAAAACGTCAATCGTTTAGTCTTAAAGAGACGCAAGAAACGGGTCAAAGATCCGTGGTTAGCTGTTTTTGTGTCAAGGCTAATCCCTGGTGTAGGTCATCTTTACATGAATAAAGTTTGGTTGAGTATTTTATTGTTTACATTTTTTGTTAGTTCTTTACTAGTCGATTTAGTGCCCATTCTTTTAAAGGCTCTGATTGCTTATCATGTTTATATTGAATCACCGATTGGTCGGAAAGCGAAGAAAAGAAATATTTTAATAGTTTGTATTTTTTCAGTTATTTTATCTATGTTGATTGCTATCCAGTTCCTCTTCATTAAAAGCTATATTGCAGAGCCTTACTTGGTTTTCACGGACTCGATGACACCAACGTTACAGAGTGGCGATCGCGTACTTGTAGACAAATACATTTACCGCTTACACTCGCCCCAGCGAGGAGATATTGTATTATTTTTTCCTACAGCAACTCTCCAAAAACAAAATTTTCAAGAGATACTGATTAAACGGGTAATTGGATTACCTGGTGAAGAGGTAGAAATTCAAGGGGGAAGGGTTTATATTAATCATCAACCCTTAGAGGAAAACTATATTAAAAATACGGTTAAATCCCAGTCTCAACCCATCACTATTCCGCCTAATTCTTACCTCGTCCTAGGCGATAACCGCACCACGAGTTACGATAGTCTAGACTGGGGCTTGGTTCCCAGACCTAATATTAGGGGTAAAATATCTAAAAGATTGTGGCCTCTTCAGCGTATGGGTGAGATAAGATGAGTTTTATTAATGTTCAACAATTCTGAATTCAGCCCTTGTCACCCCGCTAAAGTAGTAGCGATACAAATCACATCTAGGTGTTACCTGAGTTCCTTGCAAACATACCAATCCCATACTGTGTAACTTTAATGCCTGCTCTCGTTCTAACTCAATGGGAGTTGGCGAACAAGTAATATGGGAAAAGGCTTCATAAAGTTCGGGATGTTGTTGCAGATGTGCCAATTTTTGACGCAGATATTCCCCGTAAATTCTACCTTTTTTAGCGTATTGAGGCAGGAGGTCTTCTAGGGTAAGATCTTGATGCCCAATGTGATAGAATGCCTTGGAAATTAGATAGGGATGACCTCCCACTAAAGAGATGAGTTGTTCAACTTGAGAAGCTTGCCAATCGAGTTCCCGAAGCTGCGCCAACTTTTGTACTTGTTCCCTGGTCAACTCTGGTAATTGAATTGAAAGTCCCACATTAAAGGGCGAACGATTAAAATCTGAGAGTGCATCGATTTCTGTAGAATAGACAACCACTATTCGGAGTTTTTGCCAAATCACGCTCTTACTATTTCCATATCTGGCTGTTTCATACCAGCTTCGCAATAGACTGAAAAAGTCTGACGCAATATCGGGATATTGGAATAAAATATCCAATTCATCTAAGGCGATCGCAAGGGGGCTATCTAATTCAGCTAACAGATAGTTCTCGAAGTAATCAATAGTGCTAGCATTACTGCCCAGAATATCATCCCAATACTCTGCTAACTGATTGGGTAATCCTAGGCTTTTCCCGACACTAGCACAGAACCATTGTAAGAATCGGCTGAGGCTAGTAAAAACACTTTTCTCAGCAAGTTGCAAGCTTAAGGTGACAGTGCGATATTCCTGCATTCTCGCCTGATGCAGAATGCGTGCCATGAGGGAGGTTTTACCCATTTGTCGGGGTGCTTGGATGCGAATTAATGCCCCCGGTTGTAATATTGTGTCGTAGCAGCGTTGTTCGATGGGGGGACGTTGGATATAGAAGAGAGAGTCGAGAGGAACTTGTCCACCTGGTAATTCGGGCGATGTGGCAACGGATGTGATAGCGGATGTAACGGATGGGTGATAGGTGAAAGACGAGGTTTCTGGGAAAACCGATAACTTATCCGCTACATCCGTTACCCCATCCGTTGCCACATCTGTTGCCACATCTACTGCTAGTTCTTTCGCTTTACGTTCTAGAACCACGGAAAAGTTCTTTTTATTCACTTTTGTACCCAGCAGTTGGGAGAGGAAGTCCCATAACCTAGACCCCACAGTTTTCGCATGAGTGCTAGAACAGCAGTATGTCTCTGCGATTTGTTCGTAGGTTTGGTTGTCCCAAGCGCCTCGCAGGACAGCCATTTCCAGATTATTTAAGTGCTGGTGGGTTTTGGCAAATATAACGGATTGTAATAGTTCCAGTGGTTCTTCAGAACTCATGTAGATTTTCCTGCGATAGTTATTCCAGCATTGGTTACACCTTATTTAGCACAGGACTTAGGCAGAACTTTTATATACCAATTTGCGTTTAGGTGGAATGGCACTGACTTAAGTCGAATGGCAGTAGACCTGAGTTGCTAATTATTCTATACAAGTGATTGGCTCTAACCAAACCTTTTCTTACTTCTTCATCAAAAGTTTACAAAGCTGGTTGACTATTTCACACAAGCTTGATAAACATACTGACTTTTTTACCGGATTTTCATAAAACTATCTCCGTAGATCTCCATACTTTTTCTGACTGACATCCCTAGAGTTGCCACTTAAATTAGGTAATGTAAGGGCTTCAAACCAAGCAAGAACAAGAGTTAAATTTAGGAGCAATGAGGATTATGATTACTTCAACTGTAATCAATATAAATAACAATTGTTTTGGTCGATTTGTACTTGCCGCTACGGCTGGATTAGCTCTGAGCGTAGGATTACAATCTGCACCCGCCGAAGCAGCTAGTTTTACTTGGACATTTGCTGGTGATGGATCGGGTTCTGGTTCATTGATGTTCGAGGATTCGGAAGTTTCCACAAATTTCCTTAATAGTAATGGAACGGGAATATTTAGTGCATCTGATTTAGGAGCATCAGCGGCTTTTTCTTATTTTCTTAATTCTTTTGCTTTTGAGCCAGATCAATGGAGCGCTGGTTCTTTGGCTGGCGTTATCAATCCACAATTTAATTTTAATGGAGGTGTCTTAGTCAGCTTTTCTTGGGAAGATTTTGGAGATATTTATGGTGATTTTATACCAATCCATAATAATGAGACTTGGGGGCCTGGGTCTTTTTTTGGCGAAACCGGAACGTATTCTATCGAGACTCTAGAGGCATGGCAAAAACCCGATTCACAACCTGTTCCTGAACCCGCTTCTTTACTTGGACTCCTCGCAGTTGGTACTCTCGGTGCGACAATAAAGCGCAACAAGAAAGAGCAGGAATAGGATAATAGTCAAGAGAATAGAAAAGTTAATCAAATAACTGCTGTGTCTTCTGCTAATAGACACAGTTATTTTTTTTGTCAATTAAACACTCTGGAGCTCTATCGTTGACTTACACCTAAGATCTTGCAGCAGTGGCAACAATCCGCCAGTGGTTGAAACCACTGTCTACTAGCTAAAGTCGTCTAAAGACGACTGCACAACAGTTTTAGCCCATTACATCCATTAAGCAGAGGAATGAGGCAGAACTTTTATATCTAGCAATGCCTATCTTGCTGCTGTAAAGAATGCTAATCCTGATTTGCCATTCAATAAGTATAAAATCTGCTAAAACTCAAAACGTTTTATTGACGTTGGTGTCTACTTCGATAGTTTAAATAGGAAGTCCGAACCCGACGAATCAACCACAAACCTAAGAAATAACTCCCTATTCCACCCACTAATCCTACTGCAAAACAGCCAACAAATAAGGTGAGAATAATTTCTGAACCTAACGCTTTGACTTGTTCCCAGGATTGTAAACTCACATCCGTCAACAGATCCTGGTTGAGTAGCCATTTGCCCACATGAAAGTTAAACGCATAAATAGGGACATAAGTCAAGGGATTGCTGACCCAAGTCCCGGCGGCGGCGATAATTTTGTTTCCCCGGAGCAAAACTGCCAGTAAAACGCCAACAATGGTTTGTAAACCGAAAATGGGGAACAGTCCCGCAAACACCCCACAAGCTAAACCCCGCGCGATCGCTTCCGGTTGTCCTTGCAAACGGATTAAGCGCCAGTAGAGATATTTTAAACGTCGTTTGAAACCCTGTTGAGTACGTCGTCGATAGCGATCGCGCCTGACGATTGGTTTAGTGAGGGATGACAAACGATTGGGATAACTTTGCAAGGGATTTCTAGACATAAGAGAAAAATTAGCAATTAAAGCTCAATAGCAGCTGATATACAGCAATAATTACCGACGCAATTTAGAGTGACCAGGATTCCTTCTTTTACTTTACTAGGAGAGAGCAATAAGATAACCCTGGCGGTAGAGAGAAGATTTAGGTTAAGCTAATTGCTTGGAGAACCTAGAGCTAAGAACTAAGGATTGCTGGGAAACTTCAAAAGCTTGGAGGACGATATCCACCAGGAAGCTAATGACAGTTTACCGATGTCAGGTGCGATCGCTCTAGTCTGGCATTCCAGTCTTTCTGGCTGTTACAGGGACGCATCTAGAGGGTGGCAAATCAACTCAACAAAGAAAATCCAGATTGTCATTCATTTAAGACGTAAGTAGTAATACACTTTCAGACAGAGTAACAATCAAGGGTGTTCTAAAGATTAAGTAGGTACGTTGTCTAGATGGCTAGACAGTTTATGTTTTTAGCCTTACTAATTTGTCTGTGAGAGGATAGTCTTATATCAAGTGAAATCTGCCTTATAAGCGTGTTCATTTGCCATACTACGTTTTGATTGAGTAAGCTAAGACCAGGAATAATTATCCGAGGTTTTCGATCTGACCTGTACCGCTTAGAGACGTGTTTCATGCAATCTACGGACTCTCCAGATTTAGATTTTTACAAGCTATGGTTAGTAATCAAACGGCGCTGGTTAGTTGGTGGCGGTGTCTTCGTACTCATGGTGGGGCTAACGATTCCAGTTGCCTTAACGCAAATGCAAAAAGGGGACTATGAAGCACAGGGCAAACTGCTGTTTAAGGTTAATCGCACCACTTCTTTAACAGGATTAGGCAAAGAAGTCGGAAATTTTGCGCCTTTGACGACAGACAGTAACCCAATCAGTACAGAAATCGAAATTTTGAGTTCTCTTCCTCTGCTCGATAAAACTCTTAATACTCTAAACCTCAAAGACGATCAAGGAGAACCTATTTCACCAGAAAGCTTGCAGAAAAAACTCAAAATTAAAACGATTGGTGCAACGGATGTTATAGAAATAATCTATAAAAATAAAGATGCGAAAACAGCGGCAGCAGTTGTTAATCAATTAATGAAATTGTATATAGAAAATAATCTCCGTAACAATCGCACGGAACTCGTTACTGCTCAAGAATTTATTACCAAGCAATTGCCTAAAGCTGAAGCCAACGTCAATCAAGCAGAAGCGGCTGTGCAAGAATTTAAAGAACGCAATCAGGTTGTAGCTTTAGATACAGAAGCGACTACGGCGGTGGAGGTAATTGCCAAACTCGACGAACAAATTGCCCAAGTGCAGTCAGATTTGAAAAATATTAACTCCCAATCAGCCGCCCTGCGGGATAAAGTGGGAATGGATGCACAGGAAGCGATCGCAATTACTTCCTTAAATCAGTCACCGGGAGTACAGGATATTCTCAAAGAATTCCAAAAAGTACAAGCCGATCTGACGATACAACGGACTCGTTTTCAAGAAGCAGATCCGACTATTATTAGCTTGAAGCAGAAAGAAGCCGCTCTAAAAAGCCTTTTAGAAGAGCGCGTTGGGCAGACTATTGGTTATGATCAGTTCGTTGCTACTCAAAATCTACAAATTGGCGAATTTAAAAATCAATTAATCAAAGATTTTGTCAATTCAGAAGTGAATCGTTTAGGCTTAAAAAGTAAGCTCGATCAATTAACTAATTCTCGCTTAATTTATAAACAACGACTCAATACTCTACCCAAGCTAGAAAAGGAACAGCGAGAACTACAACGCCGCCTAGATGCCGCTCAATTAACGTATCAAACTTTATTGCAAAAATTACAAGAGTTACGATTAGCAGAAAATCAGAATATTGGCAATGCTCGCATTGTTGAACCTGCTCAAATTCCTGATTCACGCTCCTCTGGCAAATCGGTTCTCATCTTACTTTTAGGAGCAATGGCAGGTACACTGTTAGCTATGGCAACCATTATCATTTTAGAAGTCAGAGATAACTCGATCAAAACTCTTAAAGAAGTCAAAGATTTGTTTGGCTACACCCTGCTAGCTACCATTCCAACATTTGGCAAAAAAACCGTTTCTCGTTTCACAGCCCAAGAACGAACTATTCCTGAACTTCCAGTAAGAGACAATCCCTTAGCCGCGATTAGTGAAGTTTATCGAATGCTCCAGGCTAATCTCAAATTCTTGAGTTCTGATAAACCTCCAAAAGTTATCCTGGTGACGAGTTCTGTTCCTCAAGAAGGTAAGTCTACAGTCTCGGCTAATTTAGCGTTAGCGATCGCCCAATTAGGGCGACGGGTTTTATTAGTTGATGCGGATTTACGTTATCCTGTACAGCATCATATTTGGCAACTGACAAATGCGGCGGGTTTGAGCGATGTTTTAGTAGTTCAGGCTGAGTTTGAGACAGCAGTGAACAAAGTGATGGATAACCTGGATGTACTCACCGCTGGTGTTATTCCGCCTAATCCTTTGGCTCTATTAGACTCTAAACGGATGGCTTCATTGATTGAGTATTTTTCAGAAAAATATCACTTTGTGATTATTGATGCACCGCCGTTAATTATAGCGGCTGATGCTTTAACTTTGGGCAAAATGACGGATGGTGTTTTATTAGTTGCACGACCTAAAGTTGTGGATGCAGTTAGTGCTACGACATCTAAAGAATTATTAGAGCGATCGGGTCAAAATGTCCTGGGTTTAGTCGTCAATGGGGTGAAGTTAGACAACCGATCTGACCAATATTTTCATTACTATTCCCAAGGAAAGTTAGTTAAAGACAAGCCTTTTGCTCCAATCCAGGAAAGGCTTCTACAGTAACGTCAGTCGTTGAGACGAGATTTTTGATTATCAGGGTTTGAGCATTTTTTCAGTCAAAAAGACATGAATTTTAATTCTTTTCAAGCCCAGATTGTTCGCCTCCTACAAAAACCTTTAGTTCGTAATACTTTCTGGATGCTGCTTTCTCAAGGGCTGAAGTTGTTCGTGCAAGCTGCCTATTTTGTGATCATTGCCCGTGCCTTGGGAACGGAACAGTATGGGGCGTTTGTAGGGATAACTTCATTGGTGGCAATTCTCACGCCTTTTGCAAATTTGGGGAGTGGCGATATTCTGGTTAAAAATGTATCTAGAAACCGAGCTTTATTTAAAGAGTATTGGGCAAATGCTTTGTTTACTTGTGCGATCGCCAGTTTCTTTATAACTATTTTAGTATTAGTCGCCGCCCAGATTTTTCTTAGTAAAAGTATTTCCCTCTGGGTGGCACTTTTGGTGGCACTCTCTGATCTATTTTTTTTAAATATTTTATCCATGGCAGCCCAAGCATTTATTTCCGTAGGGTTGCTCAAGTTTACAGCGCAAATTTATATTTTATATAGTTTAAAAAATTTTATAGCGGCAATTATTTTTATTCAATTCCTAAAAAATTCAGGGATAGAGGTATGGTCGTTTTTATATCTGGCTAGCACGGCAATATCGGCTTTGGGCGTATTTATACTCGTTAATTATCTGATCGGCAGTCCCAAACTCGGCAAATCAAATATAAAACCCGAACTAACTCAAGGATTTTTATTTTCGGTAAGTTTATCAGCTAAGACAATCAACAATAATATTGATAAAACGATGCTAGCGAGTCTTTCGACATTAGCAGCTACAGGTATTTATGCCGCAGCGTATCGTTTAATCGATGTGGCATTTGTGCCCGTAACGTCTTTAGCTGCCGCTGCTTACGCTAAGTTTTTTCAGCAGGGAGAAGGAGGGATTAGAGGTAGTTTAAAGTTTGCTAAACGACTCTTACCTATCGTCGGTGGTTATGGATTTGTTGCGGGTTTAGGTCTATTTTTATTAGCCCCAGTTGTGCCTTATATCTTAGGGGGAGAATATACGGATGCAGTAGCTGCTTTACGTTGGTTAGCCCCCATTCCTTGTCTCAAAGCTATTCAGTATTTAGCCGCAGATTCTTTAACTGGATCGGGATTTCAGTGGGGGCGGAGTGCGATTCAAGTTGCGATCGCGCTGTTTAATCTACTGATCAACCTCTGGCTAATTCCTGCCTATTCTTGGAAAGGAGCGGCTTGGGCTAGTTTAGCCTCAGATGGCTTACTGATGCTTAGTTTGTGGGGGATGGTGTTTTGGTTGTATCGGCAAGAAGTTCAAAAGATTAAAAGTAATGAACACTAAGAAATTGTTTTATCTACGCCTATTTCCTGTTCCCTTTCTTACAGAGGTCTAATGAATAATATTCTTAGCTTGGCTGAAAGGGCATTTGTGGTGTTTTCGCTGCTAGTTTTTATGCAAGCGTTTATTCCAGCCATGAGACAAGCTTTGGGTTTACCGATTGATCAAGGTGATCCCATATCAACGCTTTTTGGCTTATTAATTTTAATTTTTACTCTATTTTTATTAGTGATTTGGTACAAGCGAGTCCTGCGAGTTGTAATCAAAGAACAATTACTATGGATACTCATTGCGATCGCTAACTTTTCACTATTTTGGTCTGTAGCGCCAGAGGAAACTCACAGTAATCTGATCATTTTGGGCAGAATCACTCTGTTCGGAATTTATTTTGCCGCCCGATATAACCGCAAGGAACAGTTGCAACTATTGGCGTGGACATTCGGTATCGCTGCGGTGTTTAGTTTAGTGTTTGCTCTCGCACTACCTACTTATGGACTGATGGGTAGAGGGAGCGTTCTAACACCAGAAGATATGGCTCACGCCGGAACTTGGCGGGGTGTATATTCTCACAAAAATCTTTTAGGTCGAGCGATGGTGCTAGGTGGGTGTGTCTTCTTACTGTTTGCTAATAGCAACCGCAAGTATTCTTGGGTGGGATGGACAGGTTTTGTGCTTTCTATAATCCTGATTCTTGGCTGTACTTCTAAAACGGCTTTAGTGAGTTTACTGACTTTGCTCATGCTGATGCCTTTATATAGAGCATTGCGGTGGAATTACAGTGTTGCTTTGCCATTTTTTATTACCACGGTTTCGGTTGGTGGCAGTTTAGCAATTGTGTTAGTCAGCAATGCTGAAAGTATTTTAGGTGCGATGGGAAAGGATCTGACTTTTACAGGTCGTGTACCTCTTTGGGCGGCTGTAATTGATAAAATCTCGGAGCATCCTTGGTTAGGTTATGGTTACGATGCCTTCTGGTTGGGCTTAGATGGCGAATCAGCTCAAATTTGGCGGATGCTGGGTTGGGCAGTTCCCCACGCTCACAACGGTTTTATCGACCTATGTGTTGATTTGGGTTTAATCGGATTATCGGTATTTGTCGTTAGCTATTTTGCTACATATATTAGGGCAATTGCTGAAATCCGTAAAACTAAAACTGGGGAAGGTCTTTTGCCGTTAATTTACTTAACGTTTTTTGTGTTGGCTAACCTTACTGAAAGTACAATTCGACAGAATTTCTTTTGGGTGATGTATGTAGTGATTACTCTCTCAACTCACAATAACTTTACCCAAGAATTTGAACAGAAGCAGGTGCAGCCAGAAGTCAAGAAATCATTAACTCACAGTTCCCAAGGGGGCTAAAAATAATGCGCGTTATTGCCGAGCCAGCTTTTAAAGATCGCTATGAAAATCCTTACACTTGGCTGCTTTATACTCAGATGACTCGTTTAGGAGTTGATATTGATGAGTTCTCGCCCCTAAGATTGCTCCAAAATAAGTATGCGATTTGGCATCGACACTGGCCAGAACGTAATTTAAATAATAGTAATATTGGGGTGGCGATCGCTAAAACTCAAGCGCTATTATTCTTGATGAAGATAGCTCGTAGTCGGGGAATAAAGACAGTCTGGACTATACACAACCTCGCCGCACACGAACGACGCTATCCCCACTGGGAGGCAAAATTTTGGCACGGGTTCATCCAACAACTCGATGGCTGTATTAGTTTCAGTCAAGCGGGAATGGAAGCAGCAAGAGAGCGTTTTCCCACCTTAAAAGAGCTGCCTAATTTTGTTATCTCTCACGGTCATTACCGAGCCGAATATCCCAATCATATCAGTGCGGGTGAAGCTCGTGCTGAGTTGGGAATTCCTACTTCTGCTAAAGTATTACTTTTCTTCGGTAAAATTAGACCTTATAAAAATGTCACCGAATTAATCCGAGTTTTTAGCCAATTTTCTGATCCAGCAGCCTTGCTTTATATCGTTGGTTTTCCTGAAGTTAGCGATTTGAAAGCCGAAATAGAAGCAGAAGCTATCTCAGATCCTCGGATCAGAATCAACTTAGATTTTATCCCCAAAGACCAAGCCCAAATTTACTTTGCGGCAGCGGATTTGGTCATCTTACCCTATCGGGAGATTTTAAACTCTGGTAGTGCCTTATTAGCACTTTCATTTAATCGCCCGATCTTAGTCCCACAGCGCGGTTCTCTGGGTGAATTGCAAGAGCAGGTCGGTGCAGAATGGGTGCGTACTTATACAGGAGAAATTAATCCTGGGCATATAGAAACAGCTTTAAATTGGGTCATGAATACCAAGCGTCCAGAACTGGCTCCATTGTCAGTCTTTGAATGGAAAGAATTAGCACGGCAAACGATTGATGCCTACCATACTATTGCCACTAAATAAGTTCAAATAGACCCTGATTAACCTTTGATTTTGAGTTTTTATGAATATCTTTCTTCTCGCTTGGAACCTACCAGAAACCCTCATCTCAGTTGCCCTGACTAAACTGCGGCAGATGGTCGAGGTTTACCCGCAACTCGAACCCGATACCCTCTGGCATTATCAAGCAGGTAACATCGCCTTTGCCGCATCCATACATACAGCTAATCAAGTCGCTGCACCTCGAATTTATGTATCCGAAAGTCCAGATCATTTTACTTTTTACAGCGGCACTATCGTAGAAAAACAAGGAAAATGGAATGCTTGGGATGCTACAGAGCTAGCTTTAAATTGGCAACAACTACCCCAAAGTTTGGATGGACAATTTGCCGTTGCTCGCCTCTCTAAACAGCTACCATCCCTTGAATTAATCACAGATTTCGTTGGTTTGCACCAAGTCTATTACTTACAACAAGGAACGATGTGGTTAGTTAGTAATAGTGTACGTCTGATTACTCAAATTAGCGAGGTGAATGCCTTAGATCCCCTAGGAATTAGTCTGTTTTCAATTATGGGTTGGGTGGGATCGGATCGCACGTTGCGACAGGATGTGCGCGTTATTCCCGGTGGGCAGTACTGGAAATGGCAGGGGAATGACACACAACCCCAGCGTCAGAGTTATTTCCAGTTTTCTCAACTCTCTCAGCAGTCGCAACAGAAACTGACTCGTTCTGATACTGAGTGCATTGCTGAAAATCTCACGGCTATGTGTCGTAACCTAGCACAAATTACGGGCAAATTAAAATGTCCTTTGACAGGGGGGCGTGATTCCCGTTTGCTTGCTTGTATATTAATTCAAGACAATATATCTGCCAATTATTATACTGATGGGCTACCAACTAGCGCTGATGTTCAAATTCCTTCCCAAATTGCTAAACTTTTCCACCTTCCTTATGAAGTGAATGTAATTACGAATAAGGAAGTAATAGCAGCGTGGGAAACAGCTAGCCAACGCTTGATCCAACAAAATGATGGGATGGTGAGTTTTTGGCAGATTAATGATGTATTGAAACAACCTTCAAATATTGACAAACTAGGTATGATGTTGTCAGGTGTTGGGGGAGGAATTGCTCGTGGTAATTTTCGTACTGCCCGATTATTGCTTGGATCAGGGGCGTTTCGTGGGGATGATATTAAGAAATTGCTCACCACTAAGCTGATTTGTAATCATGGTGGTTTGATCCAACCCGAAGCAATAGAATTAGCAAAAGCTTATTTACACAGCTTTGTAGAACAACAGATTGACGATGGATTTGCTCCTTTAGACGTACTCGATATCTTCCATACATTTGAACGCCTCAGACGTTGGGGAGGTATTAATATTACCAGGGTATTACCTAGCAGCGATATCTTTTTGCCTTTATGTACTTATCCTTTCGTTGAGGCAGCGTTTGCGATACCACCCATCGTGCGATATACAGAACCTTTACACTATCAACTGATGGAATTTTTAGTTCCTCAACTGCATCATTTTCCCTTTGGCAAGGAACCCTGGCGCAGTCGTCAACCGTTGATTAATTTACTCCAGCGATCGCAAACAGTAATTTTCGATAAAATCGGCTACAAATCGCGTAAATATACTAAAGAACTCGCCTTTGATCGGGATTTGTGGCTGGAAGCTAATAATATGCAGCTCCTTTCTAACTTACGCCAGTTTTGTTTAGATCGGTCAGATTCACTAATTTGGAATGTTATCAACCGTGACGTATTTGAGCATATAACTTCACCGGACGTTGAGTTAGCACAGCTTCGCAAAAAGCATCTCTCAGGATTGTATGCGGTTACTACCTTGTTTTACTACGCATTTACCTGATCACCAATGATGAGGGGTATTTTCTACCACCAATCTTATTTAATTCTTTACTTATTTAAATTTTTGTTTCTGGGTTTGTTGTGTAAACTAAAAGAAAGGCGATTCAGAAACATCAGGGGCATTAGAAGAACCTTATCTTCTGTGCTTTAGCATCCTGTAAATAGCATTATTTACTGAATTTAATTCTCTCCCAATAGAGGAATATAATTCCCGTGTCAAGTTCTTGATCAGGGATTAGTAGAGGCGAGCAATTTTTGTCTACAAGCATCTCGCTAGGAAATTTAGCGCTTATCTTGAAAGCTGACTGATCATAAAATTACCAAACCTGACAAACCCCCGATAATTTTTTTTGCCTTTAGGGGGTTCTAAAAATTCAATCAGGGTCTCTAATGTCCGTCATTCAAAACTATTTGACTATGATATTAGTGACAGTAGGGACAGAACAATATCCCTTCGATGCCCTCATGAATTGGATTGATATCCTAATCCGTTATGGGTTTATTGATGCCAATGAGGAAGTCTTGATTCAGTACGGTTCTTCATCAAAGCTTCCTGATCAATATCAAGTGAAGGGTTTTTCTCGATTGCCTGAATCAGAGTTTAAAGTATTACTTTCCCAGGCAAGAATTGTAATTTCCCACTGTGGGGAAGGATCGTCTTTGTTACTTGCATCTCTCAATAAACCTCATATATTAGTACCTCGCACTAAGCGTTTTGGTGAACACGTTGATGATCATCAGTTAGAAATGGCTGATTTCCTTGAGAACCAAGGGATTTCTGTGGCGAGATCTCCAGGAGATTTAGTCAGGTTTTTAGCTGCACCAAAAACTCCACAACTTATTTCTCCTCAAGAGGATAAACTTTGTCGGTTTTTGAGCCAGCATTATCCTCAAAATAAGTACAAAAAGCTGATGGTCATTTGTTCATCTGGGGGACACTTCACCTATGCTCAAAGTCTCAAACCTTTTCTGAACCAATATCAAGATTTGTGCTGGATTACCTTCTACTCAGAGACAACCAAAGCACAGCTTCAGGCTGATCAGGAACGGGTATATTGGGCTTACAGTCCAACTAACCGTAATCTGCCCAACCTGATCCGAAATTTGATCTTAGCTTTCAAAGTTTTAATCTGCGAACAACCCGATCTTGTGCTTTCCACAGGAGCAGGTGTATCTGTTCCATTCTTGCTATTGGCTCGGTTTTTATTCAAAAAACCAACAGTTTTTGTTGAGTCAAAAACTCGCTTGACTCAGCTTAGTTTGTCAGCTAAGATGTTGCATTTTTTAGAAGCATTGGAATGGCTAGTAGTGAGGAGCCAAATGTTGGCAAACTTTTATCCAAATGCCGAATATGTCGATACGGAGTCGTTGATCTCGGAACCTCATCATCAAGAAGAGCAAACCGCTGAAATTTTAAAAGGGCAGGAAATAGCATTGCTAAGTACACCTGCGGATTTGGGAATGAAAGCAGGGTTAGAATTACAAGACTCTATTAAGGCTTTTTATCAATTTGCTCCCAAACGGATTGTCATCGATATGAGCTTAACTCAGTCGATGAATAGTGCGGGACTGGGGGCATTATTTCAGAGCTTGAAAGTCGCCAATTCTCTGGGCAGTAATTTAGTGATATGGAGTGCCAATCCTCGCATCATCGCCATTTTAGCCAAGTCCAAATTACTCGATAGTTTGATAATTGAACCGGGCACGTCAACGATGCGAGTTTCTCCCGATCATTTGATTGCTAAAAAAAGGTCTGTTGCATCTGAAATTGATAGAGTATTAATGCGATGCACTGACATTTCTGTTGCCTTAATGGCGATGGTGATTTTAGCAATTGTTATAATACCAATTGCGGTCGGAATTGCCCTGGATCATCCAGGCAAAATTATGGTAACTCAAACTCGTTGCGGGTTTCTTGGTAAGCCGTTTCGGATTTGGAAATTTCGTTCTACACCTAGCACCCAATCCTCTCCGGTTAGAATGGCTTGGTTTTTGCAGATCTTGGCTAAAACCCATCTCGATAAACTGCCCATGTTTTGGAATGTTTTAATGGGAGATATGACTCTAGTAGGTCCGCGATCGCCAAGTGTCGATGAAGTTGAACACTATTCTATCAAAGACTGGCAAGCTCTTGATATCAAACCAGGTATAAGTGGTGAGTGGGATGCTATCAGCAAGGATTGCTATCAGAGTAGTTCATCGTTCAATTGTTAAGTGAATACGGATTGGTTGTTGGTTGTTTGTTGTTGGTTGTTTGTTGTTTGTTGTTGGTTATTTGTTGTAAAAAAATGCACAAAGGAGTAACGACGAAGAACCTAGGACTATTGTACAGTGCATCTACTGTGCTTTTTTCAATTTACAGCAGATTGTATAAAGTTGCATTATTCAAGCAAGTAACTTTCTCTCTGCCTCTTATCAACGGCTAAATAACATCTTTGAGCGCAACTTAGTATTAACAATTATTGGGGTGAGTGTCATGAATTATGAATTAAGAATTAAATAAAATTCCTAATTCATAACTCAAAGTAACAAGTCTATTAATGCTCTTGTACAATTCTACGTTTTTGATTGCTACCTGTGCGTTTCATGATTATTGCCTCCAGTTGTTCATAGAAAGACTGAGGTAATAACCACAAAAAATAACTAGCTGCTAAAGTAATCAGGGTTCGCAGTGGTTCCTCAATCAAAATTTGCCAATGGGTGGCAAGTGCTTGATGGATTAGCTTTACGGCAGTTGCACCATCTCTTAAACTAACAGCTCGACGAGCCAAATATCGCAAGTGATAAGCCCTAGCTCGATCCTCCCACTGAGCAATTAATTCTGGTGCGTAAGAGCGGGTTTTTTCAATGACTTGTTCCCAAGACTCTTGCTTCTTAAATAAGTTGGCAGATATTCCCGTAGAATTGATCCGATAAAGGGTAAGCGCTTCTGGAATTCCCTCTATTTGCCAGTCTGTTTGGATAGCAATACGAAACCAACAATCATTATCTTGCGATCCTTGCAGTCGTTCATCCCAATAAAAGTCTTGCAAGCTGCCATAGAGATTATCCTGATATTTAATTGCCTCAAATACCTCTCGGCGAATCACAGCCGTCGATCCATTGCTAATTGGATTACGGCAAATTATATCGGGGATAGTAATTCCTTGCAGCTTTGGCATCTGATAAATTCCTAAAGCATTTCCCTCCTCATCAATAAAGGCAGAACGACTAAAACTCATTCCTATTTTTGGTGAACTCTCCAAATGTTCGATATGTTTAGCTAGTTTTTCCGGCAACCACGCGTCATCGCCATCCAAAAAGGCTAAATACTCGCCCTTGGCTTGCCGAATCCCTTCATTCCGCGCTGCATTAGCACCTCTATTTTCCTGACGAATAATTTTAATTCGTGGATCTTGAAACTGCTGGCAAATTTCGACACTTTTATCAGGGGAACCATCATCAACAATCAGAACTTCAAAGTGCTTATAAGTTTGATCGAGAACCGACTGAACTGTTGCAGCAATATACTGCTCAACACGATAAACAGGGATAATAACGGATACTAATTTCATGCAAAAAACTCCTGAAACCGTCGCACCCTGTTATTAATAAATTTGTGCTGGCTGGCTCTTGAGTAGTATTAACGATTAGAATTCCGAGCTTGCTCTAGTAATTCTTCCGCATTCGCTGCCCACTCACTAATACCTTGAGCCTTGTACAAATCTCTAGCATATTCCAAGACTTGTTCAGCGTCACTAAATCGGTTTTGACGTAGGAACACTAAACCCGCTCCATAGTAGGCATTGGCATAATTAGAATTACTTTGAGCCGCTTCTCGAAATGCTTCTAATGCCCCTTCTAAATCTCCTTGCTCAAATAAAATTGAACCGAGGCTATAATACGCTTCTGGATATTGTGGGCTAATTTTAATCGCTTGTTGTAACGACTTTTTTGCCTCTTCAATTTTACCCTGTTGCCAATAAATCATGCCTAAATGATAGGCAGGTTCGGGAGCATTTCGACTCAACTGCATCGCCTTCTGAAACGCAGCGATCGCCTCCTCTAATTTTC
>DNGI01000111.1:0-514 GCA_003486645.1 Cyanobacteria bacterium UBA11370 | reverse complement strand
CGATCGCCTCCTCTAATTTTCCCAACTCCGAAAGCGCCAAACCATAGTTATAATGAGCAACACCTAGATCCGGATCGAGTTCAATTGCCTTACTTAAATAAGCGGCTGCCTGCTCTAAATTATTTCCTTCTAACAATGCTGCTCCTAAATTAGCAAACGCTAACGCAAAATTCGGATCAGCTTGAGTCGCTTGATAAAACGCATCCGCCGCCGCTTGTAATTCCCCCGTCTGCCGCAACGCTAACCCCAAATTATAATGAGCAGGTGCTAATTGGGGATTGAGTTCAGCCGCTTCTCGAAACGCCGCGATCGCTTCCGGTAACTTCCCCTCTTGAATCAAGGCTAATCCCTGATTCAACTTTTCCAGTGCAGCGGGTTGTGTTGGTTTCAGGGATGGTAGGGATTGTGTTAGGAGAGGGGGTGAGGGGGGGAGAGGGTGAGGGAGTGAGGGGGCGAGGGGGTGAGAGGGTGAGAATGTTACCTCGTGTGAATTGCAACTCAGTATCAACTTTAA
>DNGI01000110.1 GCA_003486645.1 Cyanobacteria bacterium UBA11370 | reverse complement strand
AATCCAAAATCTAAAATCCAAAAGGGTATGAGGAGTGATTATGCTAACTAAAATTCTAGATACTACTAGTGAGCGTTATGCCGTTTATTATGTCGTTTATGGCTCTCTGGCTGGAGAGGATTGCTTAGTTAAACCTTATTTTTGGGCTGGTCCTTATCAAACTCTGAATGCGGCCTTTAAGAAAGCTGAAGAACTGAAAAGTTCCTATCAAGATGATTCATTTATCGTAATGAAATATTTAGGTTGATTTTTTCCTGCAAAGAGTGAACGTACTCAGGTAAGTTGCTAGTTACCTGATTAGGGTGGCTAATGGCTAATGGCTAATGGTTAATGGAAGACTCAGAAGAGAAGAAAAACATGGAAAAATCAACGATAACTATGAGCAATTAGCAATTAGCAATTAGCAATTAGCAATTAGCAATTAGCAATTAGCAATTAGCAATTAGCAACTTGGGTTACTACTTATCAGTCTAGTGCCAAACAGGTTTCAATTGTTACTGCAACGGATCGAGCAAGAGCCGTAAGATCATAGCCACCCTCTAGACCAAAAACAATGCGCCGAGTCAGTTGCAGACAGTATTTGGTAAATATCCCATAATCTTGAGGTTGTAAAGAAATTCCGGCTAGGGGATCGTCTGCATTCGCGTCATAACCCGCACTAACAATCAGTAAATCCGGCTGAAACTCTTTTAAGAAGGGTATGACTTTCTGCTCAAACATTGGCTGGTAGTCTGCCAAAGTACTACCCGGTGACATGGGTAGATTGAGAACATTATTGTGTAAACCCCGCTCATTCGCGTGACCTGTGCCGGGATAGCAGGGAGACTGATGGAGAGAACAGTACGCTATTCGAGGATCTTTTTCTACAATATCTTGAGTCCCGTTGCCATGATGAACATCCCAATCCAAGATAGCGACCTTTTCAACTCCTGGCTGTTCTAAGGCGTAAAACGCGGCGATCGCGGCATTAGAAAATAAACAAAACCCCATCCCTCGACTCCGTTCTGCATGGTGTCCGGGGGGACGTGCTAAAACAAAAGCGGGGTTATTAGCAGCCAGCACCCGATCCACCCCATCTAACCAAGCATTCACGGCTAACAATGCAATATCATAACTGCAAGCAGAAATTTGGGTGTCGCCGTCGAGCATTCCACCCCCACAAGTGGCAATTTTTTTAACAATATCAATATAGTGCTGGTCGTGAATTTTTTGTAGAAGTGGCGTTACCGGACGAGTTTCTACAGGTGTGGGTAATTGCCAGTCAATTTTTGCCTCCCAAGGTGCTGCTTTTAAGGCATTTACAATGGCTGTCAACCGTTCGGGTCGTTCGGGGTGAAACCGACCGTTATCGTGTTTGAGAAACTCGTCGGAGTAAATGACTGACAGCATAATTTAAGTCAAGTTTGCACCGGAATAGGACTGTGAATTAATTGTACAATTGATAACGATTAAAAAGCTTGTTAATCAAAAATTCATGGGAGTGAAGGTCTAATAACCCAAGTTGCTAATTGCTCATTGCTAATTGCTCATTGCTCATTGCTCATTGCTCATAGTTATCGTTGATTTTTCCATGTTTTTCTTCTCTTCTGAGTCTTCCATTAACCATTAGCCATTAACCATTAGCCATTAGCCATTAACCATTAGCCATTAACCATTAGCCACCCTAATCAGGTAACTAGCAACTTACGTTATTAGAAGTTCCGGCTATTTTTTCGCCAGATCGGGAATGACTAACGAGAACAAGATGCCAAATACAATCAATGCTAGCGCTTTCTCTGTTGTTAAAGCCCTTTGAAGATCCGGTATGAGTAGATAAGCCATACCAAAGACAATCAAAACAAAGGTTAGCTCTTTGGGAAGGAGTCCCGGCATCACCAGACTAGCGATCACGCAAAAGGTAATTAAAGCAATAGCGATTTCCATGGTTGCTGTTTCCTCCCAGAGTGACTGTACCACGTGGCGACTACTTTTTTGAGCAGGGCGACGGTTGCAGAACGCCTAAAACAAACCTCCTACGCGATCGCACAGTTCCTGCCGATACTTTCCAAACTATCTCAAAATAGCAGATAAGTCAGCAGTTTTTCCTTGTTTGTTGTTGGTTGTTTGCTGTCTGTTGTGTTTTGTTCCTTGTCAGTGACCAATGACCAATGACCCATCACTTCAGTAATTGTGTTAAAATTTTAAAAGAAAGTCGTAATATTTGGGAAATATTAAGCTAAAAAGTGCTATTTTAGCCAGATTTCCTCATTGTATCCGCAAAATTCTTAATTTTCATGGAGTTTTTGGTTATATGAGTACATCCCAGGAGCGGATTGTCCCCACGAATCTGCGGAATGAGATGCAACAGTCTTATCTAGAATACGCGATGAGCGTGATTGTAGGTCGGGCGCTGCCAGATGCGAGGGATGGACTCAAACCAGTACATCGGCGGATTCTCTATGCCATGCACGAGTTGGGTTTAACCCCAGATCGCCCGTTCCGGAAGTGCGCCCGTGTGGTTGGGGAAGTGTTGGGTAAGTATCACCCCCACGGTGATACAGCGGTGTATGATGCGTTAGTTCGCATGGCACAGGATTTTTCCATGCGATCGCCTCTGATCAACGGACATGGTAATTTTGGTTCGGTTGATAACGATCCACCTGCGGCGATGCGCTACACGGAATGCCGCTTGCAAACGATCGCCACCGATGCGATGTTACTCGATATTGAGTCGGAAACCGTCGATTTTGCTGATAACTTTGATGGTTCCCAACAAGAACCAACCGTTTTACCCGCCCGAATTCCCCAGTTATTACTCAATGGTTCATCGGGAATTGCGGTGGGGATGGCGACGAATATTCCCCCTCATAATTTAGGTGAATTAATTGATGGGTTGGTGGCATTAATTCATAATCCTGAAATTACGGATAAGGAGTTAATGCGATATATTCCTGGCCCTGATTTTCCCACGGGAGGTCAGATTTTGGGAACATCGGGAATAAAAGAAGCTTACACCACAGGTCGTGGTTCCATCACCATGCGCGGGGTGGCGAATATTGAAACCATTGAACATCGAGGACGGGTTGACAAAGAAGCAATCATCATTACAGAGTTACCCTATCAAACTAATAAGGCAGCTTTGATTGAAAAGATTGCTGAAATGGTCAATGATAAGCGTATTGATGGGATTTCAGATATTCGAGATGAAAGCGATCGCGATGGGATGCGCGTGGTGATTGAACTGAAACGAGATGCCTATCCCCGTGTGGTTTTAAATAACCTTTACAAACAAACCCCATTACAAAGTAATTTTGGGGCAAATATGCTGGCGTTAGTGAGGAATGAACCCCAACTGATCACGCTTAAGCAGTTCTTAGAGGTTTTCCTCGATTTCCGGATTGAAACGATTACCCGACGGACGCAATATGAATTAAGAAAAGCCGAGGAACGGGATCATTTATTGCAAGGGTTACTGATTGCCCTTGGTAATTTAGATGCGGTGATTGCGACGATTCGCGCGGCGGCGGATACCACAACTGCACGGGGAGAATTAATCGAACGATTTGGTCTTTCTGAAGCCCAAGCCGATGCAATTCTACAAATGCAATTGCGACGTTTAACGGCATTAGAAGCCCAGAAAATTCAAGCCGAACACGAAGAGTTACAAACTCGGATTGCTGACTTGCAGGATATTCTAGCCAAGAGAAGTCGGATTCTAGAAATTATTGAAACCGAAGTTAGTCAGATTAAAACTACCCACGCTACACCACGCCGCACGGTTATTGAACAGGTTGAGGGAGAATTAGGTGATATTGACCTAATTGCGAATGAAAAAGTCGTGATTTTGCTCACAGAGCAAGGTTACATTAAACGGATGCCTGTTAATTCCTTTACCGCCCAAGCCAGGGCAACTCGTGGGAAAGCAGCGGCGCGAATGAAAGAAGATGATGGGGTGGAACATTTCCTCACCTGTTGCGATCACGATAGCATTTTATTCTTTAGCGATCGCGGTGTCGTCTACTGTTTAAGAACTTACCAAATTCCAGCCGCATCTCGCACTGCGAGGGGGGTTCCGATTGTGCAAATGCTACCGATTCCCCATGATGAAAAAATTACTTCAATTGTGCCCGTATCGGAGTTTAGCGCTGAACAGTATTTAGTAATGTTGACTCGCCAAGGGTACATCAAGAAAACTGCACTGGATGCGTTTAGTAATATTCGGGCGAACGGATTAATTGCGATTTCGTTAGAAGAAGGCGACCAGTTGCGCTGGGTACAATTAGCACGAGAAGATGATAGTATTATTATTGGGTCGCGTCAGGGGATGGCGATTCACTTTAAGACCGATCACGATCAATTGCGTCCTTTGGGTCGGGCAACACGGGGCGTAAGAGCGATGAAACTACGCTCGAATGATGAATTAATTAGCATGGATATTCTTTCGAGTCAAGTTACTGCTGATTTGGTGACGGTAGAGGATACGGAGTCGGAGGAAGAAGCAGAGGATCTTAATGGTTCTGAGATCGTTGTTGAATCGGCAGGTCAAGGGCCTTGGGTGTTAGTTGTAACCATGGGAGGATATGGTAAGCGAGTCCCCGTATCCCAGTTCCGACTCCAAAATCGCGCGGGGATGGGAGTATTGGCAACTAAGTTCCGTTTACCTCAAGATAAATTAGCCGCTTTACGAGTGGTGAATCAAGGGGAAGAAATGATGGTGGTGACGAGTCGCGGAATTATTATTCGTCAGGCGATAGATGCCATCTCTCCTCAATCCCGAATGGCGACAGGGGTGAGAGTGCAACGGTTGGATGAGGATGATGCGATCGCCGCCGTTGCCTTAATCCCTCTATCGGGATCGGAAGGAGACACAGAGACGGAAGCGTTAGAAGAAGCGTTTTGATACTCCCAGCAATCAAGGCGAGGGGATTCTTGCATCACAGAATTCCCTTTCATGCTCCCATACCCGAATACTGCTTCAATCCTTTACGCCACAACCAGCGATTGCCAATAAAAAATACCACACCCCAACCGATCACCATTAACAAACCCCGGAGGATATCCACAGGTAATCCAATTAATACGGCGGCGGGAAAGTGAATAAAATAGGGGAAGGGAGTCCAAAGGGCTATCTCACGCACTATGGGCGGAAAAACTTCCAACGGCGCAATCAGACCGGAGAGAAAAAGGTAGAATAAAAGCCAAAATTGCTCGATCGCACTCGCTCGTTCAGTCCAGAAGGCGAATAAGGCGAACGTGTACTGAATCAAAAAGCGTAGGGCAAATGCCATACTGGCTACTACCAAAAATAGTAACACATTCCTCAGATTCGGTAGCCACATTGCCTGGGGATAGAGTAAGAAAAAGAAACCCACCAGCGTTAGCGCAAAGGGTAAACGCGCACACCGTTCTGACAGATGAGACGCAACATGATGCCATACTGGGTCAAGGGGTTGGAGGAGTCGGGGGGAAAGTCGTCCTTGGACAACTTCCCGTTCAAACTCCCAAATCACCCAAACGGTCGTAAACTGTCGAACCAGAAAAACAATCAGAAAATAGCGAGCAAAATCCGCAGGTTCTAGCCCAAATTGTCCACTCTGAGAGGCATTCGTCCACACACCCATCATAATCAGGGGTAAGGTTCCCGACAGTGCCCACAAAAACAACTCAGCCCGATACTCTAGCATGTAGGCATAGTAAACGGATAGGAGAGCTTTTGCGATTGTGATCCCTTGGTTCATCAAACGACTCCAGCACGAAAGACACGACCGATCACTTCTTCAATGGGTGGGTCAGTCACGGTTAAATCCAGCACTTCCAATTCAGCTAAAATACGGGATACTGTACTTGTCAGGGCTTCCCGTCGTACCAGAAACCGCACCTCTAAACCTTCCACCGCTGCTAATTCCCCATAGGGCGTAGACCCATTCTGTTGAAATGCCTCTATATTCGGTAACGGATGAGCTAGTTCTATCTTCACCTCTCGATAGGGCGCAAAACGGTCAAGTAGTCCTTCCAAAGAGCCATCATAAATCATTTGACCTTCGTAAATCAGTAGCACCCGCTGGCAAAGGGCGGTAATATCTGCCATGTAGTGACTGGTTAATAAGACCGTGGCTCCTGTACGCTGATTATACTCCCGTAAGAAGTCCCGTACCCCCAATTGAGCATTGACATCCAATCCTAATGTTGGCTCATCGAGAAAGAGAACTTGGGGTTCATGAAGGAGTGCAGCTAACAGTTCGGCTTTCATGCGTTCACCCAAGGAAAGTTTCCGCACGGGTTGGGTGAGCTTAGTTTCTAAGGATAGCATTTCTGACAGTTCGCCGACTCGATATTCAAACTGTTTATTAGAAAGACCATAGACAGCGGCGTTGACTTTGAGGGAATCTAGAGCAGGTAAGTCCCAGAGTAACTGCTGTTTTTGCCCCATGACTAGGGTAATCTTTTGTAAGAAACTACGTTGACGCTTGAACGGAACATGACCCGCAACTCTAACCTGACCCCCGGAGGGATGAATTAAACCCGTTAGCATCTTAAGAGTAGTGGTTTTACCCGCGCCGTTAGGGCCTAAAAATCCCACCACCTCCCCCATCCCAATTTCAAAGGAAACATTTTGAACTGCGCTCACGGAACGGTACGTGCGACGCAAAAAATGGGCTAATGTACCCTTAATCCCCGGTTCTTTGACCGCCACCGGGTAGATTTTGCTCAGGTTCTCAGCCACAACGATAGACATAGAATTTCTGTAACTGTTACCAGTCTCTTGACACTGTTTGTATTATTTATGTAATTTTCAGTAGTGTTAATACTACACCCGATGTGGGGATAAATCTTGGTTCAGCACACGGCGTTTGTCGGGTAGGAAGAGATGGAGGGATCAGGTGAGAGGGTGAGTCAATATAGATCTTACCTTAGCAAAAATACATATAATTACATATAATTAAATAAATTTTCCAATTCATCCTATAAAGGTCAAGAGTTAGCTATGAAAGCAGTATCCTATAGCTTCGTAGTTCGGCGACTTGCCACGATTTTGTCTGTCGCTGTTCTGTCTTTGAGCCTGATAGCCGCTATCACAGGAATTCTTCTATCTTTCTATTATGAACCAACAGCGGGTGGAGCAATTAATACTGTAACCGTCGTCCATTTATATACGTTACATAGTTACATTCTTTCAATTGGAGGGCTGATTCTTGCCCTTATTCATCTAGAAGGTTTACTTTTAGAAGAGAAGCAAGAGAAGCAGCAACTCATTGAATCACAGATCAATCTCTCTTTGTCTGAATAACGATAACGTATTACGTTCAATTGACTCAGATCCCCGACTTCTTAGAGAAGTCGGGGATCTCGCCTTCAAGAGTTATAATTCATTACCAATCATCTCTACAGTTTTTTTATTGAGTTGCTCTATGCTAGTGTTTTTACCAATCTTTCCTCTGGCTCAAATCCCTCCCACCCCAGAACCACCACCCCAAGTTGAGATCCTACAACCGCAAGAGGTGCGTACACTACCAGGGCAATTAGATACTATCCCAGTTTTCAATAGCAATAGTCCTGAACTCGTCCAAACAGAAGGGATTTTACTCTCTACTTTTCCGCCTGACGGCAAAGCTAACCCAAACGCACACTTAAATTTTCCGTTTCAGGGACGGTTTGATATTTTTGCTCATCATGTGGCTAAACCTCCCACACCGGAAGATTTACGTACACTCTACTTGGGGATTATCTTACACAATCCAGGTTTAAAACCCGTCACGATAGATATTTTACAGGCAGCCAGTTACTTGAGTCAGCCGGATGCGCCGTTTATTGAGTTACCGCCGTCTGTAGATAATCCAGCAGGTAAGGTGTATGCTGGTCCTGGTAGTCGGGTGATGAGTGATATTCTGCGCGGATATCGGCAAGATAATTTCCCGCCTCAATTAATTATTCCACCGAACGAAAGCCGGATGTTACTGAATTTACCCATTCCGGTGCGATCGCTTGACCCTCCCCTTAATGGTCGTTCGACGTTGATGCGGTTACGCAGTGATGGTATAGTTTATGCAGCTAGTCTGGCTCAGTATGCGCTGATTGATGGGGATGGCAATGAACAACCACCAACCCTGGAACAATGGCAGCAATTATTAGAACAAGGAGAATTAGGGACACCCCGCGATCGCACTCCCACTCCTCCTGATACTACAACTAGTCCAATTATCTACGGTCGAGTTGCAGGTGTTGCCCAAGGTTCCATGTGGCAAGCTGAGTTAACGGATAGTTCCACAACTCAATTTCTCACGATTCCTCAACCGGGACAAGCTTTTTCCTATGGACTCAGTACTCTCCCCGGTGGACGATTGGGTACAGGTCAAAGTCAAAGTGCGAGGATGTTGGTACGCTATCCTGATACTGCTTATTTTGCTCATGGAAACTACGGCGTACAATATAGCCTCACCTTACCGTTAGTTAATCCGACTAACCAAACTCAAACTGTTACTGTAACGCTTCAAACCCCGATCAAACAAGACCAAATTCAGGAGGGATTGCGATTTTTGGAACCTCCACCAAGACAAGTTTTCTTCCGGGGAACTGTACAAATTCGCTACAAGGATGATACGGGTTTACCGCGTACTCGCTATGTGCATTTAGTCCAACGACGAGGGCAGATGAGTGAACCTTTGGTAATGCTAACGATGCCACCTTCCGATCAACGGCTGGTGCAAGTTAATTTTCTCTATCCACCCGATGCCACACCACCACAGGTATTAACAATTACAACTTTAGAGGAATAATTCCCCATCTCACCAACTGAATTGAGTTATGATAGCATAAAAAGTTATTTTTGAAAAGGCTATGTGGAAATCATTGTTTTTGAATGTTCTGCGAGTGGTTGCCTTGATTGTGCTGATTGTGCAACTCACATTTAGTCCTGCATTTGCTCAAGAAACTCCAGAAGCGGTTAATATTCAACCCCCTGAAATTGTGAATCCTAACGAAGTTAAACTGCCAATTCCGGATGAACCTAAAGCTGAGGATAGCACAACCGTTCCTAGTAGCAATCCTAAACCCGCACCCAAAATTTCAAAGCCCAAAGTAGCGTATCCTCAGCCTCCTCATCCTTACGATATGCAAGCGATAGAAGAGTTTAATCAGGAATTGTATGGCAAAGGGAATTAGCCTGATTTCCGATATTATGAGTGCAGAGATAGTTAAGAGAGGGGAAAGAGTTTAGGATTAAAAGCAATTTGGGATAACACCAGGTTGCTTTCATTAATTTTCAGGGGAAATACTATCCAAAGGCAATCGCAGCGTGAAGGTACTACCAACACCCAATTCACTTTGCACCAGCAAATTACCCTGGTGTGCGGCGGCGATCGCTTTAGCAATAGCTAGTCCTAACCCTGAACCCCCGGTATCACGAGAGCGATCGCTATGGACACGATAAAAGCGATCAAAAATCCGCGCCTGTTCAGATGCAGCAATGCCAATCCCCGTATCTTTAACCTGAATTATAGCTTGATGGTCGCTCTGATCTAAACTAACAGTAATTCTCCCACCTTTGGGAGTGTATTGAATCCCATTAATAATTAAATTAGAAACCAGGCGATAAAGCTGCTCAGAATCTCCAACAATATCCAAAGAACATTGTACCCGTAATTCCGATGTAAGGTTAACTTGGGAAGCGATCGCTAACGCCGCTAATTCCTCGACTAAATCATTAACTAAATCATTCAAACAGCACCTTTGGCGACGTAGTGGCGCAACTTGCTTATCTAAACGAGCTAACAATAATAAATCAGCCACTAACTGAGTCAGTCGTCGATTTTGACGTTCAATAATTAAGAGAATATCTTTGGCTTCTGTTTCAGGCAAATGAGGCATTAACAATGCTGATTCTACCGTCGCCAGTGTTGCTGCTAAAGGCGTTCGCAATTCGTGAGCTGCATCGGCTGTAAACTGTTGAATTTGTTTATAAGATTGGTAAATGGGGCGCATTG
This sequence comes from Cyanobacteria bacterium UBA11370, assembly GCA_003486645.1. Lineage (GTDB taxonomy): Bacteria > Cyanobacteriota > Cyanobacteriia > Cyanobacteriales > Coleofasciculaceae > UBA11370. Next base: position 32,338 of record DNGI01000110.1, on the reverse strand, counting down.
CTAACCCCGCCAACCACCAACTAGCACCACCAATTAAAATTAACGATATCGGCAATCCTAACCACAAAATCAATTTTACAGTATTAAGGTAGTCATGTAGATCTTGGAGAGAGCGCCCTACTTGAAAGTATCCCCAATCCTGCTGATCTTGGGTATGCAAGGGGACAGAAATTTGATGATAACGATTGCCTTTGCCATCGGATAGAATTTGCCAAAACTTCGGGTTTAAAAGTTGAGGTAATCCTTCGGGATAATTGCCAGCAATAGCAATTAAATGTCCTGATGTATCAAATAAGCGAATGTAGTAATTTCCTTGGTTGATCGCGTTAAGACTATGACGTTTAGAATCTAATTGTGTTTGAGAACAGTTAATTGCCACTAAGCAAAGATTGGGTAAATATTGCCCAACTATTGGCTCTACCTGTCCTGGTTGTTTTAGTTTCCATTCCAGGCTATCATGGAGCGTCCCTGCTACAGATTCTAGCTCACGATCTAGAGCAACTAAATGAGCATGGGCAATCGCTTTGTACACACCAAATCCTAAAAAACTCAAAATCAAACCCATCACTCCTGCATAGGAGAGAGCTAATTTCCAGCGAGTCTGATTAAACAGTTTATTTTGATTCATCGTTTGTCAGATTGAGACGATACCCCACACCATGAACAGTTTCAATTGGAATCGCACAACCTATTGATTCAAGTTTGCGGCGTAACAAGCGCATTTGTGCCGCTACGACATTACTAATCGGTTCTGCACTCATTTCCCAAAGCTGATTGCGAATTTGATCGCTGGTGACAATCTGATTTGGGTGCATCATAAAATATTCTAGGAGTTGGAATTCTTTAGTTGTTAGTGAAATAACTTGTTTTTCATTGTTGGGAACCAGACGATAAACGGTTCGAGTGCCGTAATCTAGAGTAACATCACCGACTTGTAGGTATTGAGGTTGGAGTTGGGGCGATCGCCGTTGTAAGGCGCGTAATCGTGCTAGTAATTCTGCCATTCTAAAGGGTTTTACTAAATAGTCATCTGCTCCCATATCCAAACCCGTTACCATGTCCTCTAAGCGGTCTTTTGCGGTTAACATTAAGACAGGTAGATGATTTTTTTTCTCACGCAATCGACGTAGCAGTTCTAATCCTGATAATCCGGGAAGCAACCAGTCGAAGATAGCAAGGGTATATTGGGTTTGTTGATTTTCTAGATAGCCCCACGCTTCAGTACCATCCATAGCCCAGTCAACTACATATTTTTCTAGAGTTAACGTTCGCTTAATTGCAGCCCCTAAATCTGGCTCATCTTCAACTAGCAGCACTCTCATAAGGTTAATTGATCATTCGATTTTGGATTTGGCTACTTAACTATCTACAGGATTCACTCCTATAAACAGATTGAGATAAATTTGTAAAATTAGGATGAATTTTTTTATTCTGATATGTATTCATTCAGCTCTCCTTAATCTTAGCGGCAGCGTTTGCCGTAGGAGGGGCTGCTCAAAAAAAAATCATAACTTCTTTATTGAACAGCCCAAAATTCAATTATTCTGAAGTCACTCCACCTTGTTATCGATAAGTTTGAATCCGAGCTGAACCGAGCGAAATTTCCTGGTTTATACCCACTAACTTGCCATAAACTCGGTACTGCCAAGTATAGCTATAACCTGGGGTTTTAACGCCTTGCATATTAATTGATAGCGTTGTATCTGGCTCTACAGGTTGAGCGAAAACTACCGTTGCTTTTTTGTCATTTATAGATACTTCGGCATTGATTTTTTGACCTGATTGATTCGTCACTTCAATACCATTACGAATGCTCACTCCCTGTGGCAAATCAATTGAAAGTTCTGAAAGACCCTTTCCCTGAACGTGAACCTCAAAATGATGGGTTGCATTGGGAACGAGAGCATCATTAGGATGTGCGCTGCTGTGGACGAGGTGAGGAACTTTGGCATTCGGTAAGCTTCCGGCTGCCTGAACCGCTGGAGCTAAAGAGGCTAAAACAAGGGTAAATGTAGCCGCGTAAATCAACTTTTTCATTGCCGTAATCCTTAACGATTTACTTAATTAGTTTCCTATTAAGTAGCTTGGCATTTGCAAATGAAATTATGATGAAATATCAGCATTTTTTTCTAATTTTATCGAAGAATACAGGCTCAATACACGCGAAAAATTGCTATATCAATAGGTAGCTCCGCATCAGAACTAACAAGTTGATTTCAGCGTAGCTAAGTAATTTGACATCTATAAGTAGTACTGTCTAAAAAAGCTTGAAGTCCTGGAAATTACCTTATACTATACATAGTCCTCCACTAGGAATTTTGATTTTTGTTCAGGTACTTATTCAACGTTTACCCAAAAATCAGCAGTAATAATTTTCCCCTTTCGATTAAATTGCCCCCAAACTTTATAGGTGCCAGGTTGAGGAAAACTAGTCATAAAATGGACTTGTCCCGCTGGAGTATCGTTGAGAGCATGGGCATGAATGTAGTCTGCTGCTGTTAAGGGGGATGACTGTTTCAGAATCACTAAATGTCCTTTTTCACCCAAGTAAGGCTGTAAATCTGTAATGGGTTGATTGCTGGTTTCTTCCTTTAAATTGAACATCAAGGTAACATTTTGTTCAGCTTTTAATCTCGGTTGATAGAACGCCAAATTAACCTTCGTATCCCCAAACATTTTAGTGCGATTCAAGTCAATTTTTGGTGTAGACGAACGGGTTCCAGGAACTTCTACATTCAGGAGTGAAACTTGTTCGCTTTGTCCGGCTGGCTTGTAATCACTCAAAAGCGTGTAACTACCCGGTTTGGAAAAATTAGCCTCAACTTCAAAGCGTCCATTCTGTTTATAAGTCGGATGAAGGTGGCTAAAGGTTTCAAGGTCATCACTGACAACAATTAGGTGCATCAGCTTTTCTTGGAAGGTATCAAAATTAGCGATCGCTTTCCCCTTAGCATCTTTTATATCAATCAGCAAAGGAACGGGAGTATTGGGGGTAATGTTTTGGGAAATCGTCAGTTTTGCCTGAGCAAAAGAGGAGTGTTGTTCATCAGTCATATCACCCATTGAATGCCTTTGATGAGAATTCGAGTGACCAGATAATGGTGTTTCTCCATGTCCCATCGAATGATGTTCTTGCGAATTTGTAGTAGTAGAGTCAGAGATTTCTCCCGATTTTCGTGATGAGGCACAACCTGGAATTAAAATTAGGGTTGAAGCTAAGGCAATTATAGTAAAAAAGTGTTTCATAAGAGGTTATTTTTACAGGATTATTTGAGTTTTATTAACAAAATAAAATTACTGATTGAATGTAAAACGACCATCTACTTTTTCGCCGTTAATATCTGAAGTAATTTTAACTTGATACTGACCTACCACTTTTTCAGGAAGCAAGGCAGTGTAGTGTTTTCCTTCAGCATCATAACTAAGAGGAAGTGTCTTTTGAGTGCCATCGGGAAGCTGAATTTGAGCCGTTACTTTAGCATTAGGAATGGCTTCGTGATTGTCTCCTCTTTGTAAATATAAATCTAAATGAGTGCCGTCATTTTCGGGCACTGGAACAAACTCTAAGTGGTAGGAACCAGACTCGACAACTTGACCACCTGCTTGAGGTTTTGCCTCATGACTAGAGGACTCAGTTTTAGCTGCATCAGCTTGTGCTATTGATTCAGATGGTTGGGTATTTGTTGAGCTGCTATCAGAGTTTGTGGCTTGGTTATTGTTCCCACAGGCTCCTAAGAAAATCAGGCTTACACTGCTTAAAATCATTAACAGAGACTTGATAGATTTCATATTTTATGCTCTTTACATCAAACAATTACTTGCTCTACAGAAATTTAGAACACCCACATTAATTAAAAGCAAACACCACACCAATAATGGCGATAAAATCACTTTTCAATCACAGCTCCAACTACCTTACCATTGTTAGAAACTGGCGGTGTTTGCTTAGGTACTAATAATTTCCCAAATCTGGCATACAAGGCTGGTAATACTATTAGCGTTAATGCCGTAGAAGTAAACAACCCACCCAATACTACAATTGACAAAGGTTGTAAAATTTCCTTCCCTGCTCCCCCTTCTACTACTAGAGGTGTCAAACCCAAAGCAGAGGTTAAAGCCGTCATTAAAATAGCATTGAGCCGTTCCATCGAGCCTTTAACAATAACCTCCTGAAAAGGCATCCCTTGGGCAAATTTGGTGTTGTAGTTATCCACTAATAGCAACCCATTGCGGGTAGCTACACCAAATAGAGTAACAAAGCCAACCAAAGAAGCTACAGAAATTACCCCACCCGTCAACGCCACAGAAATTATGCCCCCTACCAATCCGATTGGTAAGTTAATCATAATCATTGCCGTTGAAGGAATGGACTTAACCGAGAGGTACATCAAAACCGTAATGACGATAAATGCGATCGCACTAAATACCAGAATATTCTGTGTAGCTCGTTCCTCCGCTTCAAATTGACCTCCATACTGAATAAAATAACCAAAAGGCACCTGAACATTTTGCTTGACTTTGGCTTGAATGTCATTCACGACCGAGCGCAAATCTCTCCCTTTAGCATTAGCAGAAACCACAATCAAACGGGAAACATTCTCACGGTTAATCGTGTTTGGTCCCGTACCGTATTGAACCGTAGCCACTTGAGCCAGAGGAATTTTGTTACCCGTAGGAGTATCAACCAATAAGTTCTGAATTGTCTGCAAATTATTCCGGTATTCCGACTTCAGCCACACAACAAGGTCAAAGGTTTGTTGCCCTTCCAAAACTTGAGACACCACTTGCCCATTCAGAGATGTTTCAATAATTTCCGATAATTCTCCGACATTAAGACCGTATCGACCAGCAGCTTGACGATCAAACTTGACTTGAATCTGTTCAATGGGTATTTGAGGTTCGAGTTGTAAATCTACAACTCCCTCAACCGTTTTCATTTGCTCTTCAACTTTGACACCGATTTGGTGGAGTTGCTCTAAATCAGAACCAAATATTTTAACCGCAATTTGACTCCTCACCCCAGACAAAACCTCATCCATGCGGTGAGAAATAAAACCACCAATATTGGGTGCTACTCCGGGTAACTTGGCAAATTCTGTTCGCAACACTTCCAGCGTTTTTGCTCGGTCTTCCATGCCCCTTTTACTAATACCTATATCGATATGTGCTAAGTTAACTCCTGCCGCATCGCTGTCTCCTGGTGCGCGTCCAGAACGCACCTGAACGTAGTCAAATCTGGGGTCTTTTTTTAGAGCATCTTCAATAGCAAATCCAGCGCTATTTGTGGTATCAAGAGATACACCAGGATACAGCAGAATTGTATTTACCAATGTTTGCTCCTGAAACTCAGGTAGAAATGCTCGTCCGAAGGATGGCAGAATAATTAAAGCTGCTACCATTGCTGCACTGGCTAATCCCAAGATCACTGTGGAATGACGCATTGAAAACTCTAAAAAGAAACGATAAATGCGTTTACAAAATCTCGGCAACCAAGGTTCTCTAGCCCTCATATGTTTACTCGGTAGCAAGATAGCACACAACGCCGGAGATACGAGCAGTGATTCTAGGCTAGAAATCACAACAACCACGAGATAAGTAATTCCCATCGGTGTAAAAATTCGACCTTCCACTCCCGGCAACGTAAAAATTGGCGAGAAGACAACAATACCGATTACTGTCGCTCCAATTAAAGAGTCGCGGACTTCATTGCTGCCATCAAAAATGACATCTAATATCGGACGAGGGTGAGGAGATAGTTGATTTTCTCTTAAGTTACGGTAGGTATTTTCAGCATAGACAATAGCATCATCAATGGCTGTACCAATTGCCACGGATAGCCCGCCCAACGTCATCGTATTTAGCCCTAATCCCATCCAATACATGAATAACAGTGCGAATAGCCAAGTTAGAAAAAAATCTAACAAAACTACCGTAAGAGTGCGCCAATTCATCAAAAATGGGATGAGGATGATCGCAACAATAATGCTGCCTTCAATTAACGCTGATCTGACATTTGCTACAGAAGATTCGATATATTCTTCCTGACGAAACGTAACGGTAACTTTAATATCTTTGGGAAGCCCTTGCTGAACCTCTTTCATCGCCGCTTCTACCGCTCTTGTTACGGTGGGAGTGTCAGCATTAGGCTGTCTGTTCACCATGACAATTACAGCTTTTTTACCGTTTAAACTACCATCACCTCGCTGGATAGCCGCATCAATTTGTACGTCGGCTACATCAGCAATTCGCACGGGCATTCCCTGGCGCGAAGTAATGGCAGAGTAATTCAAGTCTTCTAGGGTTTCAATTCGCCCCACTCCTCGAATTAAGGTTTCTTTATCAGGTGTAATTAAATAGCCACCAGGAGCGTTAGTATTAGCCGCTTGTACCGCCTCGGTAACATCCTGTAAGGAGACATCAAAGGCTTGCAACTTAGTGGGATCGACTAATACTTGATACTGCCGCACATCGCCGCCATACGCCACCACTTGAGCCACGCCGGGAACGGCTAAGAGGCGATTGGTTACTTGCCAGTCCACAATGCGTCGCACTTCCATTAAAGGAGTGGTTTCGGAGGTAAAAGCATAGGTAAGGATGGTGCCAACGGGAGAGGTTGTCGGAGAAAGTTGCGGTGTTTCTGCGGCTTCCGGCAGCTTGCTAGTCGCTTGCTGCAATCGTTCTGTCACCAACTGGCGTGCTTGATAAATGTCGGTTCCCCAGTCGAAGATGACTTTAACAACAGAAAGTCCTACTGCTGACGAGGAACGTACTGCTGTTACTCCTGGGGTTCCATTAATTGCACTCTCGATGGGTAGTGTTACTAGAGACTCGACTTCTTCGGGTGCCAGTCCGGGTGCTTCCGTCTGAATTTCGACTTGGGGAGGTGCAAACGGCGGGAAGACATCCAACTGCATCTGGGGAATGACGTAAATCGTCCACAGGGTAATGATGACGGTAGCGACAACAACCAGCCATCTGCGATTAATTACCCATCTGAGAATAGTGCTGAACATTTATTATGTGTCAGTGCTGAGAACTCCCTTTTACATAATTGACACAGCCAAATGAAATCAGGATGAAATGCGCTGGTACCAGATATGGAGTTGGGCGATCGCTTATTACAATTACCTTTTACTGACACAGCGCTAGAAACAAATCCCTTTCATTTTTAAAGCAAACTCGAATCAATCTGAACCACATGGCAAGACTCAAAAAATTTCGTGAAAATGGAATTCAATACCTGACTGTGGGATTAAGGAGAGCAGAACAATGGCTAAGAGCGCTCCGAAGCGAGTTGATAAGACACAAGAGGAGCTTCTGCTCAAAAATCACGAGCGGGTTGGCAGAGGACTGATTTTTCTCGCTCAGGGACTTCAGCCATTTGTCGAGGGTCAGATGAAAAAGTTTCATGGTGATGATTGGGAGGAAGTTGCTAAGGAATGTCTGGGGGATAAGGATTTTCACATTGAGAGCGATCGCATCAATCTAGAGGATTCCCAAGCGCTAATTCAGGTGATTATCAACCAACGGGATAAGGCATTTAAGTCTGTTCTAGGTCGCAATCAAATTGATTTGGTGTTCAAGCTGAGAGATGCACGCCGGAAGTGGGCGCATCCACGCTGGAAAGACTGGAGCAAACTGCAAGAGTTTACCCCCAAATATGCTTACCGGGAACTGGATAGGATGTACCAGTTGCTCAGTGCTATCTCTGCTGAGGAGGCGGCAAAAAAGGTGGAAGCGCTGATGCAGGAGGTAGTGCCGTTACTGCAAGGGAAGAGTCAGGCTGAAGATAAGGAACAGCAGAAGCTAATTGAGGAGAAAACGGAGGGGTTTGTCGGGCGTGAATTTGTGTTTGAGGCAATAGAGAAGTTTCTGACCAGCCAGCCCAACGGCTACTTTATCATTGAAGGCGAACCCGGTATCGGCAAAAGTGCAATTCTCGCCAAGTACGTTCAGCAGACTGGGTGTGTGGCTCATTTCAATGTTCGTTCCCAAGGCATCACCAGTGTTGAACGATTCCTTAAGAATGTCTGCACCCAACTGATATCTCGCTACAATTTGCCTTACTCTTCGCTACCATCCGATGCTACGCGAGACGGTCAATTTTTGGCTCAACTGCTGGGTGAAGTCAGTGCCAAACTTAAAACAGGTGAGCGGTTGGTAATTGCCATTGACGCACTCGATGAGGTAGAACGGACTGACCACACTGGTGCAAATCTCCTCTACCTGCCTACTAGGCTCGACAAGAGTGTCTACTTTGTGATGACCCAGCGACCTGGCACTCTACCCTTAACCGTTAACACGCCGCCGCATCGGTTCGACTTGATGCAGTACCAAGAGCAAAGTTTGCAAGACATCCAGACTTACATTCGAGGCGAGATTAAGAAATCATCGCAGCTACAGGCGTGGATTGATGAGAAGGGGCTGACGGTGGAGGAGTTCGTTACTCAGCTAGCGAACAAGAGCGAGAACAATTTCATGTATCTCAAATATGTACTGCCGGATATCAAGAACGGCAAGTACAAAGATTTAAGCATTGAGAGTTTGCCTCAAGGTCTGGAGGCTTACTACGAAGACCACTGGCGGCGTATGGGGATGATGACTGAACCCCTGCCGAAGCAAAAGGTTGCGATCGTGTATTTCCTTGCTGAACTCCGCGACCCCGTGTCACGCCGGATGCTTGCCGAGTTGTCTGGTGAAAAGGCTGTGACGGTGCAGCAGGTACTCAACGAGTGGAAGCAGTTTTTGCGCGAAGTGCAGGTTGATGGCGAAACTCGCTATAGCGTCTATCACCAAAGCTTCTGTGATTTTCTATATCGCAAGGATATTGTTCAGGCATACGGTGATGACTTTTCTTCAGAAAATTAAAGCGCGAATTGTTGATAAGTTTAGCGGGGGTGTGGGAACCAAGGATATCAGGAAACACTTAGATAGCTTGGTGTCTGAAGATAGAGACTATGCCTTGAAGCACTTACCGTATCACATGGTTGAGGCGAGTCGTTTCGAGCAATTGCACCAATGGCTGACTGATTTTGATTTCATCGATGCTAAAGTTTCAGCTTTGGGGGCACAGGCGTTAATTGAGGATTACGATTTGGCTTTCAATCCTGATGTCTTGCTTTCTGGGGAGAAAGCGGAGACTCTGAGATTGATTCAAGGTGCGATTCGGCTGTCAGCGCACATTCTGGATCGGGACAAAACGCAACTGGCTGGACAACTGCTGGGGCGTTTGATGTCTTTTGAAGTGTCAGAGATTCAAGCATTGCTAGAACGGGCAAAGCAAAGTAAAAATAGCCCTTGGCTGCGTCCTTTGACACCTAGCTTGACTCCTCCTGGTGGGCGATTGCTACGCACCCTCACAGGTCATACCCGCAAAATACAAGCTGTGGCTGTGACAGCAGATGGCAAACAGATTATTTCTGGGTCAAACGACCACACTCTCAAAGTATGGGATTTGGAAACTGGAAAGGAATTTTTCACCTTTGAAGGTCATCTGAGCCATGTAGTAGCTTTGGCAGTGACAACAGATGGCAAGCAAGTCATTTCTGGGTCATCCGATAGGACTATCAAAGTCTGGAATTTAAAAACGGGAGAGAAACTTCTCACTCTAAAAGGTCATACTTATGGTGTACGAGCAGTAGCTGTGACCGCAGATGGCAAACAATTGATTTCTGGATCAGATGACCAAACTATCAAAGTCTGGAGTCTGGAAACAGGGGAGGAACTTTTTACACTAATAGGTCACACTAACTCAGTATTAGCTGTGACAGTGACAACAGATGGCAAGCAGGTTATTTCTGGGGCGTCCGATAGGACTATCAAAGTCTGGAGTCTGGAAACAGGGGAGGAGCTTTTTAGCCTAATAGGTCATACTAAATCAGTCTTGAGTGTTGCAGTAACACCAGATGGCAAGCAGGTTATCTCTGGCTCAAAAGATAAAACTATCAAAGTCTGGAGCCTGGAAAAAGGAAGAGAGCTTATCAGTCTTTCAGGTCATACTAACCAAGTACAAGATATAGCAGTAACCCCAGATGGAAATCGAATTATTTCCGGCTCATCCGACAAAACTATCAAAGTTTGGAATTTGCTGGCAGAAAAGGAGATTTTCAGCCTCACAGATCATACGAGCCAAGTACAAGCTGTAGTAGTGACACCAGATGGAAATCGAGTTGTTTCCGGCTCATTCGACAAAACTATCAAAGTCTGGATTTTAGGAAATAGTAAGCAAATTAGTACCAGTACCCAAGCAGGTCATCTAAATTGGGTAAATTCTCTAGCAGTGACATCAGATAGAAGATGGGCAATTTCTGGTTCATGGGATCAAACTATTAAAGTCTGGAATCTGGAAACAGGAGACGAGATTTTTACCTTCAAAGGTCATACCAGCAAAGTACAAGCTATAGCTGACGTACCAAATAAAAAACAGTTGATTTCAGGTTCGGTTGATAATACTGTGAAAATATGGGATTTAGAAAATAGGAAAGAACTTCTTACTATTACAGGTCATGAAAGTTGGGTAACATCTGTAGCAGTGACAGGAACTAAAATAATTTCTGGTTCAAATGACAAATCTTTAAAAATTTGGGATTTAGCAACAGGGAAAGAAATTATGGCTCTCAGCGGTCATAAAAGTATGGTAAGTGCTGTAGCAGTGACTCAAGATGGCAAATTGATTATTTCTAGTTCAAATGACAAAAGTGTGAAAGTTTGGAAACTAGAAACAGGGGAGGTAGTTTTTAACCTAATAGGCCACGTTGAACCAGTAAGTACTGTAGCATTAACGCCAGATGATAAACGATTAGTTTCTGCTTCAAGAGACAAAACACTAAAAATATGGAGTGTGGAAACAGGAGAGGAACTTTTTAGCCTCATAGGTCATACTTTGGGGATAAATGCAGTAGCATTGACATCGGATGGTAAACGGGTGATTTCGGCTTCAGATGACTATACTCTGAAAGTGTGGGATTTAAAAAATTGGAAAGTGATTGCTAGTTTCAACGGGGATGCTGCGTTAAAGTGCTGTGCTGCTGCATCCGATGGTGTGACAATTGTAGCGGGTGAAGCATCGGGACGAGTGCATTTTCTGCGGTTGGAAGGTGTGTAGTGGGTGAGGAGGCAATCAGCATCAGCTACTCACACAAAAATGCGATAAGCCTAACGGCTTCGCTAACGCGCTGACACCAGAAAAAATGCGATCTCTGCAACATAGCTTACGCTCGTTCCTCACTACCAGTTCAGGCACCTTCGTAATCCAACACAAGAAAAACGCGATCGCTCCTTTAACCCATTAATCTTATAACTAAGAGTGCCCGGAGTCGATACTTCAACCATTTACTGCTTACTAATATGCCATACAGTGAATTCACCTTAGCCAAAGCCAAGAAATACTTTGATTTAACGACTTCTGAAGACACTGATATTTTTGCAGCAGTACCAGAGTTAGAATGCAGTGAATATTTAGCAGAAACTCTCCGCTACAATGTCCCATTAGCTCTCGCTAGCAATAGTGAAAAAGCTCGGTCTGAAATGATTATCGCTCCGATTTTAATCGAGGTCAGGAAACAGTTACAGTCTCAATTTAGTTTATTTTCGGGAATTGATTTTAATGTAGATGCTTCACAAAGCTTAACTGGCTTTTGTGACTTTATTATTAGTACTGGCTCAGAGCGGCTTTTTGTCAGTGCGCCAGTGATGATGCTGGTAGAAGCGAAAAAAGAAGATATTATTGCTGGATTAGGTCAATGTGTAGCGGAAATGGTAGCGGCTCAGATATTCAACGAACGTGAGGGAAATGAAGTTTCAGTCATTTATGGGGCTGTCACTTCGGGAACGAATTGGAAGTTTTTAAAGCTAGCAGGGAAAGTCGTTGAAATTGATTTGGTTGAGTATTACCTAACGGATGTGAATAAAATTCTGGGAATTTTAGCGAGTGGTGTTAGAGAGAGTTGATAGCTAACTGAGAGTCTTGACATTAATAGATTTATCTTTTTACAAAGTAAGTTGATTGGTTGGTTAATAGGAGTTATCAAGGGAGCATCCTAATTATGCAAATGTGAGTAGAGAATAGCTGGTGTGAGCGGTCGCGTATTGCTTTGAGAGTGCGATAACCCTAACGGGATGCTTCGCTAGCGCAGATTCTCTGGTGTTGAGAATCCAATATGAGTAGCTTGGCGATCGCCCATTTGACAATAGAATTTAGCATAGTTTTGATGGCTCTGGCTTGCTGTAGTTCCCCTTGATGGCACAGCTTTAAATCCCTATTTAACTTAGAATTACATCTAGAAATGAAATTAGGATGAAATCCTTTGACTTTCTTTCTAGGTGTTCCCATCACAGCATTAACTATTCAATTACTTTACAATTCCTAATATTTTCCCCCTTGACTCTCAAGTCACCTTGAGAGTTTAGTATATTTATAGTGTCTAAATGAAACGTTTCTATTTTGAATTCAAAGGGAAAAAGGAATGACGAAAGCAACTCAGACTAAACAATTTACTCTCGCTGCTCTGTCGGCAGTTCTCCTGAGTGCCATTGCTGCTGGCGCTGTCTTTGCACAAACTCCTTGCACTACTCCTACCCCTGATTGTCCACAAGCTAATTGTGATTAATTCTTTTGTCTTCTAGTTTGTGTAAATTCCCAAGGAATTTTTTAGCGCAGGACTAAGCTTGGACTATTCCCCAGTGACAGAAGAAAGGCTCTAAGGAAGAATTTATTTTCCTTGGAGCCATAAGGGTGACAAATCCCTAAATTTATTTATAGGGATTCCTTCTGCCTTCTGCCTTCTTAAACTAGCTCAACTTGAAGTTAGTGCTACTTTTTTATTGTGTTAGGTTATTGGAGTTGATGATTGAAACCCGCAACAAATCCTGCAAGGCTAACATCTGTTCTCGCAATCTAGCTACTTCCTGTCCCATCAATGGTGGCAATTTTTCTAGCTCTCGCAACTGGCAGATCTCGTGCAGTAAATGGGAATTAAGAGTACTATAAAGTTCTTCAGGGCAAGATAACAAAAGTACGGTCAAGAATTCGACTAAATTGTCCTCCTGAGATAGCCACTTTCCTATAACAGTAACTTCGTCCCAACAGCGAGTAGAGAGTTGACCTTGAATGATTGCTGATAAAGGGTGTGAGCGAATTTCATTCAATAAACTATGCCATATCTGTTTAGATTCAGTTGACCTATCATCCCTACTGGTAGCGATCGCAGCCGTGAGAGTCGAGGAGAAATGCTCTAAGATGATATCGACCATCATTGCCAATGAATTCGGCTGTTCTTGAGCGATCGCCGTTGGCAGTATCTCAGTAAAGTAAGGTGCAACTATAGCCCATTGATACCGATCAACCGCTACATAATAGAAACTATGATTCAAACTATCACGTTTTGAGAGTAAAATATAACCTCTAGACTTCCCAGTTACCGTATCAATAGGAGCCAAAGCTTCCCAAAGTAACGGTAAAGGAACCCAGTGAGGCGGGTATTTAAAACGAGCTACATCTAAGATTAAAATGAGGTCGCGTTCGGGGTGATAACCCCCCACAGGAGAAAAATGTCCGTTGCCTGTTTGCCCTAGTACTTGTCGAGAATAGGAAACGACCATATGTAATCCTTGAGGAGATGAAGTGGCTTTTCTAATAGCGTGTCGAAAGTTTTCTAGAGAGCTTTGGGTGTAGCGAATTGACTCTACGTTCGCACCATTACAACGCGCCAGACAAACCAATTCATCAAAAGTAATACCCTGTTGTTTGATCAATGAAAGTGGCTGACAACAGTCAAGAAATTCTTCACCATACCATCGCCACAACCCTTTCCAAATTCGACCTGGATCAATTGACAGTGCATTGAGAACAACAACTAGTGTACCAATTCCACAAAAGGCTGGCTCTGATTGGGTATGAAATTGTTCAGCTAGGGCAAAATAACCTTCCATACCTCCTAAAGCTAATGCTTCAGTGAAGATTTGCCTGCCCTCTGACGAAGAAAAAGAAATTAGTGATGGCGGCAAAGGTCGGCGGTAGAATCCGTTTGCTTTCATTGATATTAGAGAGTAAAATAAAATTAAATTTTGCTCGTGAGACGCGCTGCGCGATTCAACAAGGCATCCGATTCAAATCCGCTTAATTTATTTATGGGGATTTTCCCTGTTCACCGTTCCCCGTTCCCTGTTCCCTTTTAACCAAGCTTGACTTCTGGTGATTATCCAGATAAGTTTCTGTTTTATAAACCATCCCATTGTACTCGGAATTCCCCACAGCTAGCCAACGGGGACGAGTCCGATGACCTACCCAAAACGCCACAGTAGCTACAACAGAAATCGCACCGCCTCCTACTACTCCCACCATCCACAAAGGCAGAGGAAAACTGATAGTTTCAACTCCAGTCGCTTGTGGAAGGGATTCGTGATTCTCTTCATCTTCTTTAGGTTTACTATCGCCTCGCAACGATTGGGCATAAAGTTGAAGCGATCGCTGCGTCACAATCCAATCGCCTTCAAATAAACCACTCTTAATCTCAACCCAATCTCCTGAACGTTGACCTAATATTACTTCAACCCCTTGAAACGAATTCCCATTTTGGATATAAACCAAATTCTTACCATTCGCCTCAACAATTGCGGAATTAGGAATAGCTAAAATAGCGACAGGAGTCTGATCTGTTAACACCTCTAATTCTACAAACATCCCTGGCTTAAGAACACCCTCAGAATTATCGAGTTCTGCTTGTACAGGTACAACCCGCGTTTCCCCTTCTACTACCGAACCAATTCGCTTAATTTTTCCAGTGAAGCGGCGATCCGGTAAGCTGGTAATTTTCAAGTTTACCTGTTGACCGATCTCAATTTTATCAATATCTTTCTCATAAATATTTGCCGTAGCCAAAATCCGACTATCATTGATAATTGTCATCAGCTTGCCACCCGCATCTTCAAAAGATTGACCGAGAGTAACTTCCCGATCCGCTACTTTCCCAGAAATAGGAGCCGTTACTGTCACCAATCCTTTAGCATCAGCTTTTGTCCCCAATTGTTGTAATCGAGTTTGATAATTACTGTTGCTTAATTGTCGGCGCGACTGCGCCAATTTAACAGCAGTTTGAGCGCGTTTAAGTTGAGCTTCTGCTTCTAAAACATCACGCTTGCTGCTAGCTTTTGTCAGTTGAGCTTGTGCTTCGGCTAAGTGCGCTTGGGATTCCAACATTTGGCGGCGGGGTAGCGCTCCTGCACTCACCAAATCGCGATCGCGGTTATACTGTTCCTGAGCTACTTCAACTTCGATCCGAGCTTGTTGAATTTCTGCTAAGGCAATTTGACGCTGACGCTCTAAATCTTCTTGAGCTAACTTTAAATCCGCTTGTGCTTCCTGCAAATCAGCATCGGCTTCTACCTTTTTTTCTTGAGCATTAACACGCAGTTCTACTAAATCGGGTGCAGATAAAACAGCGACAGATTGACCGACTTTTACCCCATCACCAGGTTCTACCAATAACTCAACCACTGTCCCGGCAATTGGCGCAGTGACTTCTACTTTTTTACTCGGTAGAGTTTCAATTTGACCCGTGGTTTTAATACTAATTTCTAACGACTGCCGTTTAACAGAGTCTACTTTAATTCCTAGTCGTTTCGCCGTTTCTGCATCCACTTGAATAGCATCAGGAGATTGTGTCGCTTCAGTTCCTCTTTGAAACTCATCTCCGTGTCCACCGTGGGCTAAAATTGTCGTTGGAGTAGCAAGTAAAACTAGGCTAAGGATTATTCCAGATCTGAGCATTACTAGGGGCAAAAAACGGTCAGAGTTAGGCATCGTTGGGGATATCCTTGAGTATTGAGACAGCAGAGTAACGGTACGCTGAGTTGGGAGAAAGGTTGAAAGTTAAGGATAAAAGTAGTTTTTTTACTCACCTTTCCCCCTTCCGCCTTCCCCTTTAACCGAGTATTCTTGACCAAAGAGGCGGCTTACTTAAGAGAACTCCAATTCGTTTGACAAGTCGTGCCGAATCTGCACTTTCTCATCAGTTTTTCATAGAGAAATGAAATTAGGATGAAATTAAGGGTTAATCCTGATATAGTCGTTCTCAAATGGGTGAGGTAGATTTAATGTTCTTCCTCACTCCCTAAGCTGATGTGCCTTCAAATTGCATCGTGTAGATTGCTCAACGATGCTCCTAATGTGGAGAGGGAAGACAGCGTGATGCAATTTAAATGTTGATTAACTGATAAAATAAGACAAAAAAATCTCTTGCTCACTCGCTACTTGCCTGTAAAAAAAACTATGGAAACTAGTGATATAACCAATTCTCAACTTACCTCACCGATCAAGGGTAAGACACTTCCCAAAATTAACCTTCTGACCATGTTTCGGCTAGGTCTATTTCAGATGGGATTAGGTATCCTCGCTGTTCTTACCCTAGGAGTACTTAACCGCGTCATGATCGCCGAATTAGCCATTCCAGCTACAATTACGGCTGGAGTTCTGGCGATGGCTCAATTTGTTGCGCCAGTACGGGTGTGGTTTGGGCAATTGTCAGATGCTAAACCTGTATGGGGTCATCACCGCACGGGTTACGTTTGGATCGGTGCGGCTTTATTTGCAGTTATTCTATCTTTAGCAGTACAAATCATTTGGCAATTGGGTGATTTGATGCAAGGGACGGAAAGCTGGATCTGGACAACTCCAATCCTAGGCTGGACAGCACTTGCTGCTCTCGTGTTTGCGTTGTATGGTTTAGCGATTAGCCTGAGTGCGACATCTTTTTTTGCGTTATTAGTTGATATTTCTGATGAAGATAATCGAGGTCAACTGGTTGGTATTGTTTGGTCAATGATGACGGTGGGAATTGCGGTTGGCGGAATTACCAGCAAAGTCTTACTTCAGCGATTAGAAAATATCGAAGCCTCTATTGAAGTGTTGCGATCATCAATTAGTGGATTATTTCTCGTTGTCCCCATCATTGTGTTTGGACTGGCATTTTTAGCAACCCTGGGAATTGAAAAGAAGTATTCTCGCTATTCCTCCCGTTCTACTTTAGTGAATCGGGAAGATACAATTACTTTGGGTGCAGCTCTGAAGATTTTAACAGCGAGTCGGCAAACTGGACTATTTTTTGCTTTTTTACTCGTGATGAGTATTAGCCTGTTCATGCAAGAGGCGGTTCTGGAACCCTATGGCGGTGAAGTCTTTCGGATGTCGATTCCTCAAACGTCCCTACTCAATAGCTTTTGGGGAATTGGGATGTTAATGAGTTTAAGCGCTACGGGATTTTTCATTATTCCTCGTTTGGGTAAGCGCAGAACTACCGCATTGGGTTGTTTGCTGGTTTCTCTGTCGTTAATTTTGATTATTGTGTCGGGATTCACCGGAGATGTTAAATTATTTCAGGCATTATTAGTTTTATTTGGGTTATCAGCAGGGATTGCGACTACAGGTGCGCTGAGTTTGATGTTAGATTTAACAGCAGCAGAAACCGCAGGCACGTTTATCGGTGCTTGGGGATTAGCTCAAGCGATGGCACGGGGAACCGCCGTTGTATTCGGTGGTGTTGTCTTGGATGTGGGGGAGAAGTATCTGTTCGCCCAACCCACAATGGCTTACAATCTAGTTTTTGGGCTACAAGCCTTGGGCATGATTATGGCAATTTCCTTGCTGGGTCGGGTGAATGTGCAAGAATTCCGAGATAATGCCAAGAGTGCGATCGCTACTATTATGGAACGTGATTTAGACTAATGGAAGAATTTTGGTCGTCTGTATTTAACTTTGCCAGAAACACGACTCACCGCGTCGGGACTCATCTCCTTCCTGATTTTCGGCAGGTACAGGCATCGCAAAAAGATGATGGTAGTTTGGTCACACGCGCCGATCATTGGGCGGATGAGGAGATTAGGAAGGCGATCGCCTCTGAGTTTCCTACTCACGGAATTTTGAGTGAGGAAGGGGAACACAAGTTTCCGGATACGGAATGGTGCTGGATTATTGACCCGTTGGATGGTACAACTAACTTTACACGAGGGATTCCACTCTGGGGAATTTCAGTCGGATTGCTCTATCAAGGAACACCTGTTTTTGGGTATGTTCATTTTCCGCCAATTGGACAGTCCTTTCATGCCTTCTGGTATGGGACATCGGGAGTAACTGGATCGGAAAAAGGGGCATTTATGAATGAATTCCCCATTCACAGCAGTCCTGATGAACTCAGCAGTAACCACTTTTTTAACCTTTGTTCCCGCAGTGCGCCACTGTTGCAGCAACCGTTTCCCTGTAAAATTCGGATGTTGGGAGTAGCGAGTTACAACTTCATCACCGTTGCTACAGGTGCGGTTCTGGGAGGTTTAGAAACAACCCCGAAGATTTGGGATATTGCTGGGGCTTGGGTGATTGTACAAGCGGCTGGTGCGGTTTGGGTACCGCTGGAGCCGGAAGTGATTTTCCCCTTGAAAGTCGGAGAGGATTATAGTAAGCGATCGTTTCCCACTTTAGTCGCTAGTCGTGCTGAATTGGTGGATGTGTTTAAGTCTCATATTCAGTATTCTTAAAGTGGAAGAAACAAGGGGAAGAGACTGATTCATTGAGCCCTTCACCCTTGAATACCTCATGAAGACAACTCTAAGATTAAAAAATCACAATATCCGTTGCTTGTAAGGCTGAAGTCAGACCACTGACTGTTGCAATATGGTAAAAGCCACCTGCGTTAGAGCCATCAGCATCGAAGAACAGATCTTGGCTACTTCCAGAAAACGCTCCTGTATAGAAGGTTGGCACAGAATTTACAGGACTATCATTGGAGACAAAATTGCTAGATGAGAGTGTACCAACAGCAAGGTTTCCAAACGCTGAACTCCTAAAAGAAATACGATCTAACCCTCTTCGGAAATCCAAGATATTGTCTATCCCTTCCAAAGGACTATCGTAGCGGAAGGTGTCAGCACCCGATCCGCCACTGAGTTGCTCACTACCCAAACCACCGATTAAGAGATCATTACCGGAGCCACCCGCTAAGATATCGTTATCAGTGCCACCTCTGAGGGTATCGTTGCCAGAGCCACCATAGAGGCTATCAAAGCCAGCATTGCCATACAAGAGATCTTTGCCGCTTTGCCCGTACAGTTCATCAGTCCCATCCCCGCCTGTGAGGGTATCGTTATCAGCACCGCCGTAGAGGAAATCATCGTCGATACCGCCATCTAGAGTATCTTGTCCCAGCCCGCCATACAGCGTATCATTGCCCTCTCCCCCATACAGGGTGTCGTTTCCGCCTGAAGGCGATGGGAACTCCTCCTCGCCATACAGCCTATCATTACCCTCTCCCCCATCTAGGAAATCATCACCGTCATTGCCCTCTAGGAAGTCATTGTCCTCGCCCCCATAGAGCTTATCAGCCCCAACACCGCCATACAGATTGTCATTGCCTTCTCCTCCCTCTAGCGTGTCATCGCCTTCCCTGCCATCTAGGAAATCATCACCTTCAATACCATCAAGTAGATTGTTGAGGTGATTCCCGTCGAGATTATCGTCGTAGGTGGAGCCGACTAGGTTTTCAATATTATTCAGGGTATCTCCACTAGCATGACCACCGCTAGCAACACCATTCAGCTCAACGTTGACACTATTGTCTGAGTTGCGATAAGAGGCGGTGTCAATCCCTGTGCCACCATCAAGGTAATCGCCGTCACGCCCACCGATGAGAATATCATTACCCGAACCACCATAGAGCTGATCAGAGCCAAAATCGCCATACAGGATATCATTCCCGCGATCGCCATTTAGCTCGTCAGAGTCTTCTCCACCATGCAGTTCATCATTCCCACTACCGCCAAAGAGTCGATCATAGCGAACACCGCCGTATAGGGTATCATGACCTGTACCCCCATCTAGATAATCACCGTCAGTTCCCGCATTGAGGATATCATTTCCGCTTTCACCATAGAGGCTGCTACCACTTTCCCCACCTGTGAGGGTGTCATTGCCGAAACCGCCATAGAGTTGATTTCTACCCTCTGCGTCAGTCAGGATATCATTGCCGAGGTTGCCATACAGGTCATCATCGCCTTCGCCGCCATCAAGGGTGTCGTTTCCGCTACCACCATCTAATTGGTCATTACCTTCTCCACCATATAAAAGGTCATCGCCATAACCGCCAAATAGCCTGTCATCGCCTTCGCCGCCATCAAGGGTATCGTTCCAGGTAGATGGGAATGGGGGAAGAGAGTCAGGAGATGTATTTTCATCACCATATAAGGTGTCATTACCATCCCCGCCTTCGAGAATATCATCACCCTGTTGACCAGAGAGGGTATCATTCCCATCCCCGCCATAGAGTTCGTCATTTTCTTCCCTGCCCTCTAGGGTGTCATCACCCTCATAGCCATAAATCAAATCCGGATCAAAAGTTCCGAAAAGAAAGTCGTTAAATGGTGTTCCGTAAATGGTGTTCATCGGTTTTTTATCTCTTCCAAATAGCTGTCGATAGATGTCGGAGCGTATCCTACTAACCTGCTAAATCCCTAATTCTTAAGAATTCAGCGAGAGATAAGAATAATCTTTGGCAGGCGAAATTTAGCGGACATTAATATTAAGTCACCGCTAAAATAGCCTCTGACTAAGTTGAGAATAGACAGATCCTCAAAAAGTTTATTCTTTTGAAGTTTCAAGAAATTTGAAATGAGCGTAAAGCTCGAAGTTCTGGTGAGTAAGCTTTTAACCCCACCTTAGATTCGATGCCATTCCTTTCCCATCTGGTTGCTTTTAACTTACCCTTTTTGATAGCAAACTTATCATCCTATTTAAAAGAATTTCTGATAAGTAAATATACTTATCAAGACGCAATCTAGTTTGTAATCTATCACAATTTAATTTGTTCCTCCATCTATACCCCACACCCCTAACGACAAAAAGATTGAGGGGGAGAGAGGGAGAGGGGGATAAATTTTAAAATTTTATTAGGGGTGATTAGCGGAACATCATATTGATTAATAACTGATGACTGCCTTCACAACTTAACCAAAAATTGAGCCGATTTCGTTAATGCCACCAACGCTTGAGTTAACTGATTTGGTTCAATAGGCTTTGTGATATGCTGCTGAAACCCAACGCTGAGGGCGCGTTGCTGATCGGTCTCTCCCGCATAGGCACTCAGGGCGATCGCTGGAATCTGACCTCCTTTTTCTGGTGGCAACGAACGCACCTTTTGAAGCAGGGTGTAGCCATCCACCTCTGGCATTCCAATATCACTAATTAAAATATCGGGTTGAAACGATTCTAAGGCGGTCAAAACTTCCGCCGCCGATGTAACCGTCATCGCCTCTGCCCCGTAGTGAGTGAGTAAGACTGTCAGCAACTCACGGGTATCAGGTTCATCATCCACACTTAAGACTCGAATCCCCGTTAGATCGGGTTCTTGTTCCAGTAATTCTCTAGTCGGGTTTATCTCTGGTTCACGGTTCAACAGGGGTAAACTGACGGTAAAGGTAGCTCCTTGCCCTTCACCCAGACTTTCAGCCGCGATTGTGCCTCCGTGTGCTTCAACCAGGTGACGCACAATCGCCAATCCTAACCCTAGCCCACCGTATTGGCGGGTTGTCGAGACATCCTCTTGACGAAATGACTCAAATATGTAAGGTAAAAAATCAGGGTTAATCCCCTTGCCATTATCGCTGACAATAATCTGTGCCTGGTTGCCGACCCATTCTAATTGAATATCCACCCGTCCACCCTTGGGAGTAAACTTGATTGCATTAGAAAGCAGATTCCAAACAATCTGCTGAAGTCGAGCCGAATCCCCAGAAACTTGACCAATGTTGGGTAATATGGCATGAATTTCGATAGATTTGGCAATGGCGGCTGCCTTTACAGTATCGATCGCTGACTCGATCACAACGACGAGGTTAACCGGAGCAAGATTCAAGTTCAGTTTACCCCGCAGAATTTTAGCAACATCAAGCAAGTCATCAATCAGTTGGGTTTGCAAGTTAACATTTCGTTCAATCGTTTCTAAAGCTTGGGTGGTTTGGCGCTGATCCAGATTGCGAGTTTGTAAAAGCTTTGTCCAGCCTAAGATAGGATTAAGGGGAGAACGCAACTCATGGGAGAGAATGGCTAGAAACTCATCTTTGACACGATTAGCACGTTCGGCAGCGGCACGGAAGGTTTGTTCTAACTCAAGAATGCGATCGCGTTCAGCTTCCAGTTGCTTTTGCACGTCAATATCTGTTGCGGTACCAAACCATTTAATAATTAGACCATCCTCATTCTTTTGTGGGATGGCTTGATGCAAGTGCCAGCAGTACACTCCATCTGCCCGTCGCATTCGACCTTCCGCTTGATAGTATGTACCCATTCGTACAGCCGCTGCCCACTGCTGCGTCAGAATGGGTAAATCATCTGGATGAACGACCGTCTCCCAACCCTCGGTTTGGACTTGTTCCAAGGTTAATCCCGTAAACTCTGACCAGCGTTGATTCACATCCAGTAGTAGTCCTTCGGCGTTGGCTGTCCATACCAGTTGGGGGATCAATTCCGCTAAACATCGATAGCGTTCCTCACTTTCCCGCAGGGCTATTTCTGCAAGTTTGCGATCGCTAATATCCATTACAGTGCCAGACATCCGATACGGTTCACCTGTCTCGTCATAGTAGCCGCGCCCCCGTGCCAGTACCCAGCGCATTGCACCATCCGGATGGAAGGTACGATACTCTTGATTAAACTCGGTGCGATCGCGCAGAGCAATCACACCCGCTTCAAAAACTTGTTGTCGATCATCTGGGTGTAGCGCTTCGATATGCCACTCGTAAGTCACTGGAAACTCAGGTGGCAGTCCAAAAATCTCCTTGCAGCGGTCATCCCAAGTTAGAATCTGTGGTTTGATATCCCAATCCCAAGTTCCTTGATTTGCTCCCCGCAGTGAAACGCGCAAACGTTCCTCACTTTCCCGGATCGCTTGGTCATATTTTTTGCGGTCTGTAATATCGAGTGATAACCCTCCAATTAGCCGCCGTTCTGAAGATAGGTGAATCGGGAATTTGAAGGAAAGGAAATAATGTTCTCCGTCTGTTTGTTGCTGAATTTCTATAACCTCAATTGCCTGGTTGGCAGCAAGAGCAACTAAATCATTATTGCGCCACTGTTGAGCCTCTTGAAGTGAGAATAGTTCAACATCGGTCTTGCCCAACCAATCCTCAATTTTTCGCTGACTAATACGCTCATTTAAAGGATTGACATACAAGTAGCGCCCTGTCTCATCTTTAATATAGGCAGTTGTGGGGCTGTAGCGCATGAAGGCTTCAAATAGGGCTTGGCTTTCTTGAAGCGATGCCTCAGTCTGCTTACGTTCAGTAATATCTTCGGCAATACCTGTGAAGCGATAAACCTGCCCTGACTCATCTTTGAGGGGAAAACAACGGTCTCTGACCCAGCGTACAGACCCATCCGGCAGAACAATTCGGTATTCTTGATCAAATATGCCAACCGCAGCGTTCTGCTGAAATGCTCTTTCTGTTGATTCGCGGTCATCTGGGTGGATTAAATTTAACCATACTTGGCGGTCATCATACAAGTCCTGTGGGTTGAGTCCCCATAGCCGTTTATAGGCAGAACTGACATAGTTCACTCGTCGTTCCGGAAAATCAGTAATCCAGAACACTGCATCAATATTTTCGGCAAGCTGGCGGAAGCGTTCTTCACTTTCCCGCAGTTCCGTTTCAGTACGTTTGCGATCGCTAATATCGGTTGTACTACCAACAAGCTTGATCATCTCTCCCGCTTGATCCCGCACAACAATATTTCGGTCTTCCACCCATATATAATGACCGTCTTTATGACGCACTCGATAGTGACTCGCAAAGCGATCCGTCGTGGATATGTTGGCTTGGAAATATTCTTGAATGGGCTGAAAATCATCGGGATGAATCCGATCATGCCACCATTGCGCTGTGTTTTCGGCTTCTTCGGGGGTGTATCCTAACAGTTGGGTGAGTCCGTGCGATCGCGCCACCGTCTTTTTCTGAAAGTCGTATTCATAAATCAGGCAATTAACGGCTGCTGCTGCCAGTTCAAAGCGCTCATTAGCAGATCGTAAGGCAGTTTCTACCTGTTGCTGCTGAGTCAGTTCTGCTGGTGAGTGCTGGTAAAGTTCTGCCTGCCCAGCTTCAGTCTCAGTCGCCTGGAGAATTTCCTCTAAATTTAGGGTTGGATCAATTTTTTTGATAATTTGTGATAGCAACCGTTCTCGTTGAATACGTTGTTGCAGTTGGGTACGTAACTGCAAGGTTTCAATGACTCGATTAACCCTCAACCGCAAACTATCCGGTGTAATTTGTTCTTTGAGTAAATAATCTTGTGCGCCTGCTTTAATTGCCTGTAGTGCGATCACTTCATTCCCCTGCTCTATTATTACAATCACAGGTAAGAACAAATGGTCGCTTTGGGTTTGTAATTTTGCCAGAAATTCCAATCCCTCTAGGTCAGGTAGTCGGTAATCTAGCAATACGACATCCGGTTGGTGCTGCTGCCATAACTCTAACCCTTGCCATCCTAATGTTGCCTCTAGGATGGTGTATGAAGAGTCTTGATCGTGCAGCAAGTAACGCCGATAGAGTGCTTGGTCTGGTAGGAAGTCATCCACAATTAGAACTGTGCGTTTTTGCTGGCTCATCGTGAACTCTCCGGGTAATCAGGCTGCATCGTAGCCTCGTAACTTCAAACAACAGTTCACTAGCGTTTGGATGGCTAGTTTCAATTGTGCAAGGTTTAGCCGTTTAACGATGTAGTTTTTGATTCTGTATTTGTAGTAATCCTCAATATCTTAGCTATACCATACTGAGACCCTAAACTAGGCTCATAATCCAACATGATTTAGCTCTTCAGTCTACTAGCCAGTAATTAGGCGGTAGAGACAGGCTATATCGTAGCGCCTATTCCCGAACCACATACCGCAACAATACACTCATCACTTCACCGGGATTAGTTGTGGGTTGAAGAGGACTCCAGGCCGTAACTTCAGCGTAGCCTCGGACGTGCAGATTGTGAATGGTACTTCTGACTACTTGGGGAGAACCAATCAGGATGTGTTTGAGGCATTCTCTATTGGGGGGTGCTGGTGGTTGCATTTGGCTGGCGACTGAGGGGAGGGGTGCATCGGTGGATACAGAAACAAATTCTTGTGCCATAGGGTTCTGTGTTGGAAAGCTTGTGTACAACTCTAGAACTTTCTGGTGTGGAAAGGCAAGATATTTACATTAAAATCCATGTATTATTTGGGAGAGGACTTTACGTTAACTTTCTTTGTTGGAGCGTTGCTCTAGGAATAAATTTAAGAGTTCATCGGGGGCGGCTTTCAGTTGCACTCGCAGGGCATCAGCATAAGCAAGGGTGGCTTTAGAATCGTCTGGCATTCCTTCAAAGCGAGCGCCCCAGCTATCAACTGTCCTGTAAGGTTTCTTCAGTACAGTACTCAAAACCCTAGCACACTTGGCTCTGTAACCTCTCTCTTGCTTTTTTCGCTCTTTTACTTCTGGTTCTAGCTGGTCAATGTCAAACCAACGCTCACAGAATGTTTCTGCATCCATTCGGGAAAGCGTACTCAATAGGCTTAAAACGGTTGTCTCCGTCATTGTCTTATGCCTGAGTATCGCTGGATGAACCATCAATAAAGCTTTTTCTGGAGGATTGATTGAGAGCAAAAGTATTATACATGAATTTTCATGTTTTACTGTTTAGTTGTGATGGATGGAGCGATCGCATGTGAGGATAAGGTGCGATCGCTCGTTGATGAGTATCAAAGATTCATTGGCGAGTATCAAAGACTCTCCGACGAGTATTGAAGACTCTCCGACGAGTATCAAAGACTCAACGGCGAGTATTGAAGATTCTTGAATGAGTATTGAAGACTCTCCGACGAGTATCAAAGACTCATTGACGAGTATCAAAGACTCTCCGACGAGTATCAAAGACTCTCCGACGAGTATCAAAGACTCAACGGCGAGTATTGAAGATTCTTGAATGAGATTCTGAGACTTTCTAGAGAGAATCAAAGACTCATTCACGAGTATCAAGTCCTCTCAATGACATTCCTCTTCTGTCTCTGGATTTTCAAAATTGTCTGCTAGTCGTTCTAATGCTTTCCGTGCAACGACAGTCAATCCGACTGTGATTTTCAGCCTACAATAGACGGGTGAAGCTGTTCTACAAGCCGTCTATGGAAACCGCAAATATAAAAGAAGAGGCGAGACAATTGATTGATAGATTGCCGGAGAAGGCTACTTGGGATGACTTGATGTATGAAATTTATGTCAGGTTAGCTATTGAAGCAGGACTTGCTGATAGTAAAGCTGGTAGAATAACCTCTGTCGAAGCGGTTCGGGCGCAATTCGGATTATTAAGATGATGCATCTTGTTGAATCAAGTACTATATTCATGTTAGCAATAGGTAGCTTGTACGTGCTTATATGAGTACGCAGCAGAAGACTAGGATTGAGAGATTACCATATACTGAATTTTTGGAGAGGGAACTCAGATTATCAGAAAAAGATGATCGTACTCCCTTCGTCATCGATTTGTTTGCAGGCTGTGGAGGACTCGCGTTAGGTTTTGAGGTTGTAGGCTTTAGGACGATAGGTTATGAAATGTTAGAGGATGCTTGCTTGACCTATCGCCATAACCTGCGAACAAAATGTAACCAAGTCACACTGACTCGTAATCCTGAATTACTAGAGAATGTCTCAGCGATCATTGGTTCTCCTCCATGCCAACCTTTCAGCGTAGGAGGTTATCAAAGTGGTCTTAGAGATAGTAGAGATGGCTTTCCTATATTCCTTGATGCAATAAAACAATACAGACCCCATTTAGCCTTATTTGAAAATGTCAGAGGCATGACCTATCGCAACAAATCCTATCTAGAGGAAATAGTTTCAGCATTACAAGAGCTAGGCTACATAGTAGAATGCGAAATTTTCAATGCTGCAAACTACGGTGTACCTCAACGCCGGGAAAGGCTGGTTTGCGTTGCACATAAAGGAGGGTGGAAATTTCCAGAGAAAACACACCAATATACACCTTACACAGTAAGTGAAGCGTTGGGAGAATTAGCTTTTTGTGTGCCTCCTGATGCCAAGTTTCTTACCTCTAGTATGGATGCTTACATAGCCAGATATGAGGCTGCATCGAAGTGTGTTAAACCCCGTGATTTACATTTGGACGTACCTTCTAGAACAGTTACTTGTAGAAATTTAAGTGCCCCTACTGGTGATATGCTACGTCTCCGATTGCCTGATGGACGTAGGAGACGACTTACCGTTCGTGAGGGTGCCCGTTTACAAAGTTTTCCTGATTGGTATGAATTTAAAGGCACTGAAGAAAGCCAATTTAACCAAATTGGTAATGCAGTACCTCCACTTATGGCTAAAGCTATTGCTAAATCAGTAAAAGCGTATCTAAACGGTGATTTCAGACGTTCAGACATTTCAAATTATCAGACTCAACCTGTTCAATTATCTCTAGAACTTTCGATAGAAGTACCAATTGGACTACCGAAAAAACGGATAAATTTAGCTCCACGTTTAGCGAAAAAAAGTTATATGGAACCCAAAGTAGATGAAGCTTTACGCATTCTCAAGGCAACTGGGATTCCTGTAGATAGCATGACACGCCGAAGAAAAGATCGTTTAGCTCTCACGCTTCTAGCTGTTGCTAACATTAAGCCTAATACTAGCTGGAGTAATGCAGTATGCTGGAAAGGGCAAGGTTCATGGTCACTAACTTCTAGAGGAATTATTGATTTTTGTAATGCTAATTACCTGCACGTTCTAGGTAAAGAGTTATCTCGTGGTTCTTACGATGATGTGCGTAGAAAAGAGTTGGCGATTTTAGTACCCAGTGGACTGGTTTTGAGGAGTGTAGCAAATCCCGATGCAAATACAAATGACCCAACCAGGAGCTATGCAATCAATGAAGCAGCAGTTAAAGTTTTAACGAATTTTGGAACATCACAGTGGGAAAATAGTGTTGAGGAATTCCGAGAAGAATTTGGTATTTTAGCTAGTCGTTTAGACAGAGTTAGGAATCAAGAAAAACTGCCTGTAATCTTACCTGATGGGACTTACTTAGAGCTAATCCAGGGACAGCATAATGTAGTTCAAAAGGCAATAATAGAGGAATTTCTGCCTCGACATGCTCCCGGCTCTGAAGTCCTTTATTTAGGAGATACTTCTAAAAAAATTCTGATCAGAAAAGACGAAAAACTTAAAAAACTAGGATTACCTGAAATAGAGCATGACCTTCTTCCTGATGTCGTTGCCTATCATGAGGTTAATAATTGGCTATTGTTCATTGAAGCGGTTTACTCCTCTAATCCGATATCTAAACTTCGACATCTCAACCTAGAAGAGTTCACCAAGAACTGTAAGCCTGACCCTATTTTCGTGAGTGCATTTCTGAATAGACAAGCGTTTCGTGAGTGGTGTTTAGAAATTAGTTGGGAAACTGAGGTATGGTTAGTAGAGTCGCCTGACCATTTAATTCACTTTAATGGAAACAAATTTTTTGGCTCTTATCGGGAGAGGAAATAAGATATTAGTATTCATAGGTTAATTATCTCTTTATCGCGTGCCAACCGATTTAGAACCGTTGATGAGGATTCTCGTGGGAGTGTTGTGATGGCGATCGCATGTGGGGATGAGGTGCGATTGCCTACGGCACCAGCGTACAGCCCTACGAGCATGAAAACAGCGTAGCGAGGCGTTAGCCTAGCCGATCGCTCGTTGATGAGAATCACAGACTCAAAGTCAACTTAACGTCAGCTAGGCGGTTGAAACCGCAGCTACACAAACAAAACCCGCCTGCGCGGGTTTCATAAGACTTAATTTTTCGTTAGTCCGCGCAGGCGGACTTCGTTTTTATAGCCGCGAATTCCATTCGCCAGGGCTTAAGTTGACACCGATGAAGGCTTGCGCCCAACATATAACCCAGAACCCGGACTTCTTGGTTGAAACCCTGATTGCGGAATGAAGTTTATTCAAAACTGGAATATCTGCCGGAAATCAGGACTAATTTTCACAATTATCGGGTAGTCGTTCTAATACTTCCCGTGCAACACCAGCCCAATACTCATCCTTAAACTCAACATATATCTCCAAGGCTTTCTGCAAATTAGCCCTTGCCTCGGCGTAGTCTTCCTGTGCTTCTGCTAGCAGTCCTAAACCGTGGTAGGTTTTGGCACAACTGTAGCGATCGCCAAATTCGAGATAGATATCTAAGGCTTGTTGGTAGTAAGCTCTTGCCTGTTCATACTCTCGCATTTCTTGGGCAACGATTCCCAAGTTGTGGTAAGTTTTGCCTTGGTTATAACGAGCGCCAAATTCGAGCTTGATATCCAAGGCTTGTTGGTAGTAAGCTCTTGCCTGTTCATACTCTCGCATTTCTTGGGCAACTATACCCAAGTTGTGGTAGGTGTTGGCACTCCTGTAGCGATCGCCAAATTCGAGCTTGATATCCAAGGCTTGTTGGTAGTAAGCTCTTGCCTGTTCATACTCTCGCATTTCTTGGGCAACGTATCCCAAGTTGTTGTAGGTGCTGGCACAACTGTAGCGATCGCCAAATTCGAGATAGATATCCAAGGCTTGTTGGTAGTAAGCTCTTGCCTGTTCATACTCTCGCATTTCTTCGGCAACGATTCCCAAGTTGTGGTAGGTGCCAGCACAACTGTAGCGATCGCCAAATTCGAGATAGATATCCAAGGCTTGTTGGTAGTAAGCTCTTGCCTGTTCATACTCTCGCATTTCTTGGGCAACCCATCCCAACTGGTGGTAAGTGCTGGCACAACTGTAGCGATCGCCGATTTGTTGCTCAATCTCTAAACACTGCTGATAGAAATCTCGTGCCTGTTGAAATTGCCGCATTTCGAGGTAAGCATTACCCAAGTAAAACAAAGAATCAGTTTCACCGCGACGGTTCTCTAGCTTCTGGGAAATCCTTAATGATTTTTGATAACAATCAATTGCTTTATCAAATTCCCGTTGCTGGTCATAAGCTTCTCCTAATGAGTTGAGAACTTCAGCATGGAAGGCTGACTCTTCGCCATTCAGGAGTTTTACCGCTTCTGCTAAATAGTCCTTGGCTTTTTCAGGATTTTTCTGATTTAAATAAGCAACCCCTAGCTGATGCAAGATATTACTACATTGGCGGAGATTGTCGCCTGTCGCCTGATGTCCTGTGGGTTTATAGTCCATTAACAGGCGGTGTAATAAATCGATGCGCTCTTGCTCTTCGGGAGTGGCTAATTGAATCATTCCTCTGTCGTTTTCAGCGTTTGCCGTCTGTGCAATGGCATAATCTTTTGTCGCTTGAGTGGTGTGAAACCGAAAAATTCCTGACTTCCACGCCCAGAAATCAGGCGCAAATTTGGCTAACCGAGTGATGGCATAGTCAGGCAGAATAAATAGAATCGGATGGGGAACGGTTCTTTTATAAGCATCACGAACAAAATTGAGGTCTTGTAAAACGGGAGGATACTCTCCAAACACACCTATCGACTGCTCTAGCCCCCGCACAATCAGAACTAGCTTTTTGTCTGGTTCTCTCTCGATGCTTGGTAAAAGTTTTATAATCTCATCCCGAATAAAGCGCAAATTCGGTTCGGATAAATTCAGGATAACGAACTGAATATCGCGGCATTCAGGACTGGTCTTTAGTGCCTCAATTAATAACTCAGCATCCGGCGGGAAATTCACCTCCACCAACCCCAGCGTAAACGTTTCCGCAAAGTCTACAAACGTGAGCAACTCCGCAAATTCCTGTTGATTCGCGGCGATAAACTGTCCGATTTCTACATTAAGGTTGCCCTGCGAGGGCAAATTTGATTGCTTCTTGGAAGAATTCATTTCGCTTCACCACAGGGTTAGGATAATTCCATCGTTTATCGCCGTTGTATTCCAAAACCGACGTGTTAAAGAGCATCAACTGACCAATTTTATCTTTACTCACATTCTTACTCAGGCATACTTGGGCTAATAAAGGATAATGGTCTTCAGGAATAAAGCGTTCAAAGCTAAATTGCTGTTGTTTAATCGCATAGGTAACATCATCAGCGTCAATTTTGGGATGCTTTTGAGTACTCGCTCTTTGACAAGCGGTTCGCATCATCTGCATTAATTGTCGGACATGACCACCACTCGCTTTTGCCATCTCCAGCAACACATCACGAGATGTAAATACAGCATCAATATCGACACGCTTTTCAATCAGACTAGCAACCGCATCAAGTCCAGTTTGGTTGTAGTTTAAATCGCAGCGATCGCGTTCAAATTGATAAATATTCACCATCGGGACAATATGGGGGTCGCCCTCCCACTGTTTCAACGGATTTTTAGGCGAGCAAAGGACAGAAATGGGGACGGTATAAATCAACGTACAATGCAGTTCTTGTAACTGAGCCGCATAGTCAAGAAATAAATGATCGGCAACAGCCGGAGGAACGCGATCCAAGTTGTCAAAAATAATCAGCAATCCCTTACATTGAGGGAATTTACTTCTGATTTTAACGTAAGCATCCCCCAACAAAAGATTAATATCTGCCTTCAGGCGTGATAAGTCTTTTTCTAACGTTTGGCGAATCGTAGTCTTTTGTTTTTCCGATCCTTTGATTTGAGCAAGTAACTTAACGAGCAACTTAGCAATAAATGGAGCTTCGGGACCGAGTGTCGCTTCTCCCTGGATACTGACCGATTTTTCAACACTTTGCTCGTCTTCTTTGGTAACATCCTTAAACCAAGCTTCAAAATTTTTCAATAATTGAGCGTCAAAATTTAACCCTAATTTACGCAATTCAAATTCAACTTGCTTGATAACAATTAAATATAAATCTGTGTATTGAGCATCATTAATATCAGTTTCTTCATTCACTTCTAGATAAATAACGCGGTAATCTTCCTTCCATAGCTTCTGAATCCGTTTTAACTCCGTACTTTTGCCACAACCTCGATGTCCGGTAAACAAAATCGCACAAAAATCGGCGGGGTCTTGAAAGTCTAAAATCGTACTAACACTGTCAATGGCTGAGGTTTTACGTGCCGCTGATAAGTCCACATAGTACCGCTCCATTTCTTCAGGCTCTAGCGGCTCAACGCTACAAACTTGAAAGGCTGTTTTTAGAGTATTAGCCAATGGGTAATTCGATGAGGTCATTGAGTTTTGGACTAATTGTATAGATAAAACATAGTCAAAACTAAATTTTAGGCGATCGCTGTACTACATTTATATATAAAAAACAGTAAATTCAACCTATAGTCACAATAAAATCAACTTGTAGGGTGCGTCAGACCAAGATATTTATCGAGATAATCAGGGTTTGATGGTCTGACG
>DNGI01000352.1 GCA_003486645.1 Cyanobacteria bacterium UBA11370 | reverse complement strand
CCTCTACTTTGGGGGGGGGGGTGGGGGGGGGTTTTTATGGATTTATGCACGAGGTCTAATGGATAACAGACTAATCTCAAGCCACAGAAAGCCGTAATTTATGACTCCAATGATCCAAATCTGCTAAAGCGCGATCGCGGTACATTCCATATCGATCTTTTTTACTTTTAACCCTTACTCCTAATTCTGGTAAAATTCCAAAATTCGGTGGCATCGGTTGAAAATGTTTCGGAGATGCTGAACTGATAAACTCAAATAACGCTCCCATCATCGTCGTTGGCGGTAGCGCTACAGGTTCCAATCCCAAAACTAATCGCGCTGCATTTGTTCCGGCTAACCAACCTCCTGCTGCTGCGGCGGTATAACCTTCTGTTCCTACTAATTGACCCGCTGCAAGTAAGGTTGGGCGCTTCTTAAACTGTAAGGTAGAATACAGTAATTCGGGTGAATTAATGAAAGTATTACGGTGCATTACCCCCATTCGCACAAACTCTGCCTCCTCCAACCCCGGAATTAGCCGAAACACCCGTTTCTGTTCGCCCCAACGCAAATTTGTTTGGAACCCTACCATATTCCATAGCTGACCTGCCTTATCTTCTTGCCGTAGTTGCACCACAGCATAAGGACGTTTTGGATTTTGGATTTTGGATTTTGGATTTTGGATTAAGGTTTCTGGGTTATCCTGTTGGATTAAGTGTTCCTCCTGGTTTTGAGGACGTTTTGGATTTTGGATTTTGGATTTTGGATTTTGGATTAAGGTTTCTGGGTTATCCTGTTGGATTAAGTGTTCCTCCTGGTGTTGAGTACGTTTTGGATTTTGGATTTTGGATTTTGGATTTTGGATTAAGGTTTCTGGGTTATCCTGTTGGATTAAGTCTTCATCCTGGTGTTGAGTACGTGGATCAGATAATCCCACTGGCTTCAACGGACCATAACGCATGGTATCTTCGCCCCGCCGCGCTATCTCCTCAATGGGTAAGCACCCTTCAAAGAATTTCGCCGTTTCATACTCAAAATCTTTCAATTCTGCCTTTTCTGCTGCACACAGTTCTTGCCAAAATTGTAGATATTGTTCCCGATTCATGGGACAATTAAGATACGCTGCCTCCCCCTTGTCATAACGCGATGCCATAAAGGCAATATCTCGATTAATCGATTCCCCCACCACAATTGGACTCGCCGCATCAAAAAAGCTGAAATACTCCAAACCCGTAAAACGTCGCAAGTCTTCCGCTAAAGCCGGACTGGTTAATGGCCCAGTCGTTAGCACCACGACTCCTTCATCGGGAATTTGGGGAATTTCCTCCCGACGTAATTCAATCAAGGGATGACTGGAGAGAGTTTCCGTTAATTCGCGGCTAAATACGCCTCGATCAACCGCTAACGCCCCCCCGGCTGGAACAGCATGATCATCGGCTTTACTGATAATAATTGAACCCAGGCGACGCAATTCTTCATGTAACAAACCTGCGGCGCGATCGCTTGATTGTGCCCCAAAGGAATTACTGCACACTAATTCTGCTAATTCGCTACTATGATGAGCAGGACTCATGCGTACAGGTCGCATCTCATGTAAAACAACTGAAACTCCTGCTTGAGCAATCTGCCACGCCGCTTCTGTACCAGCCAGTCCACCACCAATTACATGAATCATTAGAAATCCTTCGTTGCAGAAAACTTGAGAGGAGAGGAGGAGGGGGTGAGAGGGGGAGAGGGGGAGAGGGGAAAGTTGCCTAACTCAATACTATGAATTTTAAAAGCAAGAGCAGCTTAGTAGTTTATTTTTACTGTAGTACAAATATTGCCCCCATTCCCCATTCCCCACTCCCCACTCCCCATTCCCCATTCTTATTCTTCTAAATCATCAATCATACCAGGGTCGATCAGAGTAATATCAAAGGGATCTCCTGAATCAGTTTTCCTCTCATCGCGCTTGAGTAGGTAATAGGTTGCTGTCACCCCGGAACCAAATACAATCTTATCCTTATGTTTGAGAGAGTGACTTTGAAGTTTGCGACCATTAATCGAAATCCCATTAGAACTAGGATTGCCTTCTAAGTCCCCATCAACAATCTGGTAGGCATAATTCCCGTCTTCTCGATAGCGTCGCACCAATGTGGCGTGTCGGCGAGAAACAAACATGGAAAAGAGGCGAATATCCGCATCTGAATCTCTGCCGATAGAATAAAGTTCACCACCTAAAGGCAGTTCTCTACGTCCCTTATCGTCTTCAACAACTAACCAGTGAACTTCATTCGGTTCTAAATGCTCTGAAGAATTTATACTTATACCGATTCGTGGAGTATTGGGTGAAGGTTGAGGGGATTGAGAGATTATGGTTTCCAGCATTTTCAAAAGGGGGCAGTAATTCTTATTAATAATGTACACTCTTGAATATCGCCTCAAGCACTGTGCTGAAAGCGAGTGGTGGTCAGGAATTCATCGGTAGATAAAAAAGGACAACACCCAGAGTAGTTTATACCTAGTTTAACTAGGGAATCGTGAGGATTGGGAGATGACTATTTCCCCAATTGCGGCTATGGGGTGTTGTTCAGGCTTTTGCTGAGAGAAGCTTGTGATCATCCTCATACCCTCTATCGAGCGCAGAAGTTAGTGTACATAGGCTTAACTATGATTGCTGTGATATTGACAAGCTGTAGTTGTGATTTAGGAAAGACAAGGGGGACAAGGGGGCAAGAAAGTACTACGTATGAACGTAACTTGGTATTAATACAAAATTCTATAAATTTTCCCCTCTCTCCCTCTCTCCCTCTCTCCCTCTCTCCCATCCCCTCGTTGACCTAAACATTTAATACCGCAGCAAGGGTACCAGGGAGAGGTAAAAGAATACTTACTAACATCACCAGAGCCAACAATCCGCCCAGATCCCGCCAGTTATCTAATTCTGAAACATCATTAAGCGCGGGTTCGTCAGCAATTGGCATGAAGATCAGAATAATTGCCCATAGTAGCAAATCTGGTTCCTTCATTGCTAGTATCAACATCAGCAGTCGTGTAATTTGACCAATTCCAGCACCCATTCTCTGACCAAACATCGCATGGACAATATGACCCCCATCTAATTGTCCGACTGGCATTAAATTAAACGCGGTTACTATCAAACCGATATAACCCGCTACCGCAACAGGATGCAAATTAATTGCCATCTCTGGGGTTAATTGACTACCTAATGCCCATTTACTCAACAGGGCTAATAAGAGGGAAAATCTAGGATCGAGGGATTGAATATTTACTAATCCTGATTCTTCGGACAAAGGAACCACACCGGATTGAGTTAGACCCCAAAGTAGGACAGGGATCGTTACGATTAAACCCGCCAGTGGACCAGCAATTCCCACATCAAATAACGCTTTGCGGTTGGGGACAGGCGATCGCAATTGAATAAATGCCCCAAATGTCCCTAAGAAAAAAGGTACGGGAATAAAATAGGGCAGAGTGCTACGCATTTTGTAATAAATAGCCGTTACATAATGACCCAGTTCGTGAATGCTTAAAATTCCCATTAGCGCAACAGCATAGGAGAGTCCTTGGAGTAAAAGTGCTGGATTAGATTGCACCTCTTCAAGAGGAAATCCGGCAATTTCAGTCGCGCCAACTAGGGTTGTAGTAAATAAGGTAATCAACAGTAAGGCTAAGGCTAAACCCGGTCGTGTTAGAGATTCGCGGTACACTCTAGGGAGAGACTCCAGAGTTCTATTTTCCCCTACTTTTGTTTGAGCATAGGGATTAGGAACTAGGGCAAAGAAGGGTTTACCACTAAAGCTTTCTTGAAAAATCACAAAGAAGCGATCGCCAAATTCTGCCTCGATATTTTCCCGTACTGTTTGATAGGCTGTATCGGGATTAGTCCGCAGTTTCCCACGACATAGTACTGCTTGAGGTCGATATTCAACATTTTGTAAATAGTACACCCCCCAAGGAAAACAATTTCTTAGATCGGTTTCTTCCTGTTTGGTAATCGGACGTAGGGAGGGTTTCTCTACCGCAGGTGGAACCGTTTCTGTCGGTGCTGAGGTTTGAGTCATGGGTTGCGATCGCGTTATGCTAGCAACGCGACGCTTGACAACGAAGTAGGTCAGCAAAACCATTAAAAATAGGAGTAACCAGAGTTCCATAATGTACGGCTAACAATTGGTGTAAAGGCATTCATGTTGACGCAAGTCAAGCAGCATTGGCAGACGATCACAGGCATACAAGTATTGTGCAACCCGATTCTTCTCAACAGGACAACGTTAGTCCTCCTCAAACACCGCTATCCTATCAGCAGCCTACTGCGCTTAAACTACCACGCCCAGTCCTTGATTCTATTTTCGCATTTCCACCGAACCGGGATACTCTAGGTGGCACAGCCTATCTTATTGTAGAAAATGCGGTTAGGGGAGAGGGGGAGCAGGGGAGAGGGGGGGATGGGGGGATGGAGGAGACTGTTATAACTTCATCTCCTACGGCTTCTGTTAATATTTTGATCGATTGTCCGGCGTGGAATGAGGCAAATGAGCAATTCTTACGCCAAGTTGGGGGAGTTTCTTTACTTTTTATTACTCATCGCGGCGGTATTGGTAGAGTTCGAGAAATTCAGGAGGCGATGGGATGTAAAATTCTGATTCAAGAACAGGAAGCTTATCTTTTGCCAGGGTTAGATGTTATTCCCTTTCAACAGGAGTTTAGTTTATCTCCAAACTCTCAGGCACTTTGGACACCGGGTCATTCTCCAGGGTCTGCTTGTTTTTATTATAATTTTGCGGGAGGTATTCTCTTTTCGGGTCGTCATTTGTTACCGAATGCACAGGGAGAAGTTGTCCCTTTACGGACATCGAAAACATTTCACTGGCGCAGGCAAATTCAGAGTATTCAGTTTTTAATGAATCGCTTTACACCGGAAACGTTGAGTTATATTTGTCCGGGTGCAAATATTGGGTTTCTCCGAGGGAAAGGAGTTATTGATCGGGCTTATGATAGATTAGCTCAACTTGATTTAACGGATCAGGGTGGCTAATGGCTAATAGCTAATCGTTAATCGAAGACAAGCTTTAGAACAATCACAAGTATGAAAAACAATTGAGATCCCTAACTTCTGAATCAGATTCATTCCTGCAATCAAGGTTTTAACAAAGAAGTCGAAGAGCTGGCTCCAATCAATTACAATCAAGATCGAGTAGAGCAGGGTGCGATATGATAAGTGTCAAAGGGATTAGACTTTAACGAACATTGTTTAAGCGATCGCCTCCCTAAGTCTAGTTTGTATTAGGCGATCGCTCTTAAGACTTTTCCGTTATTTCAATGAATCCCTTTTAGATTTTAGAGTTTTGATTCCCTTCAATTGCTGCACTGTCTTGAACAATTGCTTTAGCAAGTACGGACTTATCGGTTAACGCAGCTATTGCAGCTTGATATTGATTATCTGATGCCGTACCAACTTGCTCAATTGTAATCGGATCTAACGCCACTTCTAAGTCCGGTTTAATCCCTAACTTATGAATATCGTGATGGTTAGGAGTTTCGTACTTAGCAACCGTCACCGCTAATCCCGATCCATCCGATAAATCAAATAACGACTGAATTAAACCTTTACCAAAGGTTTTCTCGCCAACGATTTCACCTCTCCGATTATCCTGCAATGCCCCTGCTAAAATCTCACTAGCACTAGCTGTTCCCTGATTCACTAAAACTACCAAAGGATCTTCAGTGAGAGCAGAACTGTAGGCTTCAAAACTCCCCAACATTCCTTGTCGATTTACAGTATAAACAATAGTTCCTTGATCCAACCAAAGGCGGGCAATTTCAATGCCTGCTTGCAACAAACCACCGGGATTATTTCGCAGATCTAGAATGTAAGCATCAGCGCCTTCGTTCTCTAATTTACTAATCGCATCAGCAACTTCAGTGGGTGCATTAGCACTGAATTGAGTCAAACGAATGTAACCTACTGGAACCCCATTTGACTGAGAATCTAACGTAGCATAGACTGGGTTAAGCGCAATGCGATCGCGCACCAACTCAATCGATCTGGCTTCCCCTTCTTTGGCTTGAATTTTGAGAGTAACTGTTGTACCTTTTGCCCCTCGCATTCGAGACGCAGCTTCATCAAGACTTAATTCTGAAGTCAGAATACCATCAATTTCTAGGATGCGATCGCGCGGTTGAATTCCCGCTTTCTCAGCAGGTGAACCCGCAATCGGTGCAATCACTTCCAATTCTCCCGTTTCCGCATCAAGGGCAATTTGTAGCCCAACTCCCGATAATTCTCCAGATGTATTAACCTTTAAACTCCGATATTGATTCGGTTTTAAAAGTCGCGTAAACGGATCATCCAAACTCCCTAACATTTTTTCAATCGCTGCATAGGTTGCTTCCCGATTATCCAGTCGCTTTTCCAACGCCTTCTGACGCACCATCCACCAGTCTTGATCATTAAAGCTTTCATCAACATAAGCTTGTGAGACAATCCGCCACGCTTCAGAGAACAGTTTTTGCTCTTCTGTTAACGCCAACGCAGAGGGTGTCCACAAAGGAAACACAAAAACAATTTGACAGATCAGTAACAATCCAACCCAGAATGCTCGTTTGTGCATGATTCAAAGTTTCACTTTAGGCTTTGATACTCTAATTTTCCAGTGTATCCTATAACTATAGATAAAAAGATTAGTTATAGATCAGTAAATTGGCTAGAACGTTGCATCCCTCACTAACAGAAACCCAGTATTTTTTAGGCTTTTTCTTACTAGCCGTCTTTTTGTGGTTCATTTCTCTAGGAGACTTACCCTTACGAGACTGGGATGAAGGAACTCGCGGTTTGATCGCTCGAGAAATTTATCGTAGTGGTGATTGGCTTTATCCTAAACTTCAAGGGAAACCCTATCTGTTAAAACCCCCTTTGATGGATTGGTTAATCGCGCTAAGTTACAAACTTTGGGGTGTGGGAGAATTTACGACTCGTTTACCCGGTGCATTTTCTTCCGCTTGCGGTGTTCCTTTACTTTATTTTGTAGGACGAGAACTTTTTCGTCAACGTCTACCTGCGGTATTGGCAGCGAGTGTTTACTTAACCCTTCTACCTGTTGTGCGCCACGGGCGTTTGGCAATGTTAGATGGGATGGTCGTTACTTTTTTCCTATTATTAATCGGATGTCTGCTCAAGACGCGTCAGGATCGACGTTGGGCGGTTGGGATTGGTATTTCTCTGGGATTAATTGCCTTCACGAAAGGCATATTGGTACTGTTACTGGGAGCGATCGCTTTTTTATTCCTCTTAGCGGATAACCAATTAGTCTTGTTAAGAAGTCGCTATTTTTGGATCGGAATTCTCTTCGGAACTACGCCAGTTATTGCCTGGTATATTGCTCAATGGCAACATTATGGAGCAACCTTTTGGGAAGTTCATATTCAGGCTCAAGGATTAGCACGGGTTTCTGAATCTGTGGAAGGGAATAGTGGCTCTCCGGGGTATTATGTATGGGAGTTACTTAAATATAGTTTACCGTGGTTATTCTTTTGGTTTGGCGGGTTAGTTCTAGCCTGGAAAAATCGTCGTAAAAGTTGGGGGAGTTTGGTACTGATTGGTACAGTTGGATACTTAGGAAGTATTTCACTAAGGGGTACAACGGCATGATATACCAAGGTAACTTCGTCCCCATTAGTGAAATACTTCCTAAGTAT
>DNGI01000262.1:538-4194 GCA_003486645.1 Cyanobacteria bacterium UBA11370 | reverse complement strand
TTTTGAGTTAATACTTAAGATTATCTAGCACAAGTATGTCCCCTGCTCCCCACACCCGACACCCCACACCCTATTTTAATTAACCCTCAAACGATGAGGAGGCATTAATACCATGATTGCTCCATTATCTAAAAAAAATAGTTCAGTTTTACCCAACCCCAAGAACTTCGGTCAAGTTTTAATCGGCTTTGGCGCAACCGTCATTCTTACTAGTTTAGTTGTGACAGGGGCAATCATTGGATTGCGGCAAGGAGGATTTTTAGAAGGCTATGAATTAGAAGCCTATGACTCCCTAATTCGATCTAGTCCTGAATCAGGGCCAGACGAGCGTTTAGTAGTTGTTGAAATTACTCAAGACGATATCCGAAAACAAAATGAATTTCCAATATGGGATGACACCTTAGCTCGATTATTGCAGAGATTAGAGGAGTATCAACCACGAGCGATCGGGATTGATATTGGGCGAGATGTGCCTATTGGTGAAGGTCGAGACAAGTTACAAAAAGTCCTGAAAGAAAACGATAATATTATTGCCGCCTGCATACTCAGTTCAGTGGATGAACCAGGAACATCCGCCGCGCCTGGAGTACCACCAGAACGGATTGGTTTTGCCGATTTGCCCCAAGATATAGATGCTAAAATTCGGCGAACTGCACTAGTTTCAATTCCTGCCGAATCGAAAGTTCCGATTGTAAAACCTCATTTATGTAATTACGTCTCTGACGACAACCAAATTCCCTCCTTTGCGTTTAGTTTGGCACTACTTTATTTACAGGGCGATGGAATTGAGCCAGAACAAACCGAAGAAGGATATATAAAGTTAGGTCCAGCCCTATTTAAACCTCTCGAAGAAGATTCGGGCGGATACTTCAGTACAGGGGCGACAGATTACCAAATTATGATTGATTACCGCTCGGCTGAAAAGGCTGTCCAGCTTGTTACTCTCTCAGATGTGTTAGAGAAGAAAGTCGATCCAGCATTACTCAGAAACCGGATTGTCTTAGTCGGTTATACAGCCAGCACCGTAAATGATGATTTCCCTACACCCTATAGTGCGGGAAAACAAGCTAGAGTAGAAATGCCAGGAGTGATCATTCACGCTCAAATTGTCAGTCAAATTCTCAGTACTGTTTGGAACAATCGACCTTTAATTTGGTACTGGCCTCAGTGGAGTGAAATGTTATGGATTTTTGGCTGGTCAGTTGTGGGTGGAACATTAGCTTGGAAAATTCGCCGTCCGTGGATTTTTATACCCGTGGCAGGAGTTGCGATCGCAATTTTATACAATGCTAGCTATCAGGTATTTCTTCGAGGTGGATGGATACCTTTAGTGCCTCCAGGGTTAGGACTTGTAGTAACAGCAGGGAGTGTATTATTAATTGACCGCTATGCTCAAGCTGTCTATCAAGGAGTCAAGAAATTATTAAGAATTGACATTACAATTGACCAGACTGAAAAAGCGAAGCAGGTAGCCGAAATTACTGAAAGTGAAACATTCCTAGAATTACAGCAAAAAGCCGCCGAATTGAGAAATCGCAAGAAAAATCTCGACAGCCTGGATACTCTCCCATCAACTAGCAAAACTTTAGAAGAAAAACCAGCAAACCAAGAACCTGAACTCATTACCTCATCAGATCCAGAGGACTACTTACAAGGTTTACAGCAACGAGGGAGGCGAATGAGAAAGAAACCTGATGAT
This sequence comes from Cyanobacteria bacterium UBA11370, assembly GCA_003486645.1. Taxonomy (GTDB): domain Bacteria; phylum Cyanobacteriota; class Cyanobacteriia; order Cyanobacteriales; family Coleofasciculaceae; genus UBA11370. Next base: position 2,495 of record DNGI01000262.1, on the reverse strand, counting down.
GAATTGAGTGAATAAAGACAACATCACTTATTCTTTAATAAAGCATTCACAAACAACCAACAACCAACAACCAACAACCAACAACCAACAACCAACAACCAACAACAAATGACCAATGACCACCGAAAAACTGTTTTAAAACTCGCTGCTAAGGTATTGCAAGACTCTAGCTTGAAGCGAAAAGTAAGCAATAGAGTTTATGAGTTGATAGAAAAAGACTTACGCAAACAACGAGAACGTAGCAGAAATTATTAAGGAGAGGTATTATCATGACCAATAAGAATTACGGAGAAAATTACGTTACAACCAATCGCTTTTATGTAGAAATGCAGAGTCAAATAACCGCTTCATTTAGCGAGTGTTCTGGGTTGAGTGTTCAGATTGATAAAGAAACTGTTGCAGAAGGTGGTGTAAACGGACAGCAGCGCATTTTACTTAAGCAAGCTAAATTCAGTGATGTTACTCTCAAGCGAGGAATTACCAATGATTTAACCTTCTGGAACTGGATTAGTAGCATACTGAATGGCGGCAATACAGAACGTCGCAATGTTAATATTTTGGTATTTAATCAAGCTGGTGAAACTATGCAATGTTGGACGTTAATTGGTGCTGTTCCTGTAGGTTGGAAAACACCGTCCCTACAAGCGAGTTCTAAAAACGTTGCCATTGAAGAGTTGACCCTAGCCTATGAAGGTTTAAACGTTGAGGCCAAGCAGGGAGGTGGTGGTGCTACGACCAACATTCAACGGGATTCATCAGCCTATCATCCTAGTAACTAATTTCAAAGTAGGGGCTATAAAAAGAGATTAGCCTTACGCTTCTCAAAAGAAATGTGAGGGAAATCAATATGCTTTGATAAACGATTTGTTCTCAATTGAAAATCTAAAATCCAAAATGGTATGTTAGAACTGCCTCTGGGTATAAAACATCCTTTGTTACCCCTTAAACCTTTAGGACAGATACCCCTATTATCTAAATTCCTCTATCCTTTAGAAAACTCGAAGGGCAATAGGATGGAATCTAGAACAGATATCCTACTGTCTCCTTATGGGAAAACTATCTTGCAAGGTATTGGAGAACAAGCTGAAGAAACTCTTGTAGAAGATGAAAAAGTTTCTGTCACCTTTAATTCAACCAATCCAACTCAAAGTAACGAACAAGAAATACGAGAAAAAACGAATTCAGATAGAACGGTCGTCGAACTGTTATCAGAGACTAGAGAGTTTCCACTATTACCCACTGTTGTAAACAATTTAACTCAGATTGAACTATTAGGTCAATCAACTGCCCTAGGTGAAGAATCCCTACAGACATTACAAACCTTAACTATAGGTGATGACTCCACTTTAGATAACCCCAATAACACTCAAGAAGTTACTTCTTATGAAACACCCCAAAAAACAGATAATTACTCTTTAGGAATACCTAGTGAAACTAAAAATAATCATCCACTCTTTAATCAATCTGATCAAAGCACTAGCAACACTATACCCACCTCTTGGTCAAGTATTGCTGAATTAATTGGTGAAACGTCCCCTAGTAATAGCCAGGAATCAGCCATACAACAGCTTGATGATGATGAGTTTGAAGAATTTATCTTTACCCCTGACGGGTTCCGCCGAGTTCATTCTTCTCAAATTCAACTATCAGATTCTGTTAATTCAATCTTGCCTGAACGCATTAACAAGAACAATCAACAAGCATCCTTCAGCCAAAACCAACCAGAAAGCGATCGCACTCCTACCGAAATCCCTGAAGCGACTGTAGAGATTATCTCTCCCTATTCCCAAGAAGAGGATATTGTGAGTGAAGCTAATTTAGAAATTCTAGCTCAAGAAGTTTACAAATTGGTACGGCAACGATTAGAAAGAGAGCGGGAGCGAAATCGTCGCTATTGAATGAACGATTAGCAATTAGCGATTAGCAATTAGCAATTAGCGATTAGCGATTAGCAATT
>DNGI01000262.1:0-339 GCA_003486645.1 Cyanobacteria bacterium UBA11370 | reverse complement strand
TTAGCGATTAGCAATTAGCAATCCCTTACTTTATCACTAACAACTGACATTAATTATAATTCTGATGAGTGTACTTAGAGGTCGATTACATCGTTTAACTCAACAGCTTCCTAGCGTAATTGAGCAACTTCCGGATGAAAGTTTGGCAGACGCTTGGAACGTACTCCAAGCCCTTTACTATGACTTGTATATGCTCACAGCTATACAAGAGTCAATGTATAGTATTAGACCCGGAGATGCGATGACCCGTGAAGAGGCGTTGCGACTTCTTAATCTCCCTTAAGATGGGCGGATGTTGAGTCGATTTCCTCAGAAAATGGAGAGGGGGAGAGTGGGGGA